>JABIDS010000014.1 GCA_018651605.1 archaeon | reverse complement strand
TCAAATAATCAGCTATTTTATCAATTGCCTCACGATTATTCAATCCATCAAACTGTCCAGAATTAATCAAAACACCGTCACCAGTATAAACCTTACTTTTAACATCCCCGCCATCAACAACTTCCTTAATCTCAATCCCATATTTTTTAGCAAATCCAAAATCTCTCTGGTCATGAGCAGGAACAGCCATAACCATTCCAGAACCATAATCAGCCAAAACAAAATTCCCAGCATAAACAGGAATCTTCTCACCATTAATAGGATTAACAGCATAAGCCCCTGTAAAAACCCCTTCCTTCTCCAACTTATCAATATCTTCCTCAGAAACAGAATTCAACTTCTTAATAAATTTTTCAACATCTTTCTTCTGCCCATCACTAACCAAATCCATTAACCTAGAATGTTGCGCTGAAACAACCATAAATGTAACTCCAAAAATAGTATCTGCACGAGTTGTAAAAACAGACCACTTCTCACCCTCAATCTCAAAATCAATCTCAACCCCATAAGATTTCCCAATCCAATTTTTCTGCAATTTCTTTATCAAATCAGGCCATTCTTTAACTTTACTAAAATCAGATAATTCCTCAGCATAATCAGTTATTTTCAAATACCATTGACTTAAATGTTTCACCTCAACAGAAGTATCTTCATGCCTCCAACACTTACCATCATGAACTTGTTCATTAGCCAAAACACTATTACATTTTGAACACCAATTCACAGGAGACTCTTTTTTATAAGCCAAACCTTTTTCAAACATTTTCAAAAAAATCCATTGATCCCATTTATAATATTCAGGATCATGCGTCCAAAACATCCTAGACCAATCATAACTCAAACCCAAAGTCTTTTGTTGCTTTGAAAAATATTTCACAGCATCATCAGTATATTTCTTTGGATGAACTCCTTCTTTTATAGCTGCGTTTTCCGCAGGCAAACCAAGAGAATCATAACCCATCGGATACATAACATTAAACCCGCTCATTCTCTTGAATCTAGCATAAATATCCCCAATAGTATAAATAAAAGCATGTCCCGCATGAAGCCCAGAACCAGAAGGATAAGGAAATTGTTCAAGAACATAATACTTCGGCCTCTTAGACTCCTTGACCTGAAAAACTTTATCAGATTCCCATCTCTTCTGCCATTTCTTTTCAATCTTATGAAAATTAAATTCTACCATCAAAACAATTATTCAACAACCTTTAAATAATTAATCCCCCAACCAAATTAGAGGTGCAACATGATTCAAAACATTCTTCTATTTATCTTAGGAATTATCCTTCTTATAAAAGGTTCAGATATATTTATTAAACAAACATCTAAATTCGCCAGAAAAATAGGGGTCTCTGACCTAATTATTGGATTAACACTTGTTGCAATTGGAACTTCAATTCCAGAATTAATTACCTCAATAATAGCATCTACAAAAAATCAAAGCGAAATAATTTTAGGAAACATTATCGGCTCAAACATTGCAAACCTCGGACTAATTGGAGGAATCATTGCAATTTTCATGGTCACAAAAACAAAACAAGAAATTAAAACAAGAGATGTCCTCATCATGATTTTTGCCTCAATGATATTTTACCTATTTATGTTAGATAGAGTAATCACATCCATAGAAGGAGGAGTATTTTTACTTTTATATCTTGCATATATTATCTTTTTATTAGAGGTAAAAAGAGGGGAAAAAGATAAAAGAACTTTCCAACAATTCTTAGCATTTTTTCTAAAATTTAAATATGTTCATTCAGTAATTAAAAAAATAAAAAATAAAAAAGAATCAAAAAAAATAATTTCAAAAAAAGAAATAACTTTAAATCTATTACTAATAATCTTAAGCGGAATTGTCATTTATATTGGAGCCAGACTTTTAGTAGAACAAACAATCTACTTTGGAGATTATCTAGGAATATCCAAAAACATCCTAGGACTCACAATAATAGCATTAGGAACTTCTCTTCCAGAATTAGGAATATCTATCTCTGCTGCAAAAAACAACTTAGGAAATATAGCATTAGGAAACATAATCGGAAGCAATATATCAAATATTCTTCTAGTTATCGGAACCTCCTCACTAATCAACAACATAATGGTAGACAAATTAACAATTTACTATTCTGGAATATTTATGCTACTTATTTCATTAATCTTCTGGTTCTTAATGAGAACAAAATACAAACTAGGAAAAAAAGAAGGGATAATTTTAATATTCGCCTACATATTATTTTTAGCCAGTTTAGTAATAATCAAATGAATTATCTAAATAGAACACAATTAATTTTATTAACTCTTATTAACAATTTCAATAAAAAGAACTAAGCAAAATGGAACCTAATGAAAATCATGAAAAAATAATCAACATAATCCAAGAAAAAGGTCCAAGACTACCAATGCAAATTGCAGGAGAATTAAAAATAAACTCTTTATTTATTTCTGCATTTTTATCAGAATTATCCAATCAAAAAAGAATTAAAATAAGTCATCTGAAGGTAGGGGGCTCACCACTATATTTCCTAGCAGGACAAGAACATCAATTAGAAAATTATCAAAAATATCTCAATAAAAAAGAATCTGAAACTTTCCTACTCCTAAAAAAATATAAAATTCTAAAAGATTCTGAACAAGACCCCTCCATAAGGGTAGCGCTGCGCTCAATAAGAGATTTTGCATCAGGATTCAAAAGAAACGAAGAAATATTTTGGAGATATTTTTTAGTTTCAGAAAACGAAGCCAAAGAAATTCTAAAACCTCAAAAAATAATTAAACACGAACTTGAACTTGATGAAGAAGACCCAACAATGGAAATAGGAGAAAATGTCAAACTTAAAATTAATGAAAATCCAGAAAAAACCAAAGAAACTATAAAAATTAAAGAAATTTTTGAAAAACCACCAGAATCAAAAGATTATCCAACACCAAAAATTGAAAACAGCCAACAAAAAACTAAAAACATTCAACAAGAAAACAAAGATAACGAATTCAAAAACCCTTTAATAATAACAGAACAAAAGAAAACCAAAAAAGAAAAACCAAAATCAGAATTCGTCCTAAAAACAATCAAATTTATACAAAATAAAGAGATAAAAATCATAGAAGAACAAGATTACAAACCAAAAGAATATAACTGCATAATAAGCATCAACTCAGACTTAGGACAAATAAACTTCTTAACCCAAGCAAAAGACAAAAAAACAATAACAGAAGGAGATTTAAAGAAACTACTCTCCTCAGCCCAATCCATGCCTTTACCAGCCCTCATGCTATATACCGGCGAAATAAGCAAAAAAGCAAAGGAATTAATAGATAAATACAACAGCATCCTAAAAATCAAGAAAATAAGCGAATAAATGTTCCTGCAGGGATAGAATATCTTTTCTCTAATAATTAAAGATTTTATTTAGTATGTTAAATAATTAAAGGATAGGTTGCTTAAATAATTTTCTGAAAATTATCCACAAGCTGCGATTCCACCAATTAAAGGTAATGGAAAATCATCCTCATATCTATCATCCTTTGTATAATCATATCTTTTATCAGTTACTTCAAACTCTACTCCCCTACATCTATCTTTTAATCCTTGTAGAAAATCATCTGTAGCCTCTCTTCCAGGAATGCCTAAATAGAGTTTAACGTTTGCATCATCACCTCTTAGTTTAAGATCTAATCCTGCTAAATATAAAAGTCCTCCTTGACCAATAGAAGCCCAATAAACATATTGGTCTTTTGAACTACCATCGCTTGGAATATATTCTGTTCCATAACTATACAAGTTTGAAGTCGCTCTTCTTCTTGCCACAGAGGCATCTACTACTTCAATTCCTTGAGGAATATTTTCTGGATCTCCGAATTGACTTCCAGGCATCCCATTTGCTATTTTAATAACATTATCAGGGTCTAAAAATAATTCTTCTCCAGATTTTAGTTTATATCCTCCACCTTGAGATCCTTTTAATACTTTAGGTCTTAGTACCCTACTTATAGGATTAAGAACTCTCCAAACACCTGCAAAAGAAGCCGTAGGATATAATTCTTCTGGAACCCCATATTGGTCTACAAGTTGTTCAATAGCAAAGGCTTGATCAGAACTACAATCACTATGCATTTTTAATTGGAATCCAGGGAATTCTCCATCCCTGACTAATCGAGATAGTTTGGGATCAATAAATCCACTTTCATTTACATAACTGCTAATATCAATTTCCATCTTAATTTTAAGACTTATTTATAGTATTTAAATCTTCCGGTATATGTTACTTTATAGTAGTTATAACTTTATTTTTATTGTTCTTATAAAATATCTTAAAATTTTTCAACACCAACTTTTTTCTTAAAACTATTATTCACCCCAATAAACCCCTCAAGTTATCTTAATATACCTTTAATCCCAAGTATTAAATCCTAAAATAAACTAAAGACAAAAAGACAAGCAAACCTGCAAAATCATCAATATTCCTCTAAACCCTCCGAAAACCCCAATTCACACAAAAACATCAAAACAACAATATTTAAAAAGCAAGAAAAAGAGATAATAACATGGGAAGAATAAAATCTAAGCTTGTTAAAAGAACAAGTCATAGCCTATTGAAAGAAGAAAACAACTTTAATGGTAATTTTGAAGATAACAAAAAATTGGTTAATGGTTTAGGAACTAGTAAAAAAATAAGAAACCAAATAGCAGGATATATTGCACGAATTAATAAAAGAAAAAAAATAGAAAAATAAGATGCCTGAAGAATCAAAAGATAACAACAAAGAGGAAAAAGTTTCAGAAATAAAAGGTTCTGAAGTTAAAGCTATTGAAGTTAAAGAAAAACAAAAAGAAGATGACAATATTATTTTTGTAGGAATTAAACCATTTATGAATTATGTTACAGGAGTTGTCATGCAATTCCAAAACAAAGGACAAAAAGAAGTTATTGTTTCAGCAAGAGGAAAATTCACATCAAAAGCAATCGATATCGTAGAAGTCGCAAGAAGAACATTTCTAAAAGATGAAAACATCACAATCAAAGATATAAAAATAGCATCAGAACAATTTGAAAACAAAGAAGGCAAAAGAATCTTTGTAAGCTCTATTGAAATTTTCTTAGTAAAAGAATAAAAACAAAAAGATAATTTTATATACTTCCTCCACTTAATTATTTTATGAATAACAAAACATTAAGACTATTGAATCTTAAACTATTGTTACTCTGAGAGCCATTGAAAAATAGGCTCTGAATTCTATACTAACATCATAACTATATTCAAAGCCCATAACTAAAAGCTCTCCAATTAAATAACAGGAGGCTAAAATGACATACAAAGAACAAACCAAAGCAACAAAGGATTGTCAAGCAGGATGTGATTTATTCGCAGGATATGTTTCAGCAGCTTGCATAGAAGGTTGTAAAGAACAATACAAACATTCCAACCAAGAACCATCCACGCACACTAAACAATCAAAACTATTACTAAAAATTAATTTGCAAGAATAAATTATTTCTTTTTCTTTTCTTTTTTATTTTTCTTATCCACCATTTTACCCATATCACCATCACCTTTCTCAACCACACCAACCTTAACACCTTTCACCTTCAACAATTTATCCAACTTTTCATTAATCTCATCAATCTGTCCAACAATATTCTTAATCCTCACACCAGTTTTAATCGCAAAAATACTTCTAATCAACAAAAAAATAAGATAAATAAGAAAAATAACACCAACAGTTTTAGCCAAAAAAATCAACGAACCAAGCCGAGCAATAACATCTGGAGGAAGATTTTGTACAATAGTAGTTAACCCAGTACCAGCAGGATCAATAGTTTCAGTAGTAGTTACCACCTCTTGCAATGCATCAAATTCAGCCATAGACTAATTAAGAACTTTTAGTTTATAATTGTTTTGATGACTCCAAATCCAACAACAATAGTTTTTTAAACTCCTGTAATTTTCTATTTTTGGCTCAGTAGATCAGTGGTAGATTGCCTGTCTCATAAGCAGGAGGTCGGGAGTTCAATTCTCTCCTGAGCCATTTTCTAAACTAAAACTTCCACCAAACCAACCAACAGCAAATTTTATAAACATCAATCTCCAAATAATCTCGAGGTGAAAACCTCAGATTTATTTCTGAGCAAAATAAACACAACAACAACCCACCAAAAATTTCTTTAAGAAATTTTTGAATCCTAAATGCGAAAGCATTTAGTATGAATTTTAGAATAAAATTCACAATCTAAGGAAGGGTGACTTGTCAGGGAAACCTGGGTTTCCATACGAACCCCATACGAACATGATAGCAAAAATACTCCAAGACAAAAAAATACTCGCATCAATAGTCGTAACCTTTTTATTCCTTTTCGTAATCTACGCATCAATTCCATTCATCAGCGCATTCTTCGGAGCATTAATAATTGCATTCATTTTCAGACCATTAGACAAATTCTTAAGAAGAGAGTGGAAATTCTCAAAACAATTATCAGCATGGACAATAATAATAATCTCAATAATTTTAATCATAATCCCAACAATATTCCTTGTTCAAGGACTCATCGAACAAGTCAAACTTTTACCAGATCAATTAAGTAAAATGGAAACACTCCAAGAAAACTTAAACGAACAACTCCCATTCAATGTTAACATCGACAAACAATTCATCGTAGAAAACATCATGCCATTTTTCACAAAATCAATAACAGGACTTTTTTCAAACGTTCTACAAGCTTTCGCAATTTTCTTTCTTTTATTCTTCCTACTTTACTATTTCACAATATATTCTGAAGAAATAAAAAAAGCAGTCTACGAAATAATCCCTTTCAATAAAACCCATAAAGAAGATGTTGTTGAAAAATTCAGAGCAATAACATATTCAACAATTGTAGGAACTTTCCTAATAGCAATAATTCAAGGTGGACTTTTAGCAATAAACTTTTATTTTTTTGGAGTCCCAAACGCACTCTTCTGGGGATTCGTAGCAATGATTCTATCCTTCCTTCCAATCATCGGCGTCCCAATCATCTGGATTCCAGTAGCAGTACTTTTCATAATTAGTGGAAACCCATTAGCAGGAATATCCTTAATCATAATCGGAATAATGATTAGCCTAATCGACAACATCCTTCGTCCAATCATCAACGACAAATACGGAAAAATACATCCAGTTGTCTCAATAGTAGGAATCTACATAGGTATCTCACAATTCGGATTAATAGGAATATTCATCGGCCCACTAATCGTAGCATATCTAGTTTTATTCTGGACAATGTATAAAAAAGAATATATGGATAAAAACAAAAGCAAAACTTCTAAGAAAAAAGTCGGACAGAATCACCATCATTCCTTGGAATAACATGAATATGCAAATGATGAACAACCTGATCAGCAACCTCTCCAACATTGACAAGAACATTAAATCCTTCAGCCTTCCCACTATTAATTAAATCCAACCCCGCCTTTTTAACAGCCTCCTGAAGTTCATTACCAAGACTATTCGGTATATCCAACAAACTCTTATAATGTTTCTTAGAAACAATCAATGTATGCCCATCAGCCCGAGGATTAATATCCAAAAACCCAATAAAATTCTCATCTTCATAAACCAAATCTTTTGAGATTTCTTTACTAGCTATTTTACAAAATATGCAATCGTCTTCCATTTTTATTAAAATAATTTTAAATTTATAAACTTACCTCACAACCTTCCCAGCCTTCTCAAACTCCACTTCCCCCTCAATCAACCTACCAATAACTTCTCTCAATTTAGAAACCTTAACTCTAATCTGTTTCTGACTATCCCTATCACGAATAGTAACACTCTTATCATTTAAACTATCCCCATCAACAGTCACACAATAAGGCGTCCCAATCTCATCATTCCTAGCATATCTCCTACCAATAGAACCAGTCTTATCATAATTAACATTAAAATCTTTTTTCAAATCTCTAACAACACTCTCTGCAATCTCCAAATATTCTGGCTTCTTAATAATCGGAAAAACCGCAACCTTCACAGGAGCCAACTTAGCAGGAATCTTCAAAACAATATAATCCCTCCGAGAATCATAACAATACGCCTTTGTCAAAATAGCCAAAAAAACCCTCTCAATACCAAACGTCGGCTCAATAACCCTCGGAACCACTTTAGACCCAGAAGCCTCATCAAAAATCTTCATAGACTCTCCACTTTCATCCTGATGTTGAATCAAATCAAACTGTCCACGATTCGCATTTCCAGCAACCTCCAAACTACCAAAAGGATACTCATAATCAACATCAAATGTAGCAGAAGAATAATGCGACAACTCATCTTTAGTATGCTCACGAATCTTTATCTCCATCAATCCCAAATTCTGAAACCACAAAACCTGCTCACTTAACCAATAAGCATGCCATTCTCCCAACTTCCCACTCTCCAAAATATCTCCAATAGTAACATCCTTCAAATCTTCCTTACCCTCTTTCTGAGTCTCCTCATCCAAAAACCTAAACTTAACTTCTCTATGAACATCATCCAACAACTCACACTTCTCTTCATCAGGATGAATAAAAAACTCAAACTCCCCAATATGAAACTCCCTACACCTAAACAAAAAATCACGAGGCGCAATCTCATTTCTAAAACATCTCCCAATCTGTGCAACTCCAAAAGGCAACTTCATCCGAGATGTTTGCTGAATCAATTTAAAATCCATAAACATTCCCTGTGCAGTCTCACCACGAAGATAAGCACCATCCCCAGAATCACCAACTCCAACCTTTGTCTCAAACATCAAATTAAACTTCCCCTGACTTTCATACTCCCCACCACACTCACACTTAACCTTCCCCAATTCATTCTCATCCAACTTAGAACTCTTCCCACATTCCTTACACTTAACAAAAATATCATTAAAATTCTCAATATGTCCCGACGCCTTCCAGGTTCGAGGATGACTTATTACCGACGCCTCCATCCCAACCATATTCTCCCGACTCCGAACAAACCAATTCCACCAATTCTCCTTCAAATTATTAAACAACTCAACACCCAACGGCCCAAAATCCCAAAACCCAGAAAAACCTCCATAAATATCCGAACTCCTAAAAACAAACCCCTTCTCTTTACAAAAATTCGTAAGCTCCTCAATTGTCAATTTCCTAACATCCTCAGATTCCTCATTAGAAACCTCAACAACAGGATTCATCATCTTCTCCTCAATTTCCTTCGCCCGAACCTCTGCCTGCCCCTTATCACCACCAAGATACGCAATATGTTTACTAATAACCTTCTCACCTTCACGAACAGATTTCCGAAGATAATAATATTCTTTCCCATTAATTATTTGTTTTGTTATAAACATAATTTAGTAACTACATTAAAGTATTTAAGGATTATTATAAAATCAGAAAAACAATGGCCACCACACCTAAAGTGTGTGGTTTAGAACAGGCCTCGTTTTTATGAGTCAAATAATTGAAAGTCAGTAATCTACTCCATCCTAAAGGATGGAGTTTTCGATTCTTTGAACAATCAATGCACCAACTCAAACTTCTTCAACAACCCATTAACACCAGGAATCTTTGCCCCAATATTATCACAAGCAATCACCTTACCAACATGCATCAAAGCCTTACCTCTCAAAGCAACCTGCTCATCCTCAAAACAATCCTTATGTCGACTCAAAGATTCTTTCAAAGATTCTTTCACACTATCCATACAACCCAAATCCAAACCATCTATTAAAGAATAACTTTTACCAATCCCACCCCTATCTGTACTTGAAATTCCTCCAATCATATAATCTCTCCCAACTAGCTCATAAAATCTCTGAGCTTTCTGATTAACATCTAAAAATCCCAATCCATCAAACAACCCAGCCTGACTATTATAAATTTCTAAAGCATCAAAATATTCTAATAAATCCAAATCCATCTTCAACTCCTCACCAATACTATCTGACAAAAAAGGATGAGGAATATAATTTATTCCTCCATTCTCTAATGAAATTCTCAATGTTTCCTTTAAAGATAAATGGCATTCTAAATTATTCTCCAAACCAAAAACAACAATCTCTCCCATTTTCCCATCACTACAAATCACAGGAATCTCTTGCCCCCTTAAAATTGTAACATAATCTTTAAAAGAATAAAACCCATTTCCAAAATCCCGAATATCCCTATCCCTCCCTTTCAAAAACTTTGAATATAAATCCATATCCGCATAATTAACATAACCTAAGGTTCCACCAACTCCCAAATTCTTCCTACAAGTTTCAACTACTTTCTTAAAATTACCAGAAGGATGATTATGCAAATCTGCTTTAATTTTCATAAAAATCCAACCAAGAATAAATATTTAAATATTTAGGACTTTTTCAACAAAACATAAAAGCACGGAAGGGGAATTGAACCCCTGTAACTCGCTCTGCAGGCGAGTGCAAAACCACTATGCGATCCGTGCATTAATTAGACAAGAAACAACCATTTTTAAATTTAATTATAAAGAAAGAAAAATGCCCTTGACAGGATTCGAACCTGCGACCCCCTGCTTAGAAGGCAGGTGCTCTATCCAGCTGAGCTACAAGGGCTTCAGAAATACTAAAAAAAATCAATATATAAAATTATCCTTTCTATCTTCTCAACAACCAATGGTTCTCATTACTCTTTTTCTTCTTCAATTTCTTCTTTCCACGCCCCTTAGAACCCTTCTTACGCCCCCTAATAACAAAAAACAATCCAACACCAACAACTAATGCAAAAATAATATAACCAATAATCTTCCCACCACTAGTCTCAAAAATAGCCCATCCAGTTCCAACAGATTTACCCAAAACAACAGACTGTTTTGCAAAATTATCCAAATCAGATGAAACAGCAAAATAAACAGAATAAATCCCAATTGACTTAGAAGGCAACTCAATCAAAACATTCCTCTCAATAGGTGGCTCTCTAGTTATCGCAAACTCATCAACAAACCGAATTATCTCAACACCTTCTTCATTCAAAAGCCATATATCTACTGCAGTACTATCTCCAATCAAATCACTATTATCAAAAACATAAGAAACATTAAGCCCATTTTTCTCATGAACAATTTCCCCAATTCTAATCAACTTTAACCCTCCAGGAATTCTAATAATAATTTCCTGAATATTAACAGCCTCATTACATTTCAATTTCAAATTTCCAGAATAATCTCCACTTTCTATTTCTTCAGGGACATTAATATTAAAAACAAAACCAGTATTTTCTCCAGGAGCAATTCCTTTTATTTCATCAGAATAAAACCAAGATTCAATTGTTTCACTCAAAGATAATTTACAATCATTCAAAAATATCTTCCCAAGATTTTCAACATCTAACGACAAAGTTTTCTTATCTCCTTGATATGCAATCACGCTACCAATTTCTGAAACTTTAAACTTACTAGTTTGATTTGATTTAGGGAAAGAACTCCCTCCACCTCCACCAGAAGAACCTCCACCAGAAGAACCTCCACCAGAACTTGGAGGACTTGAACAAACCCCACAATCCTCAGAACAACTTGAACATGTTTCTCCATTATTACAAAAACTATCCCCACAATAATCTCCAGAAGGCACTATCACAATATTAACAGTAGTAAAATTTACTAAAACTAAATCAACAATTAAATTTCCACTAGAATCAGAACTAGAAACACTTTCATCTCCATCAACAGAAATAGTATAATCAGTACTAGCTAATAAATCAAAAACACTAACATTAGCATCCCCTTCAAAAAGATAAGTCGTTAAATTAAAATATCTAAAATCCCCACTAATATTATATTCCACCAACCCTAATCTACTCACATTATCTAGTTCTACACTAAAATTTTTCGTATGCACATACCCACCAACCTTCAAACTTCCAGAAACAGGAACAAACAACTCAGAACTATAAGACTCAAACCATTCATCAGAATCATCTAAACCCAAAATAGAATGACTCCCTCCTGCAATCTCAATATAATCAATATCTTTCCCATATCCAACCATCGACTCATTATAATTTCTTGCAAGAAGATAATTAACCGCACTATCTCCAGTATACTGAGTAACTCTTATAGGCGTCTCGCTATTTTCACCAAGATAAGCCCCATCCCTCGTCATAAAAGCTTCAGAGTCTTCTGAAGGACTAGCACCAACCCTTTCTTCAATAGATACTTGATAAGAAGGATTTGTAGAATACCATTTAGTAATATTCAAAACTCCGCCAGTTGCAAACGCCGCCGAAAACAAATCAGGATATTTTGCAGAACAAACACCTGCCTTACCTCCTGCTGCAGAAAATCCCCAAATATAAAAAATACTATCATTAACATAACCAGAATACGCAGAATCTGTTTTCAAATATTCTATTGCTTCATAAATATCCAAACACTCATATCCAAATGCATCTCTATCTCCTTCAGAAGCCCCCTTACCCCTCGTATTCAATGTAACAGCAACAAAACCTAAATCCAAAAAATGAGTCCCAACACTAGCCCGATAAGAATCCTTAGTCGAACTCCATGAATCAGGAATCATAACAATCCTTCCATTCTCAGTAGTAGAATTAAAATAAAAATCAAAATGAATATCCAACCCCTGACTATTGGTATAATAAACATCCTCAACAATCTTACTTTTCCTTAAAATATAATCCTCACTTAAACTAGAAGTTCCATTACTATTATTACAATAAAATTCCACATCATAAGTTCCAGCATCTAAAATTTCATCATACCAAAAATAAGTATCATTAGTTTTATGCATACTAATATTATCTGCACCATCTCTAGAAAACCAACAATCATCAGCATCAGCATCTGTGCTAATTTCATGAGGAATTTCAAAAACATTCTCAAAATCAGTCGCACTATTCAAAGTTAAAGTTAAATTCCCAGTAGGAGAAGAAACATTGTCAGAAAGAGTAACACCACCTAAAGCAGTATTAAGCTTATTCCCAGATTGATTAACAGCATAACCTCTAAAGCTATATGAACCACTACTCAATCCAGTAAAATTATAAGAATACTGATTAGCACTAGAATTATATAAAGAATTAATTTCATCAGAAGATAAATCTCTTTTAAAAATCATAACCTCATCAATCAACCCATTAAAATATCTATCATCTGTCCAAAATTCTCCAATCTGAACCGGAGAACTAGAACCCGCATTAATCCCACCAAGATTTGCACTTGCACTTTGTTTAACTCCATCCAAATATAAATTAGCAACAGAACCATTAAAAATTCCACAAAGATGATACCATTGCCCAGTATCTAATACAGAATCTGTAAGAACAGTTGCCTCAAGAGCATCTCCAGTTTCACTTAAATAAAATCCATATCTATTGTCGCCATTATTTTCAGCTAAAAGATAAGCCCTCCCACCTGAATTATATTTACCAACAATACCCGCATAACCTGCCTTAGGAACTTTTACATTAAACCATGCACAAACAGTCAATCTATTCGTAACACCCGGACTATCCAAACTAGCACTATCAGGAATATTAATATAATCACTATTTCCATCTAACCATAAACCATCTCCAAAAAAACCATTTGAAGAATTTATTTCAGCACTAGCAACTAAACTTCCAGTATTCTCATAACTAGAAGCATCCAAAACATCACTCACCCCGTCAACATCATCCATTCTCATCCATAAAACCAAATCACTATCAAAATCAACAAAAGAATAATGAGTAGCACCAGTAGTATTCAAATCAACATAAACCGAAGTCCCATTATAAGTTCCACTAGAAGTCAAATCATCAAACACAATACTTAACTTCTCTTCAGAATCTCCTCCAGTATCATTTACAATATCAAAACTTACCAAACCAGTCGTATTCAAATCCCCAGACCTATTAACATCATAACCAGTTAAATTATGACTTCCAAAATTCAAATTTGGAAATTCCTGATAATAAGAATTTGCACTTGAATTATAAATCGCTTTTATCTCATCATAAGTCAAAGCCCTATTAAAAATCAAAACCTCATCTATTAAACCCTCAAACTCACTATTTGCCCTATTAAATTTTCCAATTAATGTGGACGTATCAGCATCAGAATAAATTCCTCCAGCCAATGTTGCAGTTGCAGACTGTTGAACACCATCTAAATAAAGCTTAAGAGTCCCATTAGAAGTACCACAAAGATGATACCATTGATCAGTATTTAACGCGGAATTTGTAAGAACACTTGCATCAAAACTAGTCCCTGCAGAACTCAAAAATAAACCATACTTATTATCTCCTGCATTTCTTGACATTAAAAACATCCTATGGCCTCCAGCCTTAATTGTATCATATTTTCCAACAATTCCAGTATAAGTAGTCCCCTGATTATCTACCTTAAACCATGAACAAACTGTAATCTCATTTGTAATCCCAGGAGAATCTAGCGAACTACTATCCGGAACCTCAATATAATTACTTCCATCAAAAGAAACTCCATTCCCCCAATACCCATTTGTAGAATTTATTATGGGATTATTAACCAAGGTCCCATTATTAGAATAACCACTTAAATCAGTTGGATGCCCTGAAGAATTTATATCATCCATTCTCATATATAAAATCAAATCATTATCCAAATCCGCAAACGAATAATACTCCTCTGAAAAATCCGAACTAATATTAACAATTAATGGAAGAGTATATTCCCCACTCTCTTCAATACCTGAAAAAACCGCATAACCCGTCGGCCCTCCACGCAAAACAATCAAAATACTAACTAACGTCATCGTTATCATTCCAATTAATAAATATCTCACTACCTCTTTTCTTTCCATATTACTTCTTTGAAAATTTATGATACAACTTAGATGTCACAACCACCACTACAACCAATAAAAGAACTACCAAAAATAAACTAACCAAAGGATATTGTTTCCAAAAACCTCCTTCAACAACCCTTTCTAAACCAACAACATTTCCAGTTAACTGAACATTTGAAAAAACCAAATCATCACCTTTACCACCATCATTAACCGTCACAGTATATTCTCCTTGAGGTGCAGTCAACTTTATCTTCTTACTCTGCCCAACATCCAAATAAACAATCGCAGTCTGATCCTCTCCACCAATCTTAATCAATATTTTCTTATCATAAAAAGCATTCCCAATATTAGTCACAACAAGATAATCCTCCTCCAACCGAATATCAACCTTCTTCAACTCATCAATTAAAAACTTTTCACTCACAGAAACATCACCATAATTAGCATTAATTCCCCAAGTTCCAGAATACTCACTTTCAGGAACCAAAAAATCCACAACATCTCCAGAATCAACAACCCCACTTGCAATCTCATCAGAATAAGGATTCAAAATAACATATTCAACCCTCCCATCAATCTTATTCAAATCATCATCATAAAGAGTAATCCTAAAATCAACACTCCCATCATCTAAAAAATTATTCTCAACACCAACTCCCAACTTCTCAGCAGAAACCACGCTAACAATCATTAAAGACAAAACCAAAACCATACCAATACTTAATCTCTTTTTCATAAACATCTAAGGAGATTATTGTTTTTAAATATTATGCTAATTTCAATTTTCAAAAAACAACCTTCAATATATATTTAAACCCATATATCCTATCACATATATGGAAATTCCAATAATATTTTTAGGAACAAGCAGCGGTATTCCCACGGCAACAAGGAACCACACAGCAATACTACTTAGTTACAAAGACGAAAAAATCCTAATAGACTGCGGAGAAGGAACTCAAAGGCAATTCAGAAAAGCTAAAATCAATCCATGCAAAATAACAAAACTCTTAATAACCCATTTACACGGAGATCATGTCTTCGGACTTCCAGGATTATTCCAAACACTAGGACTAAACGACTACAATAAAACATTAGAAATCTACGGACCTAAAGGAACAAAAAAACTAATACAAGGAATTCAAGAAACATTCAAATCAACAAAGGCTGTCCAAATAAAAACAGAAATAAAAGAAGTCCAAGGAGAATTCTTCAAAAACAATGACTTCTCATTAAAAGCAATCTCACTAGAACACGGAACACCAACAAACGGCTACATTTTCCAAGAAAAAGACAAACTAAGAATCCATAAAGATAAATTAAAAAAACTAAAACTAAAAAACCACAAAGACCTAAAAAAATTAACTCAAGGCAAAGACATAAAAATAAACAATAAAACAATAAAATCAAAAAACCTAACCTACGGACAAAAAGGAAAGAAAATAAGTTTCATCTTTGACACCAAACTCTGCTCAAACATAAAAAAACTAGCCAAAGATTCATCATTAGCAATAATGGAATCAACATTCTTTTCAGACAAAGACATGAAAAAAACAAAACAATACAAACACCTAACAATCAAAGAAGCCACAAAAATAGCAAAAGACTCTAATGTCCAAAAACTCGCCCTAACTCATTTCTCTCAAAGATATGAATTCAAAGAAAAAGAATTATTAAAAGAAGCAAAGAAAATCTTCAAAGAAACAATCATTGCTAAAGATTTCTTAAAAGTTGAAGTTTAAACTAACATTAAACTTTTTTTAAGAACCATATGTCGTGCTAATCTAAATAGACAAAAGCTCATTCCCCTTATTACTATGCAGCCATACTAGCAGGTGAAATAAAGATTATAGTGTCCCCTCTCAAAAAAGTGAGACCCATACTTCGTTTACTTTCTCCGTCGACCATCTCCTTTGCATTATCCAAAACCACATTAATGTGGATGTCAAACGCCAAAAGAGTCCCGACCATCTGCTTGTTATTCTTGAGCTGAACAATCACTTCTTTTCCTTTCGCGTTGTTCAACACATCTAACGGCCTTTCGATTCCATTAACCATAAAATATTCTCATAAACCAAGTTTAAAAATGTTTGGATGTTAGAGTATTCATAAAACTAATAATTTACAAAACAAAAACCTAACAACCAATAAGAAAAACTCCTCTACAAAAAATAAATTTTACAAGATTTCAATATTCAATAGCGAAGCACCTTGACGAAGTCAGGTGCGAGAGCGACATAAAATAAGTGAGCGAAAGCGAACCATCTCCCATAGAAAGCTTTAAAAACAATTCTCACCCACTTCAACTATGGTTAAAGGAAGAAAAGTAACAGGTGGAAAATACCACAAGTTTCGGAAAAAGAAAAAACACGCCCTTAGAGGAGACACTAGAAAAGTCAAACTTAGTGAAACAAAACAAAAAACAATGAGAAACCGAGGCGGAAAAGAAAGAAAAGTCTTACTAGCTTCAGATACTGCAAACATAACAGACTCAAAAACCAAAAAAACCAAAAAAGTCAAAATCTCAAACGTTCTAGAAACACCAGCAAATCGTTTCTTAGCAAGACAAAACATCTTAGTAAAATCTGCAATAATCGAAACAGAACTCGGAAAAGCAAAAATAACAAACAGACCTTCTCAAGAAGGAATGGTTCAAGCAGTTTTAATAAATTAATTCTAAAATAAAATGAAAAAAACTTTACTCTCAACATTAGGAATCATAACATTAAGTTTAGCAGGATGCGCAATACACCAAAAACAACACGCAGATTATAATTTCTTTAATGGAGATGTCCAGATCGACAGAAAAACAACATATAATCAAACACCAACATGTGCAGAAAACGTAGCTCAAACAGAACTCCACCTACACATCAGCGATAAAGGAGATTACAGATTTCAATTATTTACAGAAGACAACAACACACCAACAAAACAATGGCAAACTCAAATCTCAAAAGAACAAATCCCTTATCAAGAAAAAGTCATAATCCAAGGACCTCTAGACAGAATAGAAATCAAAAGAGATGATAAAACCAAAGTAAGAAACATTACTTACGGGCATGAAGAAATAAAAGTAAGATAAAACGAAGGCTTTATAAAGTCTTCAAATAAATTATTTCTAAGATGGAATTTAATTTTGACCCAAAACAGGATGTACCTTATGGATACTGGACATGTAATAGTTGTAACGCTAATTTCTTTGGTGGTGGAAAACCCCTACATAAAGAAGATTGCCCTGTAAGAGAAAAAGGATATGATTCTTGTATTTATAACTTTGGCCCAGAAGAAGTCAAGGAAGCTAATGAAAAAGGAGTATGTTCATTAGCACCTCTAACATTAGATACTCTAGCGGAAAATTTTCCTGACTTAGTAGATGAAAGGAATAAAGGTATTTCTGCTAAGGAAAGATGCATGAATAGATAAATAAAATGAACTATTCATTCCGATGAGAAAGAATTTAATCTTCTAAAATTACAGGATTTCAATATACCTCAACGAAGCGCCCTGACGAAGTCGGACGCGAAAGTGTCGTCGTAAAAATCAAAACCAAAACCTTTATAACTTCAATCTTTCACAAAGAAAGTTGAAGGATTAAAGGTTTCGTCAAACGAAACCTTTATAAATCAAAACCACCCCATTCTATTTATAAGTTTTACTATACAAAATGTCTAATGTTAAAAGATGTCCTGAGTGCAGTAGTATAAATCTAAACTGGGACGACCAACGAGGAGAAGTATTCTGTAGTGATTGCGGAACAGTTGTTGAAGAAAAAATGATAGACACTTCCCAAGAACTACAAGGAAGTTTTGATTCTGGAGGAAAAAAGGGACGAGGCGGAGCACCATTATCTATGCAAAAATTCGACAAAGGATTAACTACAAACGTAGGAGAAATCTCAGATATCTACAAACTAGACGCAGGCTCAACAAGAAAATTCTTAAGACTAAAAAAATGGCAAGAAAGAGTTTCTACATCTATTGAAAGAAACCTAAGACTTGCAATGACAGAACTTCGAAGAGTCGCATCATTCTTAAACCTACCAGAAGTCGTAAAAGACGAAGCATCAATAATCTATCAATTTGTATTACAAAGAGGACTAGTTAGAGGAAGAAGCATGGAATCAGTAATCGCAGCATGTATCTACGCAGCATGCCGAAGCTACGACATCCCAAGAACCCTAGATGAAATCTCATCAGCATCAGATGTAGAAAGAAAAGAAATAGGAAGAACATACAGATTCATAATAAGAAAGCTAGGAATCAAAGTTACTCCATCATCACCAAAAGATTACATCCACAGATTCGCAAGCGTTCTAAAATTATCACCTAAAACACAAAACGAAGCCCTAAAAATCCTAAAAAAAGCAGAAGGAAGCGAACTAACATCTGGAAGAGGTCCAGCAGGAATCGCAGCAGCAGGATTATATGTAGCAGCCCTATTAAACAATGAAAAGAAAACCCAAAGAGAAGTCGCAGATGTCGCAGGAATCACAGAAGTCACAATCAGAAACAGATACAAAGAATTACTAGACAAACTAGGACTCGAAGAAAAACTAAGAGTCAAAGAAGCTGAAACAAAAGCAAAGAAAAAGAAAGATAATTAAGCACTTCTTTTTAAATCTCCAAAAACTGCCTCAGTCATATAAGGAATTTTTTCTTTTGTGATATTTAATAAAGTCATAGCTAAATCAGACAATTTTCTTGGCATACTACCATTAGCAGTCAACAAATCAAAAAGAATTGGAAAAGATTCTATATAGGTTTGAGAAAATTCTGAAAATCCTTCATGACCTCCCATTACATCCATAAATGTTTGATTAATATCATCTTCTGTTATTTCCATACTTAAATCTTGATCAGAGATTTTTCTTACTTGTTCAACAAATCTTTGTAATTTTTCATATTGCCTCAACACCGGATCAAAATATTCTTCTTTAACTCCAGGAGGAACTTCCTTAAGGTTAAATTCTCCAATTGACATTCCTTCTACCATTGCTTCCATAGTTGCATAGGTTTGACTAAAATATCTTTCAGCATCTTTAATCTGTTCTTCTCTAGAAAACCCATTTAAAACTGAATGCAAAACTGATTCTAATCCTTCATCATTTATTTTTTTCGCAGAGGCAACAACATGGCCCATCATTTCAATTGCAACATCATCAGTATAATGGTTTCTAAACCTATCTGCATACCATTCATCTAATCTTTCAAGTGCATATTCTCTTGATTTTATCATCTCAAATTGGATAATCGTGAGTTTAAAAAGATTACTATAATGACAATATTAACCCATCAATACTTTTTTATACCTAAAAAAACACCTATTTTCATGCGGGGATGCCGGAGCGGTCAAACGGGCTAGGTTTAGGTCCTAGTGGCTTAGTGCCTACAGGAGTTCAAATCTTCTTCCCCGCATAACTTACTTTTAATAAACTCTCATCAATCAAAAAATTTATTAACTCCCTCCCCCTACCAACACCAACAAAGGAGGTAAAAATGACAAAACTAAACACATTAAAATTCGGACTTGCAGGAGGAATAACAACAGCCCTATGCGTAGCCCTAATAACAATCGCAGGAATATTCAACTATTGCCCTGAATGCACAAGCCTAATCTCTGGCATCTACGGAAGCCTAGGATACTCAGTATCATGGCTAGGAGTTCTTCTAGGGGCAATTTACGGATTCATCGACATGTTCATAGGAACTTTCGTATTCGCCTGGATATACAACAAACTACTTTAATTCATTTCATTTTTTATTTCAAATTTTTACAAAGTAAAACTTTATAAACCCAACTTTTATAATTTAATTATAAACCAATGACTTTAGGAGGTTACAAATGGTTTCTGTATACGAAATAATAGAAAAAGCAAGAAAGACTGGAAAAGTTGAAAAAGGTACAAACGAAGTTACCAAAGCAATCGAGCGAGGCACTGCTAAGTTAGTTGCTTACGGTGCTGACGTAGAACCTAAAGAAGTTATTCAGCACTTGCCAATTTTATGCAAGGAAAAAAACATTCCATGCATAGAAGCAGACAAGAAAGAAAAACTAGGAATTGCTGTTGGACTTAACGTCCCTTGTGCATCTGCTTGTATAATTGACGCAGGCGAAACAGAAAAAGAACTTGAAGGTTTTATTAAAAATCAAAAAAATTAAATTAACTAGATTAATTTTAATAAATAGATAACATGGGAAGTAAAACACAAAAAGTTAAAGAAGGACAAGGAAGTACTGCAAAAGGAGCTGAAGCTCTATTAACAAAAACAGCAGTACCTGCAGTTGTTGAAAACATAGTAGGAAGAACCGGTGCAAAAGGAGAAGTCACACAAGTCAAATGTAGAATCCTTCAAGGTTTTGACAAAGGAAAAGTTATGAGAAGAAACGTAAAAGGACCAGTAAGACCCAAAGACATCCTAATTCTAAGAGAAACTCAAATTGAAGCAAGAAGAATCAAATCTAAATATTCTAAGGGAGCTGCTTAAACTCCAAACAATCTAAAATGCCAACATGTTCATTCTGTAAAAAAAACTTTGAAAATCCAAGAGGATTAACAGTATTCACATTTGAAGGAAAATCTCTACATTTCTGTTCAAGTAAATGTAGAAGAAACCTTGATTTAAAACGAGACCCAAAAAAAGTTAATTGGGTTAAACGAGAAAAGAAAACAAAAAAACCAACAACCCATGCTAAAGAAATAAAAGAAACACCTGTAGAGGTAAAACCAACTGAAACTAAAAAATCAGAAACAAAAGAAACCAAAAAATAATTCTCCTCATCTTAATAAAAAAATCATCTACCTAAAATCTAATTCTTACAAGATTTCAATATACAAGGGGCGAAAATGGGAAAGTGCGAAGCACGGATTTTCGCAGGGGGTGGAAAATAGAAATTCAAACCCCATAAACAAACCAACCCTTATCACCATAAATCTCCACCCAACCACACTCCAATTCCTTCTCACTCAAAACATATCTAACCCTATGTTTATCAATCAAACCTTCACGAGTAGAACAATCCCCCTTAAAAAAACTCTCAACATCTCCCCTATTACCATAAAAGAAAATAGTTCCAACTGGCTCATGACTACTAACCGAAAACATTGCAGTAGAAATAAAAACCGGCGCCATCACTCTCTCTCCATCCTTAACCTCAACAGAAGACAAAAATTTCAAAGCATCATAACCATCTTCATCAACAACCTGATACAATCGAGTATTTTTAGGAATATCAAAATAACTAACAAAAACAAAAAACAAAACAATCACAATAAATAACCCTCGAAAAAACTTCCTACCCTCAAAAAAACCTTTCAAAGTATTCAACACTGCAACAAAACCAAACCCACTCAAGACAGGCAAAGAAATAGCAAAATAATAAATATTTCTTTGATAAGGAGATAAAAAAGAAATTCCACTAATCTTAAAAATAATTAAATAAATTAAAACAGATAATGTCCATAACGGAAATATAAAATATCTTTTTCTTAACTTGGGCTTAGACAAAATTACAAAACTACCTATCAAAGCAAAAACATAACCAATCAAACTATAAATCTCAAAAGGAGAATTATTTCTTTCTAAGACTCCCCACCCTCTTCGGAACTGCAACTGAACCAACAACTCCTTCAATCCATTCAAAATCGATAAATCTCTAACATAACTATAAAAAATAATCCCTACCAAAGGAACAATTAAAAAAACAAGAAAAAACTTATAATTCTTCAAAACAAAATCCCTATGAAAATAAGAATAAACTAAAAGAAAAGGAATTGAAAACAAAAATGAAATAGAATGAACAGGAATCAAAAATAACATTATCCCAAGACTAACTAAAACATATCCCACCTTTCTCTCTTCAAACCCCTTAGTAAAAAAATAAATATAAAGATAAATAAACGGTATAGCAAAAGTCAAGGGAGTAAAAAACCACAACCCAGTTATATTTGTATTAGATTTTATTGAAGCAAAAAAAATCATAGAAAAAATAGCAATCAAAAAACCATCTCGAGATGAACCAACTTTAGCCCGAACAACAAAAAACAAAACCAACCCAGAAACAATGGCCCAAAGAGCAGGTAAAAACTGATACACACTAACCAAATTAAAAAAATTACTAAGAAAACTCAAAAAAAAATGAAACCCCATTTCAACTCCAAAATGAGAAATAATAAAAGACCCATCAAATAATTTAATCGCTTCACTAATATGATGCCACTCATCTATATGAATGGGAAAACGATTACCATAATGAGGAGTAAAAATTAAGACAAATGTCAAAACACAAACCAAAACCAAATAAACAACCTGACTTTTTTGGAGTTTCATAAAAATAATAAATTAAATAGGTTTTTATAAGTTTTCAAAAAATCAAAACAACTAATTACACTTAAATTTATATACTCATTCTTTTTTCAAAAGATATGCCATCATTAGAAAAAAACAAAATAGTATGGGGAGAAGAATATGATTGGTCAAAAAAAGGCGAAGAATGGTCTCAGCCTTGGGGAAACAGCAAATATATGTGGTTAGGAACAATTCTACCAAGAATCTCCGACCTTCTTCCAACAAAACATATATTAGAAATAGCTCCAGGCTATGGAAGAGTAACCCAGTATTTAATTCCTTTTTGCGAAAAATTAAGTATTGTCGACTTAAATAAAAATTGCATAGATTTCTGCAAAAAAAGATTCAATTCAAATTCAAATATACATTATTTCCAAAATGATGGAAAAACTCTAAAAGACATTGAAAATAATTCCGTAGATTTCCTAATAAGTTGGGATTCTTTAGTTCATGCTGAAAAAGATGTATTAGAATCCTACATTAAAGAATCTGCAAGAGTTCTAAAGGAAGGAGGAGTCGGTTTCATACACCATTCTAATTATGGAACTCATGCTCAGGAAGACAAAGGATTTGCAAATCCTCATGCAAGATCCGCAAGTATGACTGCAGAATTATTTGAAAAATTTTGTAATAATGTAGGGCTAAAATGCATAGTTCAAGAAATTATTTTACTAGGTAAAGAAGACAACCAAGGACTAGATGTTTTTTCTCTATTTACAAAGAACGAGAATATTAACACAAACACTAAGATTATAAATCCTAATTTTTTCATGGAGGGACAAGCTATGAGAAACATATCCTCATTATACCCAAAAGATAAATTATTTCCAGAAGAATTAAAGTCCATTAAATAAACTCTAATTCTCAAAAAAAAATGGCCACTGCGCCCTTCACCAAATGCGTACTCTTCGAACAAAGGGAATTGTTAATTTTTTGCTCAGATTTATTTTAACAAAAAGTTAACTTATATATCTAAAGACATATAATCTTTTAAAGAATCCAGAAACTTTAATAAATATGAAAAGATGCATAATAGTTCTTGGGATGCATAGAAGCGGAACATCATTAATGACGGGAATACTCGGAATTTCAGGAGTTTATTTAGGAGGAAATTTAATATCCCCGCGAACCAATGATAATGAAAAAGGTTTTTTTGAACATGCAGAAATAGTAGATATAAACGAAAATATTTTAAAAACCCTAAATTCTTCATGTAACGATTATAATAAGTTTCCAAAAAATTGGATAAAGAATAAAAACATTCTAGAATTTAAAGAAAAAATAAAAAAGATCATAAAAAGAGATTTTGGAAAATTAGATATTTTCGCAATTAAAGATCCAAGAATATCTATTCTTTTACAATTATACTTAGAGATTTTCAAGGAATTAAAAATAAGTCCACTCCTAATTGTTATGAACAGAAAAAACATAGAAATAGCAAAATCATTGAAAGTCAGAAATAATCTCTCCTTAAAAGATTCTCTAAATTTATCTAAGAGATATTATGGAAATTTAAAGAAATACACAAAAGAAAGAAAAATTGAAATAGATTTTGATAAACTTATCAATGACCCTGAAAAAATTGTAACCTTAATCAAAAAAGAATTAAAAATTCCATTACGTCAATATAGGGATATAAAAAAAGAAATAGAAAATTTTTTAGATCCTAATTTAAAACATCATAATTTAGAATATAAAGATTATATTTTTGAACTCGGAGAAGAGATAGAAGAAAGGAATAGGGAAATAGAAGAGAAGAATAAGAAAATAGTAAAAGAAACTAATGAAATAATTTATAAAAAAAATGAGAAAATAATAGAAAAAAATAAAGATATCCAAAAATTTAAAAAAGTTATTGAAAATAACAAATATGAAATTAAGATAAAAAAAAATAAAATAGAAGAAATTGATACAGAACTAAAAAGATTAAAAAATAGATTAGTCCAAAAAGCAGAAGAAAATACTATTTTAAATTCTAAAAATTCATTACTTCAAACTAATTTAAATAATAGAGATAATAGCCTAACATGGAAATTAAATAGAAAAATAGATAAATCGCTATCTGTTTTCTTTCCAGGGTTATTAGAAAAAATAGCCCTTTATTCCAAAAAGGAAAAAATAATCAAAAAAAAATTACCACGAAAAAAAATAAAATATATCCCTCCAAAAAGAAAGATTAAAAAAATATTATTCATTAATCATGAAGAATCAAGAACCGGTGCACCAAGAGTTGTGTTTGATGTTGCTAAACAAATAAAAAATTATTTTGAAGTTAAGATGGTATCGTTCAAAAAAGGTTCTATGCATAACGAATTTGCTAAAGAATTTAACAACATAATCTACTCTCCAGAAAGTTTAATTCCAGAGTCTGCAGAAAATCACTCTAAAAAAATCTTATTAAAAGAAAAGCCAGATTTAGTTTATGTTAATTGCATAGTCTCTTACATTTTTGCAATCGAAGCTAGAAAATTAGGAATTCCAGTAATATTTCATATACATGAACTAGAAGAAGGTTTTAATTACATCCAAAATAGTATTTATAAAAATAAATTTTCTAAATCTGCTAATAAATTCATTGCAGTATCAGAAAAAGTTCGCAATCTTTTAATTAAAAAAGAAAACTGCTCTCCAAAAAATATTGCCCTAATCAATGCTTTTATTTCTTCTAAAGAAATTCTAGAAAAATCTAAAGAAAAATCTATTGAAGAAATAAATAAAAAACTAAATAAAAAATCAAATGAAATTTTAATTACATGTGTTGGAACCGCCTGCAAAAGAAAAGGAACAGATATTCTTGTTGAAACACATAAAATTTTAAAAGATAAGGGCCATAATCATTTTAAAATTATTTGGATTGGAGAAATGCAGAGAGATAAAGAAATTATCAACTCTATTCTAAATAGAGAAAAAGGTTTTTTATTCTTAGGAGAAAAAGAAAATCCATTCCCCTATCTAAACGCCACAGATATTTTCGTATTACCTTCAAGAGAGGATCCCTTTCCATTAGTAGTTTTAGAGTCTATGGCATTAGGCAAACCCTCAATAGTATTCAAAAATGGGGGAGGAATTCCTGAAGCAGTAAACAATTGTTGCGGATTAGTTGTAGAAAATATGAATGCAAAATCATTAGCAAATGCCATTATCCAACTATCTGAGAACAAAGAATTAATGGAAAAATTTTCTAAAAATGGAAAAATAAAACAAAGAAAAAACTACGATTCTCAAATAATTATCCCTAAAATTCATCATTTGATAAATGAAGTTCTAAAAAACAACTAAAATGAAAATAGAAGAAGATAAAATTTCCATAATACTCCCAAGCTATAATTATGCATGGTGTATTAAAGAAACTATTGATTCTGTTTTAAACCAAGATTATGAAAATTGGGAATTAGTTATAGTAGATGACGGCTCTCAAGATAACTCTCCAAAAATACTTCAAAATTATCAAAAGAAACATCCTAAAAAAATAAAATTATTTTTTCACTCAAATATGGAAAATAAAGGAATGACTGAAAGTTATAAACTAGGAATTAAAAATTCCACTGGAAAATATCTTGCATTTATAGAATCTGATGATATTTGGTATCCAAATTATTTATCTTCTAAAATAAAGATTTTTAAGGAAAACAGAGAGGTAATTTTAGTTTATAATAACGTTGAAATGTTTGGTTCAAAAAAAAAAATTGAAGAAGGAGAAGAACTTATGAAATTCATTTTAGATGATTTTAAAATCAAAAATAAGCCTTTTTATGCCTTTGAATTTTTGTCAGAAATTAATTATATTCCTACTTTTTCTTGTTTTATGGTTAAAGCAAAAATGTTAAATAAAATTGATTTTTCTGATAAACATAAAGCTTGGTTGGATTGGTGGATACTAGGACAACTCAGTGTTAGGGGAAAATTCTTTTTTCAAGATAAGAAAAAAACAAAATGGAGAATGCATGAAAAAAGCTACAATAATTTGTATATTTCTAATCTAGACATACAAAATGCCACTAAAAAAATGCAAGAAGACATACTGGATTCTGCAGTAGATTACCTCAACAAAATTGATAAATTTAAAAGTAAAGAGACTTTTTAAGAATATGAAATTAAAAAAATATTCACAAAAACTAAAAAGCATTTTAGGACTCAGCCTACAATTAGCAAAAGCAAATTTTAAATTAAAAAATGAAGGAAGTTTTTTAGGAATCTTTTGGTACCTTTTAGAACCATTTTTTTTATTTATAATAATTCTAGGGATTCAAAAAGCATTGGGGGGGAACATAGTTAATAACTATCCTCTCTACCTCTTACTAGGTTTAATTATGTTTAATTTTTTTTCTGCAACCACTTCTATTTCTACAAAAATAATAGAAAACAGCTCAAACTTTATTAAATCAATAAAAATAAATAACGAATCAATAATCCTATCAAGGATAATAGAAAACACTTTTGCCCATTTTTTTGAAATCATTCTCTTCATAGGATTTATGATTTTTTTCAAAATACCATTAATCCAATTATTAATTTATCCAATTATTTTTATATTTTATATTTTATTTACAACAGGTTCTTCATTTTTATTAGCAACAATAGGAGTTTATGTCAGCGATTTAGATAATGCATGGAGAGTTGTAACAAGATTATTATTTTTCGCAACACCTTTATTTTACGTAGCTGAAAAAGGAAGTTTAATATACAAAATAAATTTATTTAATCCTCTCTTCTACTTCATAACAATCTCCAGAGATTTAATTGTTTACAAAAAACTCTCAGAATTATGGATGATTGAAATAACTATGGCATTAAGTATAATAATATTTATTACTAGCATTTTAGTGTTTAATAAATACAAAAATAAATTTGCAGAACATATTTAATGGATGAAAAAATTATTCGAATAAAATTAGAAAATGTATCTAAAAAGTTTGACAAAAACAACAAAGACAAAGGTGCTTTAGCCAGACTTTTAGACATTATTTCAGGAAACAAAAATCCTAAGGAAATTATTGTTTTAAAAAATATCTCACTAAAAATTAAAGCAGGGGAAAACCTGGGCATCATTGGAAAAAATGGTTCTGGAAAATCTACACTATTAAGAATAATTGCAAGGATTTACCAAGCTAATGAGGGAACCATTCAAACCAACGGCCAATTAGTTTATTTAACAGGTTTTGGACACGGTTTAAGCCCAAAATTAACAATGAAAGAAAACATTTTTTTAAGTGGTTCTATAATGGGGTTAAGTCAAAAAGATATCAAAGAAAAATTTAATGAAATTGTTGAATTTTCAGGATTAAAAGATTATATTAACACAAAATTTTTCAAGTTTTCTTCAGGAATGCAAACAAGATTAGCTTCATCAATCGGTTTGCATTGTGTCGCCCATAAAAATCCAGACATTTTATTAGTAGACGAAGTAATTGGAGGGGGAGCAGATAAAGAATATCAAGAAAAATCATTAAAAAAAATGGAGGATTTACTAAAAAGTGGATCCACAGTTATTTTAGTTAGTCATAATCTAGAAGCAATTAAAGAATATTGTGATAAAGTTATTTGGATTGATAATGGATACATCATTGCAGAAGGTAATGCCAAAGAAGTTATAGAAAGATATCTAGAAGAAAAATAAAAAAAACCTACTTCCCATTCTTAATCACCTCCAAATAATATTTCTCCTGTTCAAAAGCAATCTTATCCCAATCAAAATTTTGTGATTTTTCTCTTCCTTGCTTAGACATCTTTTGCAACATATTTTCATCTTCTAACAATCTAGAAATAGCGTCTGAAAAATCTTTAGCATTAGGTTTAACCAACAATCCATTAACATTATTCTTCACATATTCAGAAGTATTATTATAAAAAGTTTTAGTAGTTACTATCGGTAAACCAGAAGCATTTGCTTCGATAATTGTCAAAGGAAAACCTTCTAATTTTGAAGGAAGCACAAAAACTCGAGAGGATTTCAAATATTGATAAACAAGACCCTTATCTTCAACCTTACCTACAAAATCAAAATTCTCTTTAAGATCAAAATCATTAATTAATTTCAATAAATTTTCTCTTTCTTCTCCCTCCCCAACAATACATACTTTTAACTTTAGAAATTTCTTTTTTAAAATCTTCACAGATTTTATTAAAAGAGACAAATTTTTTTGGTAATTAAGCCGACCAACAAATATCAAATCATAAAATTTATTCAAAGATTCAACAGAGTCTATCTGTTTCAAATCAGTTCCATTAAAAATAACCTGAATATTTTCAGAAAGAACATTTTTCTTCACTAATTCATTCTTAACGTGATTTGAAACTACTAAATTATTTTTTGTTAACTTTGTTGAAAAAAACTCCAAGGTTCTAGCTATCACTCCCTTAATATTCCCTAAATAACCCAATAAATAATTCCCAAAATATTGATGCCAAGTGAACACTAGATGTGTAGAATTAATCAAAGAAACCAACTTAGTTGAATAACAATTAAAAAAATTAAACGCTGCATTATCAATTAAATCATAATCCTCTTTCAATAAATAAAAAAACATTCGAATAGAAAGCAAAAAAGGTTCAAAGGGTTTTCTTTTCCCAGTTTCATCATATAAATTTTTATAATCTGAAACACCATAAATTTTTATCCCATCCATCTCTATATTAGAATTACCTTTCCAAAATTTCCCACCAAGAATATGCACCTCATGACCTTTTTTAATCAATCTCTTTGCTATTTCATGATTCCTTATTTCAGAACCCCCCAAAGTAAAAGGATATATTGCATCAGTAGTTATTGCTATTTTCATCTTTCCTTAATCCCCAATATACTCAACATAAAAGCCGAAAATATTGTCTGCACACCAATCACTGCAAAAGTCTGAGCCACAACCAAATTCTTAACTTCATCTAAGGAACCAAAACCAGAATTAACCCATTTTAAAAAAATATACCCATATATTCCAACACCTAAAACAACCAAAACTCCTCCAATAATCCCTGCCTTCTCAATCGTAACATACCTATACAACTTTTCTAAAGGAGACTTCTCATTCAAATGAGTAATAGCATAAGTCTTCGCAAACAAAGCAAAAATCATTAACTGATATCCAATAATCATAAACAAAGATGAAATAAACATCGGATGAACATAAAGTTGTGTTCCAAAAACCTCTGCCAAACCAAAATAAAGCCAAAAAAAAGACAATAAACCCAAAACAAAAAGAGTAAATCCAGGAATAAAAAAAAGAAACAAAGGAGAATACAAAAGCATAAATCTCAAATGCCTCCAACCATCTCTCCAAGTACTCAATTTTGACTCTCCAATTCGAGGTTTATACTTAATTGGAAATTCCTTAATCTTTAAACCACATTTCAAAGCCTTAACAATCATCTCAGATGCAAACTCCATCCCAACAGTCTGCAACTTCAATTTATCTAAAGCACTCCGACTCACAGCCCTCATACCACAATGCGAATCCCTCACACTAGTCTTAAAAAACAATCTCAAAATCCCCGACAAAATAGGATTACCAATATACTTATGAGTCCAAGGCATAACCTCATTTCCAAACTTATAAGCAAACCTATCACCAATAACAAAATCATAACCCTTTCTCAAAGCTTCAACAAACTTAGGAATTTCATTAAAATCATAAGTTCCATCACAATCTGCCATAAAAATATATTTCCCCTTAGCCTGCTTAAATCCCTCTAAATAAGCAATCCCATAACCTTTTTTATTATGTTTAATAACTCTAGCCCCAAAACTCTTAGCAATCTCTGCAGACCGATCAACAGATGAATCAGAAACAATTATCTCAGCATTAAGCCCAGCCTTAAAAACAACCCAATTTATCTGTTTAAGACAAAAAGGCAACGACTTTTCCTCATTTCTACACGGAAGAACAATAGAAATTTCAGGCACCTTAAATTCAGATTTTCGAAGAGATAATGAATCCATTCTACCAAAAGAAAAAGTCCCTTAATAAGTTTTATCAATATATACTCATCGATAAAGAATATACTTCATAAGGATAACATTAACCATTTCACCGACGATAAATGGCAAAACACTATAGAAAAGTTTATAAAGAGAACCGCCTTCATTAAACCATAATCAGATGTTTTTTAACTAAGATTTTCCAATTAAAAATTTAATAAGTTAAAGAAAAATCCATAAAATAAATGACAAAAGAAAACTATAAGGCAGAACAAATAAAAGTTCTTGAAGGACTCGAAGCAGTAAGAAAACGACCTGCAATGTATATTGGTAGCACTGGCAAGGATGGTTTGCACCATTTAGTTTACGAAGTTGTAGATAATTCTATTGATGAATGCTTAGCAGGTTTTTGCACTCTTGTTCAAGTAACAATCCAAAAAGACGGAGGACTGCTAGTCCAAGATAATGGAAGAGGAATCCCTGTAGACACTCATCCCAAATTCAAAAAACCAGCATTAGAAATCGCACTAACCAAATTACACGCAGGAGGAAAATTTGAAAAATCAGCATATCAAATATCAGGAGGATTACATGGTGTAGGCGTTAGTGTCGTCAATGCACTTTCAATAAAACTATCTGCAAAAGTAAAAAGAAACGGAAAAGTCCATCAACAAGAATACGTAATAGGAAAACCAAAATATAATATGAAAACTATTGGCAAATGTGACAAAAACGAAACAGGAACTGAAATATTATTCTACCCAGATAAAGAAATATTCTCTACAACTACATTTGATTTCAGTGTCCTTAAAAAAAGACTCCAAGAAATAGCATTCTTAAATCCTGTTAAAATAATTTTAAAAGATGAAAGAGATGGGAAAAAAGAAATCTTTCATTATACAGGAGGATTAACTGAATTCGTTAATCACATAAATAAAACAAAAGCAGTCATACATAAACCAATTTATTTCAAAAAAGAACTAGACGGTAATAGCATAGAAATAGCAATGCAATACACAGATGGATATAATGATAATATCTTTGGATTTGTTAATACTATTAATACTACTGAGGGTGGAACACACATCTCAGGTTTTAAAACTGCCCTAACAAGAGGAATCAATGATTACATAACAAAAAAAGGAATGTTAAAAAATGAAAAACTAAGTGGAGACGATGCTCGTGAAGGAATTGTTGCAATAGTAAATGTTAAAATGAGAGAGCCCCAATTTGAAGGACAAACAAAAACAAAATTAGGAAACTCAGAAATGAAAGGAATTGTAGATTCAATGGTTTATGTTGCTTTAACAGAATTCTTAGAAGAAAATCCTTCAATCTCAAATAAAATCGCGCAAAAAGTTGTTGCTTCTGCTAAAGCAAGAAATGCTGCAAGAAAAGCTCGGGATTTAGTTAGAAGAAAAAACGCAATGGGTGGACTTTCAGGTTTACCAGGAAAATTATCAGATTGCTCTTCAAAGAAAATAGAAAAAACAGAACTTTATATTGTAGAAGGAGATTCAGCAGCAGGTTCATCTAAAATGGCAAGGGAAAAAGAATTTCAAGCAATCCTTCCACTAAAAGGTAAAATATTAAACGTTGAAAAATCAAATCCAACTAAAGCATTATCTTCAGAAGAAATCATAAATCTAATTACTGCAATAGGAACAGGAGTTAAAGAAAATTTTGATATAAAAAAATTAAGATACAACAAGGTAATAATAATGACAGATGCAGATGTTGACGGCCAACACATAATGACTCTTCTCCTAACTTTCTTTTACAGATATGTTCCAGAATTAATTGAAAACGGAAATGTTTACGTAGCAGTTTCACCACTTTATAGAATTAGAAAAAAGAAAGACTATTATGTTTATTCTGACGAAGAATTAAAAAAAATAGTTGAGAAGTTAGGAGGAACACCAGATATTCAAAGGTTTAAAGGATTAGGAGAAATGAATCCAGTACAGTTATGGGATACAACAATGAACCCTAAAACAAGAATCCTAAAAAAAGTCATGATAGAAGATGCGGTTTTAGCAGATGAAACATTCTCAATGTTAATGGGAGATGTTGTTGCACCAAGAAGAAAATTCATTGAAGTAAACGCAAATATCGCAGAGGTTGACATTTAAAATGGAAGAAATAATAAAACAAAGAATTCAAGAAAGTATTGAAACTAAAAAAAGATTCTTAGAAGACTCAAATGCAATCAACGCAATTAGAATTTCAACAAACATAATTATAGAAAGTCTAAAAAACAATGGCAAAATTTTAATCTGTGGCAACGGAGGTTCAGCAGCAGATGCTCAACACATTACAGGAGAATTAGTAGGAAGATACAAAATGGAAAGAAAAGGACTTCCAGCAATAGCGCTCACAACAGACACATCAATATTAACTGCATGGGGAAACGACTACGAATTCGAAACAATATTTTCAAGACAAGTCGAAGCATTAGGAAAAAAAGAAGATATTTTAATAGGAATATCAACATCAGGTAATTCAGAAAATATAATCAAAGCAATAGAAGAAGCAAAAAAAATAGGCCTAAGAATCATAACCTTCACAGGACACGAAGGTGGAAAAATGAAAGACCTAAGCGATGCTAACATAAATATTCCTTCAGATGACACACCCAGAATACAAGAATCACATATGGTTGCTTATCATACTATTTGCGAATTAGTAGAAAAAGAAATGTCTAAACCTACAGAGGAAGAAAATAAAACATCATCTCATGAGGGAGGACTAATTTAAGTATTACTTAAGGAGGAGGTTTGAAATTTATCCATTCAGGGAGGGTGGGCGGGTGCAACCAAAATAAGATAAATTTCAAAGGATAAAAACAAAAATGTCAGAAGAACAACCAAACAACATTGAAGAAACCGAAAACAACAATAGTGAAACAACTCCTACAAACGGAGACACAGAACACTTAGAAAAAACTACAATCAATTTAAAAGACCTAAATGAAGATAGGACAATTAACTCAGAAATTACAAATGAAATGAAAAAAGCGTATATTGATTATGCTATGAGTGTAATCGTAAGCAGAGCTCTCCCATCAGTAGAAGACGGCCTAAAACCAGTTCATAGAAGAATTCTTTTTGCAATGAAAAAAATGGGACTTGAAAAAGGAATGACTAAAAAATCAGCAAGAATTGTTGGAGATGTAATTGGTAAATACCATCCTCACGGAGATACTGCAGTTTATGATGCAATGGTTAGAATGGCACAAAACTTCAGTTTAAGATATCCTTTAGTTATAGGACAAGGAAATTTCGGTTCAATGGATGGAGATAGGGCGGCAGCAATGAGATATACAGAAGCAAAACTAGAAAAATTATCAGTAGAATTATTACAAGACCTAGATAAAGAAACAGTAAAAATGGCTTCTAACTTTGACAACTCAGAAAAAGAACCCGTTGTCCTTCCAGGAAAAGTTCCCAATTTATTAATAAATGGAAGTTCAGGTATAGCGGTCGGTATGACTACAAATATTCCACCACACAATTTAACAGAAGTTTGTGAAGGAGTTATTGCAACAATAAATAATCCTCAAATTACCACAGATCAACTAATGGAAATAATTCCAGGTCCAGACTTACCAACAGGAGGTAAACTTGTTGCAGAAAATATAAAAGAATTATATGAGGAAGGAAAAGGAAGTTTTATCATTCGAGGAAAAATAACCACAGAAGAAAGAAAAGGGAAAGAAATTATTATCATAACAGAAATACCTTACCAAGTAAACAAAGCAAATTTAGTCAAACAAATAGCAGAATTAGTTAGAGACAAAAAATTAACTGAAATCTCAGATTTAAGAGATGAATCTTCTAAAGGAAAAGTTAGAATAGTAATTGAATTAAAAAAAGGAGCAAGCTCCCAATTCACAATCAACAGATTATACAAATCAACAAAACTACAAACAAAATTCGATGCAATTTTAGTTGCACTTGAAGCAGGAATCCCTAAAACATTTTCATTAAAGAAAATCATAATGTGTTACATTAAACACCGAAGAAAAATGGTACGAAAAAGAACCCAGTTTGATTTAAAAAAAGCAGAAGCTAGAGAACATATTGTCAAAGGATTATTAATTGCATTACAAAATTTAGATGAAGTCATTACACTTATTAAAAAAAGTAAAAACGCAACAGAAGCCGGAGAAGTTCTACAAAGAAAATTCAACCTATCTAAAAGACAAACAGATGCCATCTTAGACATGACTCTAAAACAATTAACAGCATTAGAAAGAGAAAAATTAGAAAGGGAAGAAAAAGAATTATTAGAATTAATTGCTAAACTAAGAAAAATCTTAGCAGATGAAAATGAAATTTTCAAAATAATAAAAAAAGAACTAACTGAATTAAAAGACAAATATGGAGATAAAAGAAGAAGCAGTATTCTTAAAAGTATCAAAGAAATTGATGAAAGAGACTTAGTGCAAAAGAAAGATGTCATTATCACAATCACAGATAAGGGCTACATTAAGCGAATGCCATTCAAAGCCTACAACGAACAAAAACGAGGAGGCAAAGGAGTCATAGGGGCAGAACTCTCTTCAGAAGACTTTGTTAAACAACTAATCTCTTGCTCAACTCACGACATGTTACTATTATTCACAGAAAGAGGAAGACTATTCTGGTTAAAAGCTCACAAAGTCCCAGAAACACAAAGATACGGAAAAGGACAAGCAATAGTCAACTTACTAAATATAAAAGATGACAAAATAACAAATGTAATCTCAGTCAAAGACTTCAACGAAGGATATCTATTCATGGGAACAAGAAAAGGACAGGTCAAAAAAATAAGATTAGATATGTTTGCAAAACCAAGAAACAGTGGAGTAAGAATAATAAATCTCCCATTAGACAATTCAGACAAAGTCGTAGATGTAAAAAGAATTTCAGATAATCAAGAAGTCATGCTAATCTCAAAGAAAGGGCAAGCCATAAGATTTAACTCAAATGAAGTCAGAAACATGGGAAGAGCGAGTTATGGAGTAACAGGAATAAAACTAAACCCTAGAGATGAAGTCGTAAGCACAGAAATGATAGTAGACAAAGGAAGCTCAATCCTAACAATAACTGAAAAAGGATATGGTAAAAGAAGCAAAGTCGAAGACTACAGATTAACAGGAAGAGCAGGAAAAGGAGTCATCAACCTAAAAGTAAACGAAAAAACAGGAAACATTGTAGCCAGCATAGACGTCAAAGAAGGAGACGCCTTCGTCGTCTCAACAATAAAGGGAATTGTAATCCGTTCAGGAATCAAAGACATCAGAGTAATGGGCAGAGTCACATCAGGAGTAAGAATAATAAAACTCCAACAAGGCGACAAAGTCGGAGATATTTCAAGATTAGACAAAGCCAAAGAAAAAGAAATGACAGAAAAAAGTAATGAAGAAGATGGACAGAAGAGTTTGGTTTGAAATCCTTGCTAATTATTTAAAAACAAAAACTATTTCTAAAGAAAAACCCCTCATCAAAAAATCTAAAATACACACACTTTCAAGAAAATTAGAAAAGTGCCTTGACAAAGTCAGGCACTTTGACATAAAATAAGCTCGTTTGCGAAGCAAACCTATATTATCTCACCAAACCCCACCAACCGCCAGTGCCCATGAATATTCCTCGCCAAACCAACACTATCTCCCTTAATAGGAACAATAGGAATCTTCAAAGCAAACTCAACCTCATCACCAGACAACTTCTTAATCTGCCCAACAGTTATAGAAGTATTAATTGAAAGCATAATCATTTCAGACATTACCAAATCATTAATCTTAGAAGCCTTCTCCTCACCAACCAACTCATCAAATAAAGAATACTTCAACTTCAAAGTCTTAGAAATCTCAGGCAATGAACCAACTGCAGATGCTATTGAACCAGACAAAGAATCAGTCTTTGTCAAAACATTATCCAACTCAGTTTCAAAAGCCAACGAACCTCCAGGCCCTGCCTCATTAATAGAATAATTCCCACGAAATATAGAAACAATCTTAGTCTTAACAGATTTAAACGCAGTCTGATTAGCATGAGTCTCCTCAATACCTGGCTTAATCTCAATCTCATCTCCAACCTTAATAACTCCCCTCTTCAATATCCCAGCCAAAACCCCTCCATGCAAATCCTTCGCCTTTGTCCCAGGTTTATTAATATCAAAACTCCTAGCAATCAAAAACTCAGAAGGCGAATCCAAATTACGAACAGGAATCTCAGTTCCCAAAAGCCAATCCTTAATCTTATCAATATTAATCTCTTGCTGCGCAGAAACCGGAATAATCTCAGCAGACTCAGCAATAGTCCCCTTCACAAACTTCTTTATCTCATTATAATTCTTAACAGCATCTTCCTTACTAACCAAATCTATCTTATTCTGAACAATCAAAATCTTATCAACCTTCTTTGCCTGCAATGCAATCAAATGCTCCTTAGTCTGAGGCTTAATCCCTTCATTAGCAGCAACAACCAAAACAGCCGCATCAATCAACGCCGCACCACTAAGCATCGTAGCCATCAACATCTCATGCCCAGGACAATCCACAAAGCTCACATAACGCGATTTCGAACCCTTCTCTAAAATAACATCAGCATAACCCAACTTAATAGTAATCCCTCTCTTCAACTCTTCAGAATGCGTATCTGCAAACTTCCCAGTAATCCGAGAAAGCAAAGTCGTCTTACCATGATCAATATGTCCAACTATCCCAATGTTCAACATTTCCATTTTACTAATATCTTGTTTCTTATCCATATTTATTACAAATACAAAGGGTTTTTAAGGATGTTGGTTGAGAGATAATTTTATAAACCCACATAAATTAAAACCACAATGAACCAATTACAACAACAAATATTGTATACAAACAACGGAGAAACAGAACAAGAATCAAGAATAGCTAAAGCTAAATTAAGAAAAGAATTATTAGAACAAATGTGTTTTTGGGCGGAAAATAGTTTTTTATTAAATAATAATTCAAAAGAGAATCATGACACTACAGAAATTTACATTATAGGAAGGCTACCAAAACCATTCAAACCTTCAATTTTTGAAAAAAAAGAATTCAGAGACATCATAAAATTAACTCTTGATACAATCTACGAAGAAAATAGAAGCTCTCAAGCAACTACAAAAACAATAGCATTAAATCTTTTAGGAAGATTTTACGGACAATAAATCAATTAATACTTCAATATCCCAACTATAAAATATATTGACTAACTATATATTCCCTCCTCAACTAATTATCCTATGAACAACACAGAACTAGCACAATTAAAAAAAGACGATCCAATCCACTACGCTGAAGTTTGTGAAGAAAATAAAGATTATGCTGAAGCCGTATGGGGATATTCGCAATCAATTTATGCAGGCCCACTCCTAAATGCCGCAGAACTTGCATTCAAAATTAAAGACTACAATAAAACTAAAGAACTAATTAAAAAATCTCGTGAAGCTTCAAAAAGATCAATGGATGTTATGCTTGAAATTTCAGGAACATTACCAGGACTCGGAGAACTTGGTTTCGGCACTAATGAAGCAAGACATATAAAACTCAACAAAGACATTAATTCATTAGAAGAAAAACTTAATAATATTCCAAATAACAACTAATAATCAATCACTCTTTCTTATCTTCTGCAGGAGCTTCTTCTTTAACAGGAGCTTCAACAAACAAACCTTCAAACCCTTTCTCACCTTCTTTAACAACTTTAGTATTAACCTGATGTGTTTTCAAACTAACTTCTTCTCCACGATTAGTTTTTCTCAATCTCATTCCCTTTCTTCTATCTTTCATTCCAGGACCATAAGTTAAAAGTCTTTTATGATAAACATTTCCTTCCAATCCTTTAAACCCAGGAATACCTGACAAATCCGAATGCCCAGTTATCTCTAACTCAAATCCTTTCAAACCAGCATCAATATCATCACCCTTAACAACCTCGCCAATCGCCCTTCCAACTAAGACTTCTGACTCTGTTTCCAACTTATAAGTCTTCCCATTATGCGATACATTTATTTTAAATACCATAATATTTAGTTGAGAAAGGGGTTTAAAAGCGTTTGCATTCATAAAGCTTTGTCAAAGAAATTAGTAAAAGGTTTCAACATTATTCCAGTTAAGGAAGAGATAATACTAAAGAAGAGGAAATTTTCAACAAAGCTCTTTATTCAAAAAAATTTATAAGCAACTAATTCCTAACTAAACAATGAAAGAGGCCATTAAAATAAATAACATTCATAAAGATTACAAAGGCGTCAAAGCCCTACAAGGAGTCTCATTCAATATCAAACAAAATATAATATTTGGACTTCTAGGGAGCAATGGTGCAGGAAAAAGCACCTTATTACATATAATCACAGGACTTCTAGACCCTTCAGAAGGAGACTTTTCCATATTCGGAGAAAAAATAGAAAACTACACAAAAGAATTAAAAAAAGAAGTTGCAATAGTCCCACAAGAAATTTCTTTATATGATGAATTAAATATTTACGAAAATCTATATTTCTTTGGAAATGCTTATGGACTCAAAAAACAAGAAATCATCGAAAGAATAAATGAACTATCTGAAGTCCTAAAATTAGGAGACTTAAAAAGAAAAGTCAAAAATTTATCAGGAGGTTACAAAAGAAGAACATCTCTAGCCATAGGATTAATAGGACACCCTAAAATTTTAATATTAGATGAAGCAATGGTTGGAATTGATTTAGAAACCAAAAAAATAATCTCAGATTTATTAAAAAGAATTAAAGAATATATAACAATTATCATTACAACACATTCTGTAAGAGAAGCTGAAGAACTCTGCGATTGTATTTGTTTCCTTCATAAAGGTAAAAAAATAGTTTACGGTAAAACTGAAGAAATAATTGAAGAATTCTCAAAAACTCATGGAGAAAAAATTATAGTAGAATTTAAAAAACCCGAGTTTGCAAGAGAATTCTTCAAAGACCATCTGAATAAAAATATAGAATTAAAAGAAGATAAAATCTATATAAAATTTTCTTCAAGTAAAAATAATTCTAAGGACATTATAAATTTTGTCAATAAAAATGCAAAATACGATAAACTTATTGAAAGTATTGAAATAAACAACCCAGGCTTAGAAGATGTCATGCTTGAATTAATGGATTCAGAATAAAATGTTAACTACAGTTTTAAAAAAAGAGACAAAGCAATTATTTAGCGATAAAGGTTTTCTTATTATTTCACTACTTCAACCAATTGTTTTCATCTTAATGTTTGGAAGTTCTTTTCAATCAGGAGATATAAATCATTTAGATACAATTATCATTGATGAAGACAAAACACAATTTTCACAATATGTTTTTGATGCTACTGAAAAATCAGAATTCTTCGATATTATAGAATTCACAGGTTCATTTGAACAAGCAAAATCCATGTTAGAAAAAAGTAAAGTGAGAGCAGTAATATATATCCCAAAAGATTTTGAAAAAAACATTAACAATACCATTGCAGGAGACCTAAAAATATATTTAGATAGTTCCAATTTTTTAACTTACAGCTCACTATCGGGAGCACAAGTTGAAATTGCCAAAGATTCTCTACAAAATATTACTAATGATATTTTAGGAGAATTAGAAATTGAAAAAGAGAACAAAAGAGAACAAGTTGATGAAATCAAAGACATTCTCAAAGATATAGAAAAAGAATCAGATATTTTAGATATTAATTTAGAAACTTTAAGAAATCAAACTGGAGAAGGAAGTGATTTAGAAGAATTTGAAAATTTTATTAGAAAAGTCAGAAGTGGGATATGGACTGCTGAAAGAGATGCAGAAAACATCCAAATTTCATTAAATAAACTTATAATTGCACTTGAAAGCATGGAATCTTTAAACGCATCTGACGAAGTTAAAAAAATAATAATTGTACAAAGCCTTTCAGAAATGATTACAGAATTTAATTATTCTATTGAAGAAAATCAAGAGTTAAGAGAAGAACTAAAGGATATTGACTTTCCAGATATCAATACTTCTTTAAATAAAGACGTTGAAAATAGATTAAATCATATTAGAGATATGTTTAAAGATGCAGATGACAAATCAGAAGCTATCAATTTTGATTTTCAAAAATTAGAAAAAAAGTTCTTATCAGAACCAATTAAAATTGAAGATATTGCAATGCAGGGACCTATAAAATATTTTGATTATCTTGGAGCAGGCGTTCTTTCATTAATAGTATTTTTTGTTTGTTTAATGGCTCCGGCATTAAATATTATTTCTGAAAAAGAGAAAAATACCCTATACAGATTATCAACAACACCAGTTTCAAGCATCACAGTATTTTTAGGAAAATTTTTAGTTTTTATCAGTTTTGGAATAATCGAAATGTTCTATACATTATTTTTAGCAATATGGATTTACGATTTAAGAATCACAGGTTCTATTTACGCAGTTATATTAATCCTTTCATTATTAGCTTGCGCATCAATATCCATAGGGCTTTTAATTTCTTCAAGAGTTAAAACAATGCAACAAGCACTAGTAATTGTTCCATTAATTGTTATACCCTCTTTTATGATATCCCATTCATTCTTTCCTCCAGATATCATGGCAGATTTCATGAATTATGTAGCATACATCACTCCAATGACTTTTTCAAATAATGCTTTAAATGCAATAATGATAAAAGGTTTCACACTTAACCAAGTCATTCCAGATATCTTAGCCCTAATAGGATTCTCAATCATTCCATTATTTTTATTTATTTGGAGTTATAGAAAAATAAGATATTAATCAGAAAAATCAATTCTTTGAATAATCCTTAAAAAATTTATTCAAAGCATATTTTATTTTCAATTTCTGCAAAGGTCCCTTATTCCCAAACAAAAGTCTCTTACAAACATATTTATTTTTCATTACATCAAATTGATGATAATAAGGAACAGGTTTAACTTCTCCCCTTCTTAAAAGAATTTTCAAAGCATTAATCAAAGCAACACCACTAGCAAGATTCACACCAGCGATTGAAGACGGTCCTTGTTTTTCATTAAAATCAACCTTTTGCATATAATTTCTCTGGAGTAATTTTGGAATTAAACCCACTGTAAACTTAGCCAAAGATTCATTATAAGGAGTATTCTTGTTAATATTAAAATACTGATTGAAATTTGGACCACTAGGAAGAAAAATTAAATAAGCACTTCCAAATCCAATAGGCCCTGCAGAAACAACTGGTATCTTCATTTTCAATGACAAATTAATAATATCTCTCCTAATATCTAGAGAGAAAAAATCTAAAGCATCCACAAGCAAATGCACATCATCTAAAAAGTTTTCAATATTATCTTCATCTAATTTATTAAATATTTCAATCTTACAATTAGGATTTATTTCAAGAGCTTTTTTCCTCATTACCTCTGTTTTTTTCTTTCCAATAGTTTTTAATATTGCTCCATATTGCCTATTAAAATTAACTAATTCAAAAGAATCATCGTCTGCTATTTTAAATTTTTCAAATCCTTGCCTAACAAACGAAATCAAATGAGCACTTCCCATTGCCCCCATCCCAGGAATCGCAATCACAAAATCTTTCAATTTCTCCTGCTCATTTTCTGTCAATAATCCCAAATTTCTCTTAAATGCTTCTTTATACAAAAACTTCATTTACTAAAATACCTTCTTTCTATTTTCACCCTATCAATTTTTCCATTAATCCGTTTAGGAATTTTTCCAATTACAAATTTCTTAGGAAGAAAATCTTTCTCCAATCTTTTATTACAAAAATTAATCAATTCTTCATTTTTAATAGAAAATCCATTTTTTAATGAAACATAACAAATTATTTCTTTAGAACTATCACAAAATAAATAAACTTCTAAAACTCCTGGATATTGATGAACAACTTCTTCTATAGGTCTTTTAAAAATAACCTCACCACCATTTTTCTTCAAAATATCTTCTTTTCTCCCATAAACATAGATATACCCTTCTTTATCCAGATACCCAAAATCATCACTAAAAAACCAATCCCTTCTATAATAATTCCTAGTTAAATCATAATTATTCCAATAACCCTTAGAAATTGTTGAACTTTTTAAAATAATTCTTCCCAATTTACCAAAAACAACCTCTTTATTTTTTTCATTTAATATCTTCACCTTAACACCTTTCAAACACCTACCCACCGAAAGCAACTTATCTTCTTGCAATCTTCCATTAACAATATAATCTTCTGCAGATAATAAAGAAAGCGGAGGTAAAACTTCTGCCATCCCATAACCTTGTACAACAACTGGCCCAAAAAAATCAATCGCTTGTTTAAACTTTTCTTTAGAAATTGGCTCAGTACCTACGATAACTCTTCTAAGATTCAAACTAATACTCTCAAGATTACAGTAATCAATAATTTCCATTAAATAACTAGGACTAACAAAAATAATTCCAATATCATTCTTAACAATTTTAGAAACAGCCTCAGAAGCATCAAACTTCTCTAAAAAATAATTTTCAGTTCCCAAAAAAAAGAAAGGAAGAAATGCTGTTCCACCTGCAGCACCTAAGGGAAGAATATGTAAAACCCTTAATTTATCCATTTTCATTTTAGAAGGACTCATAAAATAATTATAAAAACTATTCACCCAAATTTTCTGATCAAAACAAATTCCTTTTGCCTTACCCGTAGTACCTGAAGAAAAACCAATCATAGACAAATCTTCTGAATTTAATTTCACATTAATTTTTTTAATCTCTCCCTTACTCAAAAAAGAATCATACGAATCTTTTTTTTTCAATTTTGTAACAAAAACAAATTTTTCTACAAAAGTTTCTTTTTTTATTCTTTTTATTTTAGTTCTCAATATATCTGAATCATAAACAAAAACTTTAACATTAGAATTCTTTAAAATAAAAACAATATCTTCTGTATTTAAATCAGACATTATTGGAACTAAAACTATTCCCAACATATAACTAGCAATCTTAATTTCAAAATATTCCTTACAATTATAAATCATAACTCCCACCTTATCTCCTTTTTTTATCCCTATCTTCAAAAAAGAATTCACTAATTTAAGAGAATTCTTATAAATTTCCCCATAAGTCATTTTCTCACCTTCATTTGAAACAACAACTTTGTTATAGTTTATCTTAACTGCATAATCAATTAAATCTCTGGGCAAAGATAAACCTCTTATCTTCTTCAAATAAGTTTTATATAACCCCTTTACTATTTGAACCATTCAAAACTAAAAAATTCCAACTATATAAAGATTATTTCAAAATAAAACAATTATCAGAAGAGCCTTGTTTCATAATCACAAGTCTTCCATTCACCATCAATAAAATTAGCAACATAAACCTTTCCAATATTTTCCCCATTCTTAAATCCAGGATACTTAACCCTAAACCCTAAAAAATTCACAAGATTAAATTTTTCAAAACATTTCAAACTAAAATCCCTTAATTTAACAGATCTAAGACTATAAGCAATACCAACATGATAAGACCCATAATTTAAACCAACTCGAACTCTTCTTTTCAACTTCTTTATCAAAAAAGGAACAATAAATTCCTCTATCTTTCTAGCAGCAATATCATTTCTTCCTTGACCTAACCCACTATGATGAATATAAGAATGAACCCCAACCAACATTCTAAAAAAATTTCTAATCTTTCTTTTTCTATTAGGTACTGCATAATAATTCGCAATAAACGGAACCATAAATGGAGGAAATAAAAGCCCTGTAATTAAACTAAATAAAATCTGAAACCATCCGCCAATATAATTTGATTTAGATATTTCAGGTTCAACAACATACAATGGAACATTTTTCTCTTTACAATAATCAACAACATCCCTATCTTCTATTTGGAGATTTCCCTTAAGAATTTCTTCAAAAGTTTTTCTAACATCTCCAACTTTAAGAATCTGGCTTCCACGGACCTCAAGAACAACACAATCTACATCCCCAAATATCTCAGAAGGACTAACATTACTAGGTTTATGAAAACCATATCTTCCAATATAATCTGCCCTTACAGTGCTAAACCTATCATATCCCACACAATAAACACTTAAAAAGTATATTTAAGTTTAATACATAAAAAATCACAACATATTTTAAAAACTCTTTTCTTTTTAAAATAAACATGAATAAAAGAGCCCCTCCAATTCTTAAAAAATCCCTAACAGATAATCTACTTTCAATTTGTTTAGCAACTTCAACACTTTTAGGAACAAAAAAAGGAATGGACAAATCAAATCAAGAAAGTATTAACAAGGCAAAGGAAGAAAATGAAAAACTTACAGTTTTATTACATGGATATCTTGCTAATTATTATAATTCTATGCATAGTATGGTCAGATGGTTTAAAAAAAGAAATATTCCTATAACCTCCTTTGGATATGATTATAAGGTTCCAATAAATGAAAGTGCATTAGAAATAAAAACACAAATAGACGAAGCCATAGAAAAAGTAGGAACAGAAAAAATAAATCTTATAGGAGTTAGTTTAGGAGGGGTTGTTGCTAGATATTATGCAGAAAAACTAGAAGGAACAAAAGTAATAGATAAAATGGTTACAGTTTATAGTCCTTTAAAACCAGTTTCAGAAACAGAATGGGCATTTAAACTTCATGAATTTCTTGGTAATAATCCTCATTTTGCTAATCAAGGAATTGAAGAAACAAAAGAAGACTATAGTGTTAAAAATCACCTTGCTCTTTATGGTATTAATGATAAAATAATTCCGCATGAATATACTCAAACAAATAGGGTAGAACAAATAGGAATCCAAGGAGGACATATGTTTATATGCTATAATCCAGTTGTTATGAAAACAGCATTAGATTATATTTCAGAATAATATCTCTCTAAACCCTGCCCAAAATTTGCTTTCAATCTTCCTAATAATTCTTTTTGTTTTATTTCTACAGAATCACCATTTGAAGAAATAATCCCTTCTAATTTTTTTTCATCCAAAAATGAAATTTCAGAATCTGGAAAATATTTTTTATAGATTTTCAATAAACAAGATAATTCGCCCTGCTCCTTTTTCAAATAAATAACATTCCTATAAAAACTAACCAAATTTTCAGTAGTTATTTCAGCAACAGTTTTAGAAACTCTACCAAAAAAACCTATCTCTCGAATACTTTCATCAACATCAGCATAAATCCTTACCTTCATCAAGGTATCATTATATCTTTCATATGCCCTAAATATTTCCAATTCAAGTTCTTCACTATCTATTCCTATTACTGGAAAATCTGCCATTAAAATTTTTAAAGAATAAATATTATATAAACATTATTACTCTAAACACCCCAAGTCCCATCCTGCGCCCTTTTAATCTGCGCAATCTTCTGCAAAACCTTCATCTCCCCACTATCCAACAAATCCTTATTATCCTTAAAATCCCTAAATTGCTTCTCACTAATCTCAGAATATAATTCATTAATCTCCGTCATCTGCCTCTCAAAATTAATCCCTGGTAAAGACATAGCAACTTCAGAACCAACAACAGCTTCTTCAATTTTTTTCTGATTTTCCTGAATACCTTTCACTTTTGCAATAGGATTACCAGAACCATCCATTAACTTAATTCCCGGTTTCAACCTACCTGCTTCAACACGAACACCAAAAACAGCAGGATTACTCGCCCTAAAAACATACTGATGCAAAACACTAAGCTTACAAACACTTGTCAAACCCATCAACTTCTTCCTACGAATCTCATCTCTCTTCAAACCCTGCCATTCAACTAAATCCTCAATCAATTTGTAAATAACATCATTCTTCAAAATCTTAATATCTTTCAAATCCATTTCCTTAACTTCAGAATCCTCCTCAACATTAAATCCTAGAATCAAAGCATTTTCAGAGTCTTCTCTAAGATTTGCCCTAGCAGAAATAACATCCTTCTTATTAATCAAACCAATACCAGACTTAATAATCTTAATTCCTTCAACCCTCAACATTCCAACCAAAGCCTCCAAACTTCCCAAAGAATCTGCCTTAACAATCAAACCCTTAGAATCAGTCTTCAATTTCTCCCCAACTTCTTTCTTAAACTCTTCTTTCACTTTATCCAAATTATCATTAAAAACACTAAAAGGCATTCCAGGCAAAACTCCTTCAGAATTAATCAACTGCATCCTAATTCCATTCGCAGCACTAACTTCATCAGCCGGCTTAAATTTATCTGAAACCGGCCGTATCTCTTCCAAAACACGAATCTTACTAACAATCGGCTCATCAAAACTAGCAACAATTATCTCATCAGAAGAATTCAAAACACCATCATACAAAATAGCCTCAGCATATTGCATTGTCTTTTCTTTCTTTACTTCCAAAATAACACCCTTAGCTTCCTTACCTAATTTCAAATTTTCTTTCAAAAACTTCTGACTCAAACCACAAAGTGTCAAAATCAATTCATTTATTCCCTCTCCAGTTTTCCCTGAACAAGGAATCAAAGCAAGTTGCGATTTAAAATCACTAACCTCATAAAAAGGTTTAGCATTAAAACCATGATGATACAAAGAACCAACAATAGTCAACAACTTCTCATTAAAAGAAAGACGAGTATTCTCACTTTGTTTATCTATATTCTCCTTCAAATTATCAGACTGTTTTCTCCAACCAGAAATATTATCAATCTTATTCAAAGCAACAACAAAAGGAATCTTATTCAATTTCAAAATCTGAATAACTTCTTGAGTCTGAGGTTTTATTCCATCATTAATATCTATCAAAAGAACAGCTAAGTCTGCCAAAGCACCGCCCCTTTTACGAAGATGCGAAAAAGCTGCATGCCCAGGAGTATCAATAAACAAAAACCCAGGAATATCTAACTCCAAACAATCCAACTGCGAACACCTTTTCCGAATATTCTCAATAGGAACCTTTGTAAACGAAATCTTCTGAGTAATCCCCCCAGCCTCGCTATCATAAACATTTGAATTCCTTATACTATCAAGTATAGTTGTCTTTCCATGGTCAACATGACCTGCCACAGTTACAATTGGTTGCCTTATTATTTCTTTCATAAAAACAATGCGTAACTAGGGGTTAAAAGGTTTTTGGGTAGAACTATTTCCTCATTTTATAGCTTCTCAATTCTTGGTTAATTAAATTCAACAATCCATGATTCATCGAAGAAGGATTTTCAATATGAACATCACACATCTCCAAATATACTTTATGTTCCTTCTTCAAACTTTCAGAATCTCTACCCCAATTAAGAGTCTTAATTTTTCCTGAAAAATTTTTAACAATCAAAGAAGTTATCTTCTGTCTAAAACCCCTACAATCCTCAAAAGGTTTCACTATCTTATATCTCAAATAAGGCTTATCTTCAGGACCCGGATTATCTGGAAAATAAAATTTTAAATTAATAACTCCCAATTCATTCAGTTTCCCAACTATTTCTTGTTCTAATTCTTGCAACCTTTCACCATATCTAGAAACCATAATATTCTTAAGAACCCAAAATATAAAAACCTTGCCTTCTTATCCTACATATGAAACCCAAAACAATTCAAGAAATAAACCAAATCTACAACTTAGAAATTCAAAAGATAGTTAAAACTATAAAAAAACAAAAACCCAAAAAAGTCCTCTTACAATTTCCAGAAGGCATGAAACCACATGCACAAACCATTTCAAAAGAAATAGAAAACCAAACAAACACTCAAACATTCATCTGGATGAACTCTTGTTTTGGAGCCTGCGATTTACCAACAAACACAAAAGAACTAGGAATTGATTTAATAATCCAATTTGGACATTCTAAATGGAGATATAAGGACAATAAAAACATCAAAGAACTCTAACCAACAAAAACCTTACTAGAAATCAACAAAAGCAAACCTGCAATTATTCCTAATAAATTAACAACAACTTTAACCAAATCTTTCTCTTTAAAAATTTCAGGAATCAAATCAGCAACAGCAATATAAATAAATCCTCCTGCAGCAATCGGCAAAAGATAAACAACAAATTCACCAGATTGCAAAAAGAAAAATCCTAACAACCCACCCAAAACAGCAGTGAGTTGAGAAATAAAATTATACATCAAAGCCTTACCTTTTGTAAATCCTCCATAAACCAAAACTCCAAAATCTCCAATCTCTTGAGGAAGTTCATGAGAAATAATAAGAACACTTGTAATTATTCCAAAAGGAATTGAAATCAAAAATGAACCCGCAATAATCAATCCATCAATAAAATTATGAAGAGCATCTCCATACAACAAAAGAAATGTAAAGGGATGTTTATCACAATGCCCATCATGACAGTGATGCCAATGAACAATTCTCTCTAGAATTAAAAATATAAAAAAACCCAACACAACAAGCAAACTAACATTAATAACAGAAATTTCTCCCAATGCTTCAGGAATAAAATGAAAAAAAGCTCCACCCAACAACGCCCCAGTTGTAAACGAAACTAAAAGTATCAAAATCTTATTCAAATTTTTCTTAAAAACAACAAACAACAAAGCCCCAGCAAAAGCTAGAAATCCATTTAAAATTGTCACCAACAATATCCAATTCAAAACACTTAAAGTTTGCATTATAAATAGAATCTAAAAAGAATTATAAAGGTTTTGATTGCAAATAAATTAAAACTTCTAAGTAGTAACAAATAGAAAGATTTATAAACCTAAACAAACAAACTAAATTGAAAATGACAATAAAAACAATTGAACATTGGGACTTAGAAAAAGGTTCTCAAGAATTAGGATCTGATACAGACAACAGTCCAATTTATTCGGATTTACATGGTGTTAGATATAATGGAAATGATTACATTGTAGATGAAAGAGAAGAAAAATTAGAAAACGCAGGAGTAGCTACAGTTGAAAATCCAAATGCTACACGTAGAGATGAATTAAAACTTATTGCTCCAGATAGAATTTGGCAAGTAACTCACTACGACTCTCAAAGAGAAGTCGCAACAGTTAGCGAAGTCAAAGATTCAAGATTAATTTTAAATGTTCTAGCAGAACTTGATGAAAAACACCTTGATTAAATAGAATTCAAGTTACCTCCTTTAAAATAATTCCAACAAACCTACCGCATCATAACTTCTAATTTCTTAGGATCATTCTTCATCTCTTTAACAACCGACGCTGGCCCAATTATTGTCAACGCCCCTTGATGCCCAACAAGCATTTTAACAACCCCTGATTTAAACTTATCAAAAAAACTACTCTCTTCATTATCTTGAGAAATAACAGCCAACTCAACGCCCTTAAACCCCTCTATATTACCTATCATAATCATTGTATCTTCAATCAACCTTGTTTCTTCTTCAGGCCTCAACCTTCCCTGCAAAACAACAACTTTCTGATTTAAAACCAAAGTCAAAAGTTTCTTTATTCTATCAACAGTCTCAAGCCGGGCTATCTCTGAATAAGGCATAAAATGCAACGTCAATCCATTTACCTTCTTTTTTGTTTTTTTCTTCTTAACCATCATCTCTTATTATATATTGTATTGTATATTTTTAAATGCTATGCTTTTTTAGACAACTCAAAAACAGATTCATAAAACTCATCCATGTTCTTCCCATTTTTAGCAGATATTCCTACAACCTCATATTCTGGAAAAGCAGCTTCAACTTTCTTAACATCTGCCTTTTTCAAATCTATTTTATTAGCCACAACCAAAACAGGAATATTTCTAGCAATCAAATTACCAACAATTGTTATATTTACTTGAGAATAAGGGTTCTGAGTAGCATCAACAACAACAACCACTGCATCAACATCCTCCAACCATTTAATAGCCTCCACAATCCCCTGCGTCGCCTCCTTCGCTCTTTTCTGAGACGCCTTCTTCTTCATCTTATGTTTCATAAAATCTTCATAATCAATCTTTGTCGCAATTCCAGGAGTATCAATCAACTTAAACTTCAAACTCTTTTCCTTATACTTTATCTCAACTTCCTTAAACTGAACATTCCGAGTCTAATGTGGAATCTTACTAACACTTCCAACTTCCTCTCCAGTCCAATCCTTACAAATCCTATTTGTCAAAGATGTCTTCCCAGCATTCGGCGGACCATAAAAACCCAAACTAATATCCTTTTTCTGCCTAAAAAAAATACCAAATATCCTCTTTGTAAAACTTTTCAATATCTTCATAACTCAAATAAGAAACCACTCTTTTTAAAGTATTTGTAGATTAATTAGATATATTGTTGGATATATTTAAAAATTTATTCAAAATCTTTTACCACCACGACCAGAACCACGCCCACCAACACCCACATTACCAACACCAGAACCAACCCTCCTACCAACACTCTTGTTCTTTCTACCAAACAATTTCTTCTTACCCTTCTTCTGCTGAGGATTTATTGGAACTCCACGACCACCAACACGACCTTTCCTCTTAGCCAATTCTTTTTTCAATTTCCTTTTCTCAAAAACACTAAAAATAGGTATCTCCCACATCCCAGTTCTCTTACCCTTATATTTTTTCCAAGCATAAACAAGTTGCTCATTCTTCCATCCCTGATTTTTCAAATTATTAAAAATCTCATCTTTAGAAGTGCCACTACCTTCAGAAACACTTATAAAATTTATCAAATTAAATAACTGATTCTTATTTTTAAACAAATGAGATTCATATTTTCTTTTATACCATTCTTGCAAAATAATATAGGCAATAAACCCAATAAAAAAAACAACAAACAACAAAAATATCACAAATTTCCAAGGCTTACAATCATTTTTACAATTTTTAGTATTCTCTCCAGATCCACATTTACCATCATTATTACAAGCACCAACACTAACACTCAATTCCAACTCACTAAAATCCGGAGAAATATAAACAGGTAAATTATCAATAGTAATAGCTCCAGGATGGATAAACTCAATAACTGTAGTCTCATCAGCAATAAGCTCATCAAAAATTATCGCACGAGCAGATTCTTCTATATCTTTATCCTTAAAATCATCAGAAAACTTTATCTTAGCAGGATTTCCATTTATCACAACATAAACTTCATCTAAATCACTTAAAGGTTTCAATTTAATTTTAATATAAGAAAATAAAGATTCACTAGGGGCATCATCATAATTAAAAATATAATTCTTTGACTCAATAGTTGCATCCAAGTTCTCAATTATCCAATTATTCATAGCATTAAAATAATCACTATCTTGCCCTTCAACCACTCCCACATCTAATGCTTCAAAATTTTCCAACTTTATCTCATCAGGAATCTGAAAAAACTCTCCCTCAACCATAACAAACCCTTCAACAATCTCTTTAGGCACTTTAATCAACAAAAGCTCTTTCATCAAATCAACAAACTCCTCATCAGTAAGAGCATCCTTAAATTTCTCATCTTTCTTGTCCACTATTTTCCCCAAATCATCCAAATCAATTTCCTTTTCCATCTGAGTCCTTATCATCAAAGGCAAAGCATCAATCTGTTTTTTCAAATTTTTCAAATTAGCCTTATAATTTATAAGAGTTTTATTTATAGCATCAGCAGGAGCAATAACATTTATCTTAAATGTCTTCGAAGATTCCCCAAAACTTCCCTTAATAGTCAATTTCAAATCATAAGAACCAAGTTGAGAATAAGTATGTTTCATAAACTCATTATTAGAATTCTGCACAGAAGAATTATCTCCAAAATCCCAACTATAACTAAGGTTCGCAGTATTATTTTCCAAACTCGCAATAAACGTAACAGGAACCAAAGAAGAAGGATTCTTAGGAAAAACATTATTTATCTCAGGAATCTTTCTAACAATTATCTCCTTTTCTAATATTTCTTCATCATTTAATTTCAATGAAAATGTTTTCTTTCCCAAACTCAAAGGAGTTAAAAAATTCATACCTTCTAATTCCAATTTCTCAAAACCAAAACTTACAAAAGGGGCTGACGAATTCAATTCATAAAAATCACTAACAGAATCCGGGTTCAAATCACCAACAATATCATAAGATAATTCCAAACCAGAAATAGTTAATTCCTGATTTATTCCAGAAATAAAACTTATAGGAATAATACAACCATCATTACAATTAGAATATCTCTCAGAAATATAATTAAATATCTCTTCAGCCATGCCATCTCCAAATCCTTCTCCCATCAAACTATCATTAAATCTAAAATCAGAATCAATCCCAGAATATTTCAAAGGCTTTGCAAAAATTTCAAAATCAAAAAAATTACCAACATCCTCACTCTCCTTAAAACCGCAGGTTGAATTCTCATAATTATCATATCGTATACTATATTTGTCTGCAAAATTCTCCTCAGCATTAATACAAACAACCATCTCTGTAAACACTTCTAACACTTCTTCCAAAGGCATAATACAACTCATCTCTCCAGATTCTGTAACAACAACACTTTCTGAACAAGCTTCACCATTAAGAGTTAATTGAAAATTAGCAACAGAATCATTTCCAATAGCACTCAAGATAGCACCAATTTTAACAGCATTAGTAGGTGGAACAACAATCTTCTCACAAAGATTTACCTCAGTAACACTAATATTTTTAACAGTCGTAGAATCAAAACATCCAAACGGATTTTCAGAATTACAATAACTATCAGTAGTATTCAAATGTTTCCATTCAACAGCACCATCATTCAATACATCAATTTGAAGAGGACTAACACATGAAGCACCTGCATCTGTAGAAACATCAAAATTAAGTTTATTAATTCCCCCTATATTTCCAACGATTTTAACACCTATAACTTTTTTCTTAGCAAAACCTATAGAAAAATCCTCAGAACTTTTCACACCTCCAACAGTTGAATAAGAAACACTACAATCTAATGGAGAACAAAAAGGCTCCACAGAATTATCCTCCAACAAATCCATCAAACTAACAGAACTATCAAAAACACTTAAAATAGAATCAGATGCCTCACTCACAACACTCAAATTTATCCATCCACTAATTGGCTTACCCACACCGTAAACCTCTGTCAACCCATCAGAAACATTCCCAACTTCAAATGAAGCCAAAGCTAAACTAACTGAAAAAAGAATTATAAATAACCCTATTAAAAATACAAACGATAATTTAATCAACCTCATTTTATAATAATACATAGAAAATAACTTTATAAAAGTGTTGATGTCGCGGTTTAGAAGAAATTTAAAATTATTCCCTTTAGAAAATATCAAATAAAAAAATCAACAAACAGAAACATTTAAAAACAACTAACAAATAATATTTTAGAGGTGAAAACACCTCAGAAAATTATTCTGAGAAAATTAAAATGGCAAAAACATTAAGAGAAAAATTGAGCATAAAACTAATTAAACCAAAATTTGAAATTCATCAAACAGTGTATATACCTCAAAAAAACCAACCACAAACTAATAAGATTATAAGATATAATCTTGAAGTAGGAAAAGTAAAAGATAGATTATTAGGAAGATTAAAAAGTTATGAAATGGAAGATATGGTTTCTTTAAGGGAAGGAACAGAAATAAGTGGTACTTTCAGTATACAAGGTTATCATATTTATTCTGATAAAAAGAAAGCAGAAGAAGCATCTAAATTTTTACCAGTAATTGCTAATGAAGAACAATGGAAACTTGCAGTAGGTGATAGAAATATTAAAGACAAAGATTCTCCTTATAATATTAATAATTCTGATTTACTACCTTGTTGTGGATCAATATCTGAAGCAAGAGATATTTTACTATATTGTAAAAACACACAGGGATTAATAATCCACGAACGAGATGAGTTAAGAAATGAATTATTTAATACTCATGACCATGATTTTCAAAAAGATAGTCCACTAAGTAAAATTCTTTCACAATTAGGCATAATATAATTTATTACAAAAACTATTTTAAAAATTAATTCCCTGAATTCTTTTAAATATTCTAAATCTCAAAACATCTCATAATCTTCTAAAATATATACACTACCAATAAATTCAAAATTTTGGGTTGGCGAAGCCTCCCAAAATTTTAATAAAATAAACCGTGAGCCAAAGGCGAACGTAAACTCTAAACTCCTCTAAACTCCTCTTTAATCTCTCCAATATTTTCCAAAAGATAACTATGCATATCTTGAATAATTTTTTCTTGCATCTCTTCCCTTAAAACTCCTGAACAACTAAACAAATCATCCTCAGGATATCCTCCAGTCCAAACAAAACCACAAACCATTGACTTACCTTCAAAAACCCTATTCTCAACAGAACCCTCATTTATACTCAACAACATAACTTCAACATTACAACCAACCCCTCCATCACCAACAATCTCATAATACCAACTAGCTTTCAAATCATCTCTAACAAAAGAAACCTTATCGCAACCCTCCAACCCATCTAAAAAACATTGATAATCAGAACAAACCTTAACAGAAGAATAAAAATAATAACCAACAAAAGTAACAACCACAACAACCAAAACCAACAAAGCAATCAAAACCCGTTTACCAATATTTCTATAACCTTGCGCCTCAAAAAAATCCCTTTTCTTCGATGTCATGAATTCACCTCAAAATCATAAAAACAATAAATTATTTAAATTTTTGTTTTTGTGAGTCAAAGAATTAAAAATAAATTTTAATTCTTTGAATAAAAATGATAAAGAAGTATTTAAAAGTTATTATAAATTAGATAATTTTCCTAAAGACCTTTCCCTTCGTCTTTGCATATAATCATTATATTCTCCACCATCCATTTTCAAAACATCCTTTCCAAGACTATCTTCAATATCTTCCTTTTCTCTTATTTTCCTCAATTCTTCAAGATGTTCATCTAATGTTTTTACATGCACTCTTTTCTTTGTTTCAATTTCAAGTTTAGAAGATTCAACTAATCTTCCAAAACCTCTTAATTTATCTGAAAAATAATTAAGTATCGCGACAACACTCTGTTCTTCTCTATCTACTTTATTTTTATATAACCCATTTCTTCCTTTCACAACTTGTGAATAAACATCAAGCAAAAATCTTTCTGCAAGAGGTTTTCCTTTTTTTCTTAATCTTAAAAAATGTTTCGCTTCTCTAACTAAATCAGGAGGAATATAATTTCCTGCCCCATTACCATAATTTTTAGAATAAACTGCGAAACCTCCTTCAAGTATTTTGTCTTCAGGCATTAAATAATAGGCAGGTTTTAATAAACATATTTCATAAGATTCACTAAAACCTAATATTTCTTTCTCTTTTACTCGTTGAAATCCTTCTCTAACCTCCTCTAAATCTACGTTTGTTGCGAATCTCCATCCATTAACAGAAAGATCTACATCTCTTTCAAGATATTTATTCCTATATAATACTTCTTGATCCATTTTCCAAACTAAAAATTAAGGATTTATAAACTTACCTAATTTAAAATCTAAATCGTAACAAAAATCAAATCCCCATAACAACCAAAAAAACTCACCTACAAAAAAATATAAAAATTACAAGATTTCAGTATACAACAGCGGAGCGGACTGGCGCAAGCCGTCCGCGAGAGCGACGTAAAATCACAAACCTTTTACAACCCCATAAATCTCCCCAAAACCAGAAACAATCTCCAACCCTTCAAAACCTCCCAACCCCTTCAACCTCTCAAACCTCTCTCTCTCATGATAACCAAAATCAACAGCAACACCCTTAACACCAATCTCATAACCCTCCTTAACATCCCCGACAGTATCAGTCACAAAAACACAATCCTCACCAGAAACACCAAACTCTCTAAAAACTTTCTTAAACTTCTCACTCTTAGAAATTCCACTCTCAGAACCATATACAAAAGAAAATAAACCCTTCAGATCATTCAACCTTAAACAATCATAAATTCCTTCTTCCTTAGCACTACTAATAATTCCTAACTTATACTCACTAGACATCTTCTCCAATTCACTCTTAACCAAATCATCAATAATCATAAACTTCTTTGCTTCATTAAATTCTCCCTTAATATCATAACCCGTATTTCTATCCTTCAACTTCTCCCTCTCAACATGAATATTTCCATCAAACAATCTTCGATGTTCTTCACGACTCAAATCATTTATTCCAACCTTGCACATCTGATAATGCAATTCATAATTATCCAAAATAACTCCATCAAAATCAAAAACTATCAACTTAACCATTTTTATAATCAAAAAAATTCCTTGAAACATAATCCCTTACTGAGCCATAGATTCTTCCAAAAATTCCTTGAGATTCTTGAATTCTTATTTCATGAGGACTAATACTCTGAGAAGATTTCTCAGAAGGTTCAGTTTTTTCAAGGTATTCAATATATCTTCTTTTATCAGCCTCAGAAAAATCAAAAGATTCTAATCTTTTTTTAGCAATATCTCTAGGCACCTTAAGAAGCCCTATTTTATCCAGAACAACAACTGAAGGAATTTTCATACCAATCACACCTAATGAACGAATATTTGTACTTTCAGGATGACGATTAGCAGATCCACGACGACTAGAAACATTTCTACCAAAACATCTTTTACAATACACCATAAACCCTCAAACAATTCATTCCTTATAAATATTATTATCATAAAAACAATAGGCCATCCATACTTTTAAGTATGGATTTGAACAGGCCTTTGTTTTTATGAGTCAGAGAATCTTCGATTCTATGAATCCAAAACTATCACAACGAACCCTAAGCGACTCTTCCATATTCTCATAAGTTAAAATAACAGATTTAACAATCCCCCCAGGTTTAGAAAAATTAAAATCCATAGGACCACTACTAGACAAAGAAATAAAACCTTGAGGAACATAAAATCCCCTAACAACATCTCCTAACTTCTCACACCAACCCTCCAAAAAATTCCCTAAAACAACCTCATATCTCTGTCCATTCATATCATCATCATCCTCCAACTCCCCACCAACCTTCTCAACCAAATATCTTCCAAGACTTTTATGATTATCCATTAAAAATCCATAACTCCGCACTATAAAAACATATCTCTAAAAACTAACTAAATTAATACTTGTATTAGTATTAACAAAATTACTTGCAATCAAATTACTACAACCTAAATTTTCACAAGTATCAACTATTCTCGGAGTAGCAGTTCCATCAATTGCAATAACATAAGGCGCTTCATCCAACTTCAAAGATTGAAATCTTCCTAAAGGAAATTTCTTAACTTTTTCTAAATCCGAATTAAAAACAACACCACCCTTAGTTCCAACCAATTCATCCAACTCATCCTGTATCTTTTCTTTTTCTTTAGCAGTCATTTTTTTAATCTCGCTCTTAACTTTCTTTTCACGGATTTCATTACTATATCTTCTAACTCCTCTAGAACGAGAACTACTCGAATATTCTTTAGCAGGAACTTTCTTTCTCAAAGCTTGCAAGATTTCCTTACCAGTCAACTCTTCAACTTCTTTACCTTCAGGAGCCATTGCAATAAAATCAATCTTAGCAACCTCTACAACATTCTTAATTATTAAAGTTCCACCCCTATCACCATCAACAAACAAAACAACTTCTGGCTTCTCCCTAGTCAACTCAACAACAGTCTTAGGCAACTTAGCACCATTCATTGAAATTGCATTCTTAACCCCATTCTTCAATAAATTAACAACATCCGCTCTTCCTTCAACAATAATCAATTCATCTCCAGAAATATCCCCACAAGGCAAATTCTCAGTTCCATAAGTTTGCATTTTAGCAATCTTTGCAGAATCTTGTATCTCACTAGTCATCTCACTAAGCTCAGAACCAGTATCACCTAACTTCTCCATCAATTTCTTAGCCCTTTCTAAAATATAATCTCTCTTACTTCCTCGAACATCTTCAATTTCCTCAATAATTATCTTAGTATCACTTGGACCAACCCTCTCAATTGTCTCTAAAGCTGCAGCCAAAATAGTTGTCTCAGTTTTATCCATTGCAGAAGGAACTTCAATCTCTCCCTCAGTATTACCATCCCCATAACTTGTATTAACTTCAATTCTACCTATTTTTCCAGCTTTCTGAAGCTCTCTCATTTCAAGATCATCACCCAAAAGCCCCTCAGTCTGCCCAAAAATCGCCCCAATTATATCAGGTTTTTCAACAGCCCCAGTTGCCTCTAACTTTGCATGAATTATATACTTTATTGATACCGGACTTATTTTTGCCATTTATTCTATTATATTATTTTAATATTTATTAAACTATCAAAGAAATCTATACTACACGACTATTCCACGTCTTACTCTCTATTTTACTCGTTATTCAAAATAATTGAATATGTGAATGTGAATGTGATGATATATCTAATCTCTGATAATATCGTAATTTATTATAATAATCAAAGAATTATTCACTTTATAAAACTTTGGGTTAACAAATTTGAGAAATTCAAACCAAAATAAAAATAAACTCCCACCCCTCCAAAGTAACAATCTCGAAATAAAAATATTTAAATACTCCAATTATAATATAGAATTATAAAAAAATGAGGAGAGCAAAAATGTCTGACGAATTTGAGGAAAGTTTGGATGAACTTGACCTCGATGATGAATAATTTTTTTTCTTTTTTTCTTTTTTTTTAAATCTCATCAACTATAATTCTCAGCAATAAACTTCAAATCATCCTCAATAAAACCACGCGTTTCCTCTCCAATTCTCTTAACATCAATACATTCAAAAGAATGATACCTTCTAATTCCTTCATTAACTTTATCAACAAACTCACTAGATAATCTATAACTTGAACATGGCCTAGTTTTATTTCCTTGAAAATATTCATCAAGACTTGTAATAAAATCATGTCTATCCTGAGGACAAGGCCTTAGCTTCAAACGAGTCATAGAAACTAACTTATTCTTTATCTCCGAAGACAAAACATCATCCTGCCTCACCAACTCCATATCAAAATAATCAACAATTTTTCTTCTAAATTCAGGAACTCTACAATTCCAATACAAAACCTTTCCACTCTTTCCACCAATATAGTTAATAGTCCCATTAATAACTTCACTCAAAACAAATGGAGAAACAGTTGGAAACCTATCTCTTTCCCCATCAATAGATGAAACCAAAATCTCCCACAACAAACATTCTTCTTCTTTTATTCTCTTCATACCTGCCTTTAAAAAATCACTCATAAAAAAACAAAATCAAAGCACTTTAAAAAAACTATTATAATTCAGTATAAGAATTATTATTTTTTAGAACCTTCAAGAATATAAATAATTTTAGAAGAACTATAATCACAATCCCTACAAGCATCTAAAGCATTAGAAAAATTAGCCCTCAGTCCAGGCAATGTTTCTAAAACTGCAGGAGTGCATTTTTCTTCATCAACATTATCAATCCTATCCATTGCATCTTCCAAAGCCCTCATTGCTTCATTTCTTACAGAATATAATAAATCGCATTTCAATCGACCATCTTTAAAAATAGCAACACTCTTAGCCAAACCATAACATCTTTCACAATTAACTTTTGCTCTTTGTATTGACATTTTATTCTTCAACCCCTTCACCCTCATCTTTCAAACGATACAAAACCCTTCTACTCAAACATTCCTGATCTCCAGCAGTAACCTCACCAGACTTAGCTCCAGCAACAATATAATAATTATCTGTAACATCTATTATCTCAGCACCAACAAAATCAGAATCCTCATTAACCTTTTTATCTAAACCTTCAAGAGCAAATGGAAATCCCTTAATTAATCCCATAGTATATGTTTTTACTTTATCCATCTTAACATCTCACCAGAATTTCCCAATCCTAAGCCCACTCTAAACCCCATCATAACCCCTTAAAAAACCTCTAACACCTCCCACTCTTAACCCCAAAACCTCACTCCCCTCTAAAAACTTTAACCAAGTTTTTTCTCAACAACTTTCTGACAAACACCAGCAGCAACAGTAGCTCCAGCATCTCTAATTGCAAATCTAGCCATATGAGGATTTGTCTCTGATTCTTCAATTACTAAATTACCAATTGGTTTAAACTTACAAATCGCAACATCTCCATTTTTCAAAAAGTCAACTTTTCCTTCCATAGCTTGTCCAGATGTAGGATCAATCTTATGAACAATTTCAATTAATTGGCAAGGTACTTGAGCAGTGTGAACATGGAATACAGGAGTATATCCAACAGCAACAACAGTTGGGTGATTAATTATAGCAATCTGTGCTGTAAACTCTGCAGCAATTGTAGGAGGCTTAGCAGCGTCAGAAATTACATCTCCTCTTGCAATATCTTTTTTACCAACACCTTTAACATTAATACCAACATTAAATCCAGATGGAGCTTCTTGTAATTGTTCATGGTGCATTTCAATAGTCTTAACTTCACCAGCAACACCAGTTCCACTTCGACCAGGTAATACAATAACCTTTTGCCCAATCTTCATAATACCAGTCTCAATCTTTCCAACAGGAACAGTTCCAATACCAGTAATATCATAAACATCTTGCACAGGCATTCTCATTGGTAAATCAGTAGGTTTTTTAGGAGCATCAAATAAATCTAATTGCTCTAAAATAGTAGGTCCTTTATACCAAGGCATATTCTCTGATTTCTTTCCAACATTATCTCCCTTCAAACCTGAAACAGCCAAGAAAACAGTCTTAGAAGCATCGATTCCAACACCTTTCAATAATTCAGAAACATCATCTTTAGCCTTGTTAAAAGCCTCTTCCTTATAATCTACAGTATCCATCTTATTAATTGAAACTGCAATTTGCTGAACACCCATTGTTCTCAATAACCATAAGTGCTCTTTAGTCTGAGGTTGAACTCCTTCTTTAGCAGCAATAGTCAAAAAAGCAGCATCAGCTTGCGAAGCCCCAGTAATCATGTTCTTAACAAAATCCTTGTGTCCAGGTGCATCAATTATTGTAATCTGTCTTTTAGGTGTAATCAATTTTTGATAAGCTAAATCAATAGTAACTCCTCTTTCTCTTTCTTCCTTAATTTTATCCATAACATAAGCAAATTCAAAACCAGGTTTACCTTGTTTTATTGCCTCTTCAGTCAATTTCTTCATTTCATTTTCTGGAATAGTTCCTGACTGAAACATAAGCTGACCTACACAAGTTGATTTCCCGTGGTCTACATGACCTACAAATACAACATTCATTGTCGGTTTTTCTGGTGCCATTTTATTTTTTTATTATAATTTTAAATTAAATTTAGTAATATTACTTAAAAAAAAGGGTTTATAAACTTTTTGTTTCTATTAAATATATAAAAATGACAACCCAACTCCTTAAAAAAATAAAAGCAAATAAAAAATATAAAACAATATCCGACGAGATAGTCAATCTAGAAATTAAAAAATATATAAAAAACCATACTAATGAAACTGAAAAAACCGCAATAAAAAACATAAGGGCAATCCTTCACAGAACATATTCAAGTTTCCAAACAAAAAAGAAAAACAAAATTCCAAAACTTTTAACCCAATTAAAAGCAAATCCAAACAACAAACAAATCCTAGAACAACTTTTAGAAATAACAATTTCAACAAAAGAACGACTCAACAACTATAAAAAAATCTACAAAAAAATAATAACCCCCAATACAAAAACAATCATAGACTTAGCATCAGGATTAAACCCTTTCAGCATCCCATTAATAAAAAACAAAAATTTAACATACTATGCCTACGACATCGACGAGCAAGATATGAAACACATAAACCAATTTCTAAAAATAACAAAAACAAAAGGTAAAGCTCAAACAATGGATATAACAAACAAATCCAAAATAGACCAACTCCCAAAATCAGATATCGTCTTCTTATTCAAAGCACTAGATGTAATAGACAAAAAAAATCACAAACCAAGCGAACAACTTCTCCTCCAACTAATCAAAAAAACAAACTTAATCGTCGCAAGTTTCGCAACAAAAACAATAACAAGAAAACCAATGAACAATCCAAACAGAAAATGGTTTGAACTAATGCTTGAAAGAAACAACCTACATTACAAAAAATTCAAAACAGATAATGAAATTTTTTATATGATTAAAAGTTAGGTTCAAAAAGCATAAATCCTTTCAAAACCATTTGCACCCAAACACCGAACCGAAGGATTATAACCACTTTCCAACAATCCAGGTTCAATTAAATCTACAATTTCTCTTCTTAATCTTTTATTCTTCTCTTCATCAAATTTCTCAAGACACCCAGATTGAAACGAACCTAAATCAAAATACCAAATAGCTTCATCAGAAAATAATTCTTCACTACCAGGCGAACGCACAAATCCACAATCCCAATATCCCGAATATTTACTCCCAATCTCAGGACGACTAAATCTAGTAGATTGATCCTCAATCAAAGCACTAGTTTCATAATGATCAAAATAAGCTGCCAATGAATCATCAATTGCTTCAATTTTTCTACCCATTTCTTTTAAATCCTTAACACTAACAAAATCTCTCACTCTAAGCATATGCACCAATACAAAATCCAAATTAACTTTTACCATAATAACTATAACAAACAATCATTTATAAAAATTATCAATCTGCAAACCATTAATAACCATAATACCCATACCCACCATAACCACCACCAAACCCATTATAATTCCCATAACCAAAACTATTATAATACCTTCCACCACCATATCCATAAGAACCAACATAACCATAACTTCTCGACGGATAACTCACATGAGTCCGAACCACCCAAGGCTTATAATAATTATTACTCCACTCAGAACTTTTCTTCTTTCTTGAATCCTCTTCCTTCCTCTCATCATACCCTTCATCATATCCACTTCCATAACCTTTCTTATATCCTTTCTTATAACCCTCATACTGCCCCTTATAATAACCATTATTATAAGTCTGAACAGCAGTCTTCACAGGAGCCTTACGATATCTACTTCCATCATCACTACAATCATGATAATAACCATCACTCCCAATACACAAAAGAGCAGAACCCAATCCCAAAATCATAAATATAAAAACAAATCCAATTAAACAAAGCATAACTTTATTTTTCATAAAATACAAAAGAATTAGGGTTATTTAAGAATTATTATACTCAAACCCTAATCTCCTCAACCATTTCATCTAAACAAACCTTACCAAAAACATCTCCACACTCAAATTTTTTATCCAATAACAACTCAGGATTATAAACTAAATATTCTTCATAAAAATCCCTAATTAAACTTTTAACATCTCCCTCATAAACCATTTTAAAAATTCTTAACGCATCCAATTCAAAAATCTTAGAATTACTAACATCCACAACTTCTCCACACTCTCTCAAACCCCCAACTAAAATATTATCACAACCACCTTCAACAACCCTTCCATCCCATTCAATATCATAAAGAAAACTCATCGCCCTTGGAGAAAAAGCATAAGCCCAAACACGAGAAAAATCAATTTCCATCAACAAAAATCTCCAAAATTTTCTTAGCACTTTCAACAGTCTTACCATCAACATCCTTATCAGGATTAACTTCAACTAAATCTACACGACCGACCTTACAACTCCCACAAACAATTTTCAAAAACCCAACCAACTCATCCAAACCAAAACCACCTTCTTCAACATATCCTGTTCCCGGAGCAAACTTAGAATTCAAAACATCGATATCAACACTCAAATAAACATCATCAACTTTAGACAAAAATTCCTCAATCTTAGAACTAATATCTTCATCACCATCAGAAAAACAATGGGCACCACCGCCCTTGTTTTTTTGAGTCAAAGAATTGAGTTTTCGATTCTTTGAATAACAAACATATTCAATTCCTCTAGAGCCCAAAAACTTCTTCTCAATTTCATCAATCTTTCTCAAACCAACCAACAACACTTGCGAACAACCAACAACTCCTTCTTCAACCAACACCCTCAAATAATCCTCATGAGTAGGAGGAGAAAAATTATTAACACAATCAGGATGAGCATCAAAAACAATCAAACCAACATTCTCACGCCCAGAAGCAAATCCCTTAAACAAAGGATAAGTTATAGAATGATCTCCCCCAACAAAAATATCTCCTTCAACTTTTTCCAAAGTATTCACACTCTTAACAAAATCATTCTCATCAATATCAATCATAGAAAAATCCTTACAATTCAAAATCTCTAAAGGAGCTTTTTCACATCCGACATTCTTACCAAGACAACCCATACTCATAGGCACACCAACAATCTTCTTTTCTTCAATAGTATCCAATTTCTTCAACCCACAAAAATCACAACTATAATTATAAGCACCAGCATTCAAAAAAACAATCTTATCTCCAACCTGAGGATTTGATAACTTAACATCATATCTAAAAATATCATCTCTCGTAGGAGTATTTCCTTTAATCTTAAAACAATCTCCCTCCTCAACCTCTCCTTCAATTAACAATCGAATATCTGTCAACATACTATCTAAAGCACAATTATAAATTGAAGTATTAACAACAATAACTCCTTCTTGAATCTGAATTATTTCGCATTCTAATTTAACTGCAGGACCAGCAATAAATCTTCCAGGCTCAATATAAACTTCCTTATCGCCAAACCATTCAACAACCTCACGAATTTTACCAAAAATATAATCCATAATCTCAGAAGTATAAGTCCTATACTTCACAGGCAATCCTCCACCAAGATTTATAATATCAATCCTCTCAATAACTTCACTACAAAGAGAATCCTCCAACTCACTTTTTATTTCCCACTCACTTGCATTCTGACTTTTCCTATGAATATGAATACCCAATTTCCCAATACGAGAATCATCTTTAATCCCTAAAATAATCTCATTAACTTTTCTAGCAGACATTCCATAAACATGATACTTCCCAGTTGTAATCCTATGCTCCTGAAATTTCATCCTCAACAAAAGATTTATTTTAACATCCAATTCCTTAACACACTCCAACAACACACCCAAATCCTGCTCATTATCAACAACAAAATTTTCAACACCTTTACCAACAATTTTCTTCAATTCTTCAACACTATATGCCTGAGTAAAAAACCAAATCTTAGAACAACCACTAATCATATCTATCTCTTCAACATTATGAACCGAAAATTCAGAATCACTAATTTCATCTAAAACTTTTCCAACTTCATGATTTGTCTTAAAACTATAACTAACCTTCACACCCAATTCTTTCAATCTATCATATTCCTCAACAACCCTTAAAGGATTTAAAACAAATCTCGCCTTCATTTCAAAATCTCCATTTTCTTCAATTTATCCAAAGCTCTTCCCATCACCAAAGGAAAAGTTATTGTAACATCACCATTAACAGTAGCACCACTTGCACTATCTTTTATTTTTCCCCAACTCATCGCTTCTTTAGTCGTCGCCCCACTCATACTCCCACTAGAAGCATGACTAGTAGTCAAATAAACAACATAATCAAAGCCCCCATTCATCAATCCAGAAAAAATCGCATAATGTTTACTAATACTCCCACCCAAAGAAATCAAACCTTTCTTCTCATCATAATTACTAGCAAAAATAACATTCTTAACATCACTTATAACATCTATAACAAAATCAGGATTTTTCTGTTGAAACATAAACAAATGAAAACCAATAGAAGAATCTGCAATCCCTGGACAAAATATCGGAACATTCTTAACAGCTGCTTGATAAAGAATAGAATTAGAATCATCAACCATCAATCCAAGCTCATGCAAAAAATCCGAAACATCCCATCTTTTCTTTTTCTCATAAATCCTCTTCAAAAACTCCTGAATCTTATCTTCAAACTTCATATAACTCTCATTTCTTATCAATAAATTCCCAACACGATTTTCTCCCTTCTCATGCATCGCAATATCATTTGCATTAAAATCACTAACCTCAAATTCATCACCTAAACTCTTAATAATATCTTCCTCAATAGAAGCCGAAGTCGTAACAACAACATCTGCCATCCCCAACTTAATCAATTGAGCAAAAAAACCGCGAAGCCCAGACGTAACCATATTAGAAGTAAAAGTCAAATAAATCTTAGCACCCTCTTGTTTCATTTTCATAACAATATCCGAAGCCTTATTCAATTCTATAGACTGATAACCTAAACTACCAAAATCATCAACCATCTGTTCAACAGTCATTCCAGGTTTCCATAAAAAATCTTTAACAGTTTTCATATAACACAAAGAAAAATTTAGAATTAAAATTAACAAGATATAGGTATTGCAAGTGCTTTTTGTATAAAAGAAATTTCAACCATTTTATTCATTATCCTTCAATCCTTTCCGTCTCCGAATCTTCTTAACAACATCAAACTGTAAATTAGCAGGAACTTTCTCAAAAGACTGATCAACCATACTAAAATTACCACGCCCTTCTGTCGAAGACCTAATCTCACTAGCTAATCCAATCATTTCAGCAACAGGCATCTTTGTTTTAATCTCAACATGTCCAGCACCTTGTTCAATATCTGCAACCTGCCCCCTTTTAGATTGAATCAACTTAGTCAAATTACCCATATGACTTAAAGGACCTTCAACCAACAAAGTCTGAATCGGCTCAAATAAAACAGGTCCAGCAGATTCAATAGACATCCTCATAGAATCTCTAACAGCAGAATAAACCTGAGCAGGACCTCTATGAATCGCATCCTCATGCAATTTAATATCAACCAAACTAATCTTCAACTTTGAACACGGCTCTCTAGCCAAAACACCTGCATCAATAACTTGCTCAATCGCATCCATAACCATTTCAATAACTTCATTCATATGAACCTCTCCCTTAACCTTATCCAAGAAAACACAATCCTTATAAATATCTTTATACTGACGAGCCTCATCATTTGAAACACCCAACTCATTCAACTTAAGCCATAATTCTTCATTCTTTTTCTTTGTCCTTCCTTCTCTCAACTCTCCAGCCTTAATCGCTTCATAAACTTCATCCTCCAATGGCTCAACTTCAATAAAAAACAAATTATGCTTATTAGGTGACTTCCCTTCACCAACCTTACCTTTCTTGCTCACAGTCTCTCTATAAACCACAATCGGCTCAGAAGTTTTAACATCAACACCTTTCTCTTTTTTAATTCTATTTTCAATAATTTCCAAATGCAACTCACCCATTCCACTCATCAAATTCTCACCAGTCTCTTCATTAATTTCAATCTTCAAAGTCGGATCTTCTTTAGCAACTTTTTTCAAAACATCAATCAACTTAGGCAAATCCTGAGGTTTTGGAACTGAAATAGATTTAGTAATAACAGGATCAAAAATATGCTTAATACTTTCAAACGATTCTTGAGGAGATAAAGTAATAGTCTCACCAGGTTCTGAAATCATTCCAGTAATCGCAAGAACATTTCCAGCAGGAACTTCATCCATCTGTTCTGGCTTAATACCATTATAAACCAAAACTTGCTGAACTTTTTGTTTCTTTTTATCATTATTCAAATAAACATCCATCCCAGGTTTCAAAGTTCCTGAAAATATTCTACCTGCAGAAATTTCCTTTCCAGAACGTGGCTCAATAATTGTATTAGTAATAACAAACGCAAGCTCACCCTTAGCATCACAACCCATTAAATTCTTACCAAACTCAGATTCAATATCTCCTTGCCAAATTTTAGGAATCCTATATTTCTGAGCTTCAACAGGAGAAGGTAAATGCTTAATTACAGAATCCAAAAGAACCTCAAACAAAGGCGCATTCTCCCAAACCCAATCCTTTCTCTCATCTTCATCTTTATCATACAATTCAATTATATCTTTAAAACTAATTCCTTTCTTCTGCATAAACGCTGCACTCATTGCCCAATTATCCTTCGCCGAACCAAAAATCACCGAACCATCTGCAACATTAACTTTCCACTTCTGTCTATACTCTGGCTCTGCAATCTGCTCAAGCAATAAATTAAAATCATCAATAATCTTCATAAATCTCTCTTGCATTCCTTCAGGAGTCAACTGCAATTCCTTAATCATTCTATCAACTTTATTAATAAACAAAATCGGCTTAACTCTCTCACGAAGAGCCTGTTTCATAACAGTCTCAGTCTGCGGCATTATTCCTTCAGATGCACAAACCAAAACAATCGTCCCATCAATCGCCCTCATAGCTCTTGTAACATTTCCTGAAAAATCAACATGTCCAGGAGTATCAATTAAATTAATTAAATAATCTTTACCCTCAAGTGTATGCGCCATAGATGTATTTGCAGCATCAACAGTCAACAATCTCTCTTGTTCATCAGAGTGCTGCCATGTCGCCATTCCCCCATCCAAATCTCCAGCCAACTTCTCACTCATCATCCCAGCAGCAGCCAACAAATTATCAGTCAAAGCAGTCTTACCATGGTGAATATGCGCCGATGTCGCAATATTTCTAATAGTGTCCTGACTCTTAACTAGCCTTTTTATTTTCTCAAACGGTGTTTCTTTCTTTGCCATATTTTAAATTTAATTTCTTATTAAATAAGAAGCTACCTCCATAACTCCAAGAAGATATGCAGTATTAACAGCCATCATTATTCCGGTTCTTGTAACACTTCTCCCAACAGATTTAACCCTCTCATAACTTCCAGGATTTGTTGAATTTATATCTTCATTATTATCCATAAATATTTCCAAATTCCTTCCAGGAGTTACTACCTTCCAACTTAATATTTTTTCTGTCATTTTTTATAATTTCAAATATCCAATAAAATCTTAAAGATATTTAGATAATAATTCATATAAATTACGCTTTTTAAACCTTACTAATAAATTGAAACATATAACTCCTCCTCGAAAAGCCGGCTTACGCCTTTTCCTTTTCTCCACCAATACTAATAATGCCTTAAACTAAATATTATCAAACAAATCCAATCTACTCATCTCAATAAAATATAAATTTTACAAAATTTCAAGATATAACAGCGAAGCACCTTGACAAAGTCAGGTGCGAGAGCGACACAAAAACAAACCAAACCCTCAAAACCCTAACAACTTATAACCACTATAACCAAGACCTATCAAGGGCAAAAGATTCCATCCCAAAACTCCCAAAGCATAATAAGTATCAACAACCTCATCAATAACATACTCTCTAAACTCCATCTCCTTTTTATCCAGCCTAATTTCTCTCCAACTAGAACCAACAGACGCCTTATCTATAACTCTATCCAAACCTCCAAAAGACCAATCCCTTAACTCCTTTCTAATTCTTTTCATAAACTAATCAACAAAAACAAATATTTAAACTTTACTCACAACAAATTCTTAACAGCATAATCTAACAAAAAAACATATCCAGCATTAGCCCCAACAACTAATCCACAATATCCTAATCTCCAAGAACAATTCCGAGCCAACTCTTTATCACTAATCTCACAATTCAAAGCCCTTTTACAATCTAATTCAGATTCCTTATCTCTTCTTCTCTCAACATCAACAACTCCAAAAATCGGAACCACAAAATCAGTTAATCTTTTTTCCATATAAAACAAACTCATAACAAATATTTAAACTTTCCTCAAACTATCATTCAACTCAGCATCATACTCAACCAATCTTTTCCCTAAACCCAACCCACTTAAAAAAGAATCTCCCTCATCAAAAATATTAAATTCTTTATATTTCCTATCGGCATATTTAATACAACCCTTATCATCAAAATAAAACTCAAAACCATCACCATCATTACAACCAACCTTAATTCTATCATGTAAAAAACCAGCAGAATCCAAAGGACCAAAAATCGGACCCCCCTCAGAACCACCTAAATCTGCCCAACTCGTAACAACATGTTCAGAACCTAAAACCAAATAAACACTCATCCTATTTACCTCGCACTATCAGCCTGCTTTTCCGAATCTCTTTTCTTCCCTAACAAATAACTATCACCATCATTCTTATATGCCTTAACAATCTCATCAGCTAAAGCAGCTTCAATTTTAGTTTTCTTATTAAATGACTTATCATAACTTCCCTGAACTAACATTCTCAAAGTCATAGTTACTCTTCGCAAAGGTGAAATATCAACTGCCTGAGGATATCTCGCACCACCATATTCAATAACAGTAACACCATCACGAGGCGCACCATTTTCAAGAGCAGTAACCAAAACCTGAACAGGATTCTCCTTTGTCTTCTCTTCAACAATTTTCAAAGCACCCAAAACAATTCCCATATTCTGAGAATACTTCCCAGTTTTCTGCGAAGTCTGAATCTTATGTTTCTTACCTCGATGTCCAGGAACACCAACCAAATTAGCAAAAATCTCCAAAAGATTAATCTTACCCTTAGAAAACTTCTCTCGAATTCTACCATGACTCTTAACCAAAAGTTTAGGCTCAAGATTAATATATTTCTTCATCCCAGGGTCAACAACTTTAATATCAGAAACATCATAAAGCCCAAACAACTTAAAATCATCAGACTTCTTTTTAATCTCATCAATCTGACTTTCAAATCCATCTTCAGTCCCAGATTCAATCTCTTGCATTTGATCTATTCCTTCAACTTGTATTTCCATTTCTTGTTCTACCATTTTATCTAGGAAATTTCCTCATTAATTTAGATACACTCGGTGACCTTAAAGTTTCTCCATTCAATCCAATATCCTCAGCTAATTCTCTTGCACCAAAATCATATTCATCATTATTATTAGGTTCAAACCCATGAACTTCATGATTATAATCAAAGTCGTCTATGCCCATCTTACTTTAACTTTGCCTCCAATAATTCTCTAGTTTTTAATCTTTCATTCTCTAAACAATTAGCAACAGTAATACAATAATTATAAACAGCAACATTGCAATTATTAACTTGAAACCTAGCAGAATACTCTCCATTATCCTCAACCAAAAAAATCCTAGAATCATTAGGGTGTCCTTCAAAAATTAATCTATTAATTATCTCAAAACCATCTTCAGGATTTTCAGATTTCAAAATATAAGTATCTGCAAGATTATCCTCATGTACATAGGATTCACCAATTTCATATTCTCCAATACTCTTAACATCCAAAGGTTCGTGTGTAGGACTTATAGGAACCATTATCTCCTTCCCTTCTCAATCTTACCCATCCAAAGTCTAGGCAACGGCTGATCATTTACTTTAATAACTTTCCATCTAACTCCAGGAATATCTCCCTTACTCCGCCCCTGCTTACCCCCAATCCTTTCAATCAAAACTTCATCATGCTCATCAATAAATTTCTGAGCTAAATTTCCAGGAATAAACGCAGTAACAACTTTTGAATTCTTAATCAACTGAACCTTGCAACATTTCCTCATCGCAGAATTTGGCTGCTTCGCCTCTTTCTGAACCTTCTCAGTCACAATCCCTTTCGCCTGATTTTTACCACCCAAAGGATCAGACTTAGCAAACAAACCCAAAGTACTAACCTTATATTTTCTAGACTTCCATCTAAACTTTCTTCTATTTTTCAATAATTTTGTAGCATTTTGTAATCCCATATTAATTTCAATAATCTATTAGATAATTCTAATAACTTGTTACAATATTTAATCAGAATAAAGGTTTTTAAAGGTTTGTTTTAAATTAAGTGAGCTTAAACATTCCTTCTTTATCCTTTTTATTCAAAACATTATTACTATTCACTTCAATACCTTTCCCATCAATTATTTTCAATTCTACAATTTTCTTTTTAAAACTAACTCCTCTCATTTTCAATATTTCAATAGCCGCAGATCTCCCCCCACTATCATAAATAACATTATAAATTACAACAATACCATCAGATAAAAAAGAAACAGCATCTCCTTCTTCCTTAAAGGTAGTCCCAATATGTGAAGGCGATGAAACTTCTCTGATTAAAAAATTAGTTATCTTATTTTTTTCCAAATATCTAAACAATTGTTCCATATAAATTCTAAATCTACTATCCTCTCCTGAAAATGCAGAAGCAATACTTGTTAAAGAATCAATAACTACAAAATCTGCCTGAAAATCTTCCGGGAAAAAAACAGGATTAACATCAATCAAAAGTTCTTTTTTAGCAGCACTTAACAACGCCTCAATACTTCTTGAAACATCTATTGCATCAAATCTCTTTATTCTTAATTTTCCTTTTCTTATAAATTCTTTTGGTTTCCAACCAAACGATTCCATATGATGAATTAATCTTTCCTCAGGCTCTTCAAAACTCATATAAAGACATTTTTTCCCTTGCTTACAGAGATTATTTAATGTATCCAAACAAAATAAAGTTTTTCCACTTCCAGGCCCTCCCTCTACAAGAACCGAAGCACCCGAAGGAATTCCATGATCCTTTTCAAAAAGTTCATCAAAACCTTTTATCCCTGTTTTAATACTTTCACCATTTCCATTAACTTTTTTACTTCCTATTTTTTTCCCTTTCACAATAGATTTTTTATTTAACTTAGATTTAGTCTCCACATTCCCTCTTTGTTTTGATTTTTTAGAAAAAAATCCAGTTAATATTCAAAACAACTTTTTCCAAACTTAAAATCAGAAGAAAAATAAAACATCTTTTCTTACAAAAGAAAACAATAAATTATTTAATTAAAGATTTACAAAAAAACTTTTTCAAAAATAAAAAAACATCTGAACTTGAATATAAAATAAAACTAAAAAAATTCAATGAAATAATGTTGGATATAAATAGGCAAATCCCTCTTTTAAATGAAAAAATGATGAAATTAAACAAAACTAAAATTAAGAAAATAAAAAAGTTAAAGAACTCCAAAAAAGAGAAGAAAAAGAAAACTAAAAAAATTACTTAACCCGAACCTTTCGCACCCCAAAATACTGCCCTAAAATATTCTGCATCTCCTCTAATCTAACCTTCCCACGCCCAATTAAAGCCGCCTTATTCTGAAAACCTGCAGTTATAATCGCTTCATTATCTTTAATTTCAATAGCATTAAACTTAACAGGACGAATAATTATAGAAACAAAGCCCTCCAAATCTTCCCGACTTTCAGGTATCGCAACAATCCGAATCCTTTTACCAATCAAACGACTCAATTTCTCCAAATTACGATTATCAGGTCCAATAGCCCTAGAAACAAAACTCCGAGGAACAGCAAACACAATTGAATTATTATATTCAAAACAATGTTTACTTCTTATTCTTGTAACTTGATTAAACAAATTCGCATACCTTATAAATTTCATATCTAAAACTTTCATATTATAAAATCCAATATAAAAACTCACAGCATACTTACTTTATAAATGTTACCTTTATTAAAAAACAAAAATCATCGACGAGAAATAAGAATCTAAAAATTCAAAACCAAAACCAAAACCAAAAACTATATAAACAAAAATTCACCACAATAATCCGAACAAAATGACAAATCAAACTGAATATAAATATTATGAAGAACAAAGTACTGGAAGGTATGATTGTTTAATACAATCAGAAGGAGAATTAATAGGAAATGCAAGATTAAGATTAATGCCTCATGAAAAAATTCCTGAAAAACAAACTTCACACACATGGTTTAGAATAGATGATTTTCAAATACTTAAAGAACACAGAAAACAAGGATGGGGAAAAATTCTTTTAGAAGAAATGTCAAAACCTGCAAAAAGCAAAAGACTAGCTTTTTATTTCCAAACACCTGAAGATTCACATTGCAACGGGGCAAATAATTTAATTCCTTATTTCTTAAAAAATGGATTTAGAAAATTAGATGAAAACACTATTTATTTAAAATCAAACAGTAAACCTATTTCTTAGATTTCTTATCAACCTTTTTCTTCTTCTTCTTCTTCTTCTTCTTCCAGATCTTAAAATAAACAGCCAAACTCACAACAACAAAAACAACAACCAAACCAAAAACCCACTCCAAATCCAATTCAATTTTTTCAACAACCCCATTCACCAAACTCTTTTTTTCTTCCTTCACTTCAACCACATCATCAACAATCACCTTTTCATAAATACTCTTAATAGTCAAATTAGCTTTCCCATCAACAATAGAATTCAACTTAACATAAACATCATAATAATTATCATCAGTAACATCAAACTTTTTTTCATCACCAATATTAAACACAGCCTGCTGAGGCGTCGAAGAAATATTTATTGTCACAGTCGTATCCGTTAAATCAACAACACCAATATAATGCGTCTCGTCATCAATTTTAATTCTCATTCTCTGTTTCCTTGATAATTCTTTTATGATTGTTCCAATCTCTTCAAACTCTTTATCATCCTGAACAATAGTCTTTGAATAAAATGAAGGAGTTCCACCCCCTGAAGAAGTATCCCCCACAGAAGAAGAAGCAACAAGACTTAAACTAAAACTAATCATCTGATTATCAGTCATATTCACATTTTGACTCTGAGAAACATAACCAGATTTAGTTGCACTAATAGTATAATTAGAATAATAAGTCTGAGTCCCCACCACATTAATATAACTTAAAAGAATTTGCCGAGGAACATTAAATGAAGAATTAGTAATGTTAGAATAAAAAACACCACCCGTTGAATTAGTAAGAGTTATATTTACTCCAACCAAATTTGAACTAACATCCAAATACCAATTCCTTGTCAAATTAGAAGAATTATCAACACTTTCTAAATCCATATTATAACTAACATTAGTAAATATTACATTAGAATTATTCAAAATTGTTAAATTCCTATCAAATTTCCCATTAATTAAAATGGCCTCATCAGCTTCAGAGATATTAATCGCTAAATTCGCAGCAGGAGTCCCTGAAACATTAAAATTAGTAATAGTAACATAATCATCCAAAATTGAAATTTGGTCATCAAGATTATTTATACAACTCAAATCATTTACAGTAGTGTTTGTCCGAGTCCACAAACATCCATAACTATTATTAATAATAGCACGATAAATTTCATGATTAGCCCTATCCAAATCAGTGGTGAAAAGAATTCCAGGTTCATTACCTCCTGCATCATCCCCTCCCCCTTCAAGATAAATATCATAGTAATTAGTATTTGAACCATCAATATCAACAATATTTATTTTACTAACATTTGTAATATTCAACCATCTTCCAACACCTGTACAATTAGAATGAAAAGAAACTCCATCAAATTGTCCTCCACTTCCAATATTACTAATAGTTATATTTTCAAAAGTTACATTTAATGCCTGATTACCCCCATTATGATTAACATTAATTGCATCTCCTCCAACAACATCTCTAATCTCAAAATATCTATAGGTATAAAAATCAGCCCCGCCAACTTGAATCAAATCCCCATTAGAAGCACAAGTTCCATTTAATATGGTTCTATTATCATCTGCCTCTCCCCTTATTATAATTGGAGAGGTTGCATTACCTTGAGCATTATTTATATCAATTAAAATTCTTTCACAATATCCCCCTTCAACATATTTTACAACAATCTCATCGCCTCTTGCAACATTATCAATAGCTGAACTAATATTACAATAAGGAGTTGTAGGATTACTCGCATAATTTTTATCATAATCATTTGAACAACCAGCAGAAGAATTATCAACATAATATATTAAATGATCATACATAGTAAAATCAGAAGAAACAGTATAATTATTATTCCCAATAGTATCATTACAATAAACACTTAAAGTATAATCCCCATTTGCAATTGAAGTATTTGTTGCATTAAAATATTTATTATCTGAAGTAATCATAGTATAATTAGTAATCCCTGAATTCAAACTATATTCACAATAACCTGCCTCATTTAAAGAGATATTAAAACTAACATTATTACTATAATTTCTAGTATGATAGGGACTATTTATTGTAACAAGAGGATTAGTTGAATCTATTAAAATAGTAATATTTCTATTTAAAGTTACATTAACATTTGCACTTGTATTTTGAACATAAGCACCATAGGTATGATTTCCAACAGCACCAGTAAGATTAGTATACAAATATTTAGTAGATTCATTTGCGTAAAGTCCTTGCACCTCTTGTATACTTAAAGACCTATTAAAAATCATAATATCATCAATAGTTCCATTAAAATTATTTCCAATATAAAATCCTCCACTTCCCCAACTTACTTCAGAAGTAGTATCCACATCACCCTCATCTAAAACTCCATCCACATATAAATCAGACGAACCTGCCCCGTCTGAATGAACATAAACAACAAGATGATGCCATTTCAAATCACTATAAAGTGTAGTAGTGCTACTAGTAACCCAATTCTGACTTCCCAACTTTAAGGAAACTTTTCCAGCAGTATTGTATACATTAGGATAACTTGCACCAATTGTTTGTAATAAATTTCCAGAAATCGCAGCAGAATTATTACTCTTAAACCACATTGATAAAGTATAATTTCCATTAATCGCCTGAGAAGTATCAAATCTATCTCCGTTTCCATCTAATGCAAGACCCTTTCCAAAATACCCTTCATCAATTTGAACAGCTTGATTAGCTAATGTTCCATTATCCTTTCCCATATCATCAATAACTATGCTTCCAGACATATTATCTATTTTCCACCACCTAACCAAAGAATTATCTAAATTAATAAAAACAGAAATGTTAGAGGCATCAGAAGCACTTACATTTACAGTAAAATAAGATTCGCTTTCATTACCATTAGAAAGTGTTGGATCTTCAAAATCAACTGCAAGAGCCATAACACTCAACAAACTCATCAAAACAACAAACAAAAACAAGCCATCCTTCAATTTCAAAACATTTAATAATTTAGACAAACCTCTTCTTTTCATCACCATAATATTAATTAATAACTAGCCTATATAAATTTTGAGTTTACTTCAGATAATCCAATAATAAACCTATTTCTCAACCTTCTTCCCAACCCCACCTTTAACACCTGCAACCTTCTTCACACCCTTAGAACCCTTCTCAGCCCCGATTTTCCCATCCCCATCCACAATAGGCTTAGTATTCTTCTTAGAAGTATCCTTAGTGTCTTTTGTCAACCTAGCAACACTTTTATCTTTCTTAGGTTTATCATCACTCAAAGGTCCTGTAACTTCAACCATCAAACCAGGCAATCCAGTTCCAACAGGAACAGGCTGATTCAAAATAATATTCTCAATAACTGAATTAAGCTCATCTTTATTATCTTTCAAAGAAGCATTAACAAACTGCTTAACCGGAGTCTCAAAACTTGCCCTAGCCAAAATAGAAGACTTCTCAGAAATAATTCCCATTCTAGTTATACCTTTAACAGCACCATTAGATGTCATAGCATCAGCAATCAAAGTTAAATGCCTTCTATTAATATCAAGTCCCTGAGAAACTATAACCTTATTTATCTCCTTAATTATCGTAGCTCTTGCAACCTCAACACCAAAAATATCAGAAACCTCATGAATATCATTACTAATAGTTCGAGTAATATCAACACCTTTAAAATTAATTATCTCTTTCAAATTAGTTCCAGCAGTTTGAATAACAAAATCATTATCTCTCTTAACAACTAAAATTTGCTCTATACCTTTAATCCCTGAAATAACAGTCTCCTTAATCTTCTCTTTAAGTTTATAGATTTGCTTAAAATCTAAATCACTTCCAGCAAAAGTCAAAGAATTCCCATTAACCTTACAATCACATCCCAACTTTTTACTCTCATTAATTCTTTTAGCAATAGTTTCAATAGAAGAATGAACCCTCTTAATTGCATCATTATCCACAACAGCTTCTATCTTTTTATTTCCAAAATTAATTTTAATCTCCTTAACAATATCTTTCAAAACAACTTCCTGAATTTTCTCTGCAATGATTCTTGCATTTTTTTCATCATTATATTTCTTTTCTAAATAAATTTCCATAGAAGGTGTTGAAGGAGTTCTTCTTGCATCAAAAATTTCAATTAATCTAGGTAACCCTGAAGTAACTGCCATTTCTGAAACACCAGCGAAGTGAAAAGTATTCAAAGCCATCTGAGTTGAAGGCTCACCAAATGATTGAGCAGTTACAATTCCAATAGCTTCACCAGGAGAAATATCTTGATCCTTATGCAATCCTGAAACATCTTTCCCATCTTCACCATACTTAAATTGAACTATCTTTCCAGCACCATCTCTAACAGTTCCATCATATTCAACTCGAATATCTTGCAAAGCATTTGCTAATCTCCTATACAAATAACCTGACTTAGGAGTTCTCAAAGCAGTATCCATCAAAGCATCTCTTCCAGTTATCGCACCAAAGAAAAACTCATAAGGTTCCAACCCACCTAAAAAAGAATTATAAATAAATCCTCTTGATTTAGGTGACAAATCATTCTCCTTAAAAAAAGATAAAGTTCTATTACTATAACCAATTCTAATTCTCTCAGCCCATAAAGCCTGCTGTCCAACAACACACGCCATTTGCGTAACATTAAGAACATTTCCACCAGCACCAGAACTCATCATAATATTGACAGGATTAGTTTTTGAAACCTCACTACCCACAACCTTTCCAACATCAGTTCTAATACTATTCAAAATTTGAAGAATTTTAATCTCACGAGTTTCCTCAAAAGTCTTACCCGGAATAACTTCCAACTTACCATCTTTATAATCCTCAATAACCTTATTCGTATCTTCCTCTGCTTTACGAATAACATCAATAGTTGTCCTCTTAACTTTCTCATTAACCTTCAAATCATTAACAGAAATCGTGAACCCATGATTAGAAAGATATTCTGTCCCAACAGCAAATGCATTTTCCAAAGTCTCAATAGTTTTAGTTCTTCCAACTTCTTTATCTAAAGTCTTCAATAAAGTTCCAGCCTCAACACCAAAAACATGCTCATCAACAATACCTTCACTTATCTTTCCACCTTTAATCACAAAAGTATCTCCCTTCTTAGTTTTCCCACTATGATCAACTTTAGGAATAATCTCTGAAATAATTTCATTCCCATTAACTTTATCCTTAGAAAAAGTAACATCAACACCTGCCTTATACAATAACTGTGCACTATCAGCTTTAGACATCAAATTATTACTCAAAAGATAATTACCAGTAACAGCATCAGCAATACATCCCAAAGCATTACTATTATCCTTACAAGAAATTAAATTCTGATTAACATCCATTAAAACCTTTGCCTCAGCTCTCGCCTCTTCAGTTTGAGGAACATGGATATTCATTTCATCACCATCAAAATCCGCATTATAAGGAGGAGCACTAGCAGGATGAACCCTAAAAGTTTTATAAGGAATTACCTTAACAAAATGCGCCATCAAAGAAGCCTTATGCAAAGACGGGTGCCGATTAAACAAAACAACATCTCCATCAATCAACTGTCTCTCAACAACATAACCTTGCTCAAGCTCTTCCAAAATCTCTTCCTTTAATTCAGAAGTAATTCTTTTTCTCCTACCATCAGGACGAATAACATAATTCGCAGTAGGATATCCTTCACTCAAAATTATCTTTTTCAATTTCTCAATATTAGAAGAAGTCACTTTTTCATTAACAGTCAAAATCTCAGCAATCTCAAAAGGAACACCAACTTCATTCAACTTCAAAGCAGGGTCAGGAGAGATAACAGTTCTCGAAGAAAAATTAACCCTCTTTCCAGCCAAGTTATGCCTAATTCTACCTTCTTTACCTTTTATTCTTTCAGTAATAGTTTTCAAAGGTTGCCCACTTCTATGTCTTGCAGGAGGAATCTTTGTAATTGAATTATCAAAAAATGTCGTAACATGATATTGCAACAAATCCCATAAGTCTTCAATAATAACTTCAGGAGCACCTGCATTCAAATTCTCCCATAATCTCTGATTAGCTCGAATAATATCTGAAAGCTTGTGAGTTAAATCATCTTCACTTCTCTCACCAGATTCCAAAGTAATTGAAGGACGAACAGTAACAGCAGGAACCAACAACAAAGTCAGCACTCCCCACTCAGGTCTAAAAATATTAGGATTAATTCCAGCAAGCTTTGCTTCTTCCTCAGAAATTCTAGAAAGTCTTTCTCTTATATCTCCAGGAAATAGACGTCTCTTTCCAACTCTAAATGTGGTAGGCTTCTCAAGTTTAACTTTTTCTTGCTCAATTTGACAGTGAGGACATTTCTTAGTATCTTTAGCACGTTTTAATCTATCTTTAATAGTTTTATATTTATCTTTATCTTTATCTTTTAACATCAATCTATGACATTCAGAACAAAAACATCTTAAAAATAATTCAACAACAGGAACATATTTAATATGTAAAATAGGACGAGCCAATTCAATACTTCCTGGATGTCCAATACATTCCTTAAGACGTCCACCACAGGTCCTACATCGAACACCTGGATCAATAGCACCAAGACGCAAATCCATCAAACCACCATCAACAGGATAACCATCAACATCATAAAGCTCAGGAGTAATTATCTTTGCCTTACTCATTTTCTTAATCTCTTCAGGACTAAGCAAAGTAAATTGCAAACTTGCAACTTGTTTTTTTACAGGACGTTTCATTTTTGAGCACCCCCAAATCTTTTATTTGTAGGACAATCGACACGATAATTAAGTCTTAAACATAATTCTGCAAAATGAGGATTATGAGTTGAACATCCGCCATAACAAGAAGGAGAAGATATTTCTGTTCTATTCAAACCATCCTGAGAAAAAGCATCCATTTTCAATTTTTCAATAGTTTTATCTACTTTCTTCCTTAAAGGTACATGGATCCTAGGAAGAAAATTCTCTGCCCTAGCAGCTTCTATTTTTTCATCCATAGTTACATAAACTCCTCCCATCTTACTTCTCTCCTCCATAAGATTCACCATATAATCCTGTAGCGGCACAATTAAGTATTAATCTCAAATTTTCTCTTGTTCTTTCTTCAGGATCTAAATTCATTCTTCCAATATCATAACTATCAACAAAATAACACTCTTCAGAATCATTTAAACAATCATAAGAAACAGAATCTAAATTACTCTCTCCTGAATAAAATCCTTTTTTTTCACAATCCAATATTAACTTAAGATCTTCTTCACTTCTCGAACTATCAGGATTAACCAGGTAAGGTGGAACATTCCCGTACAACCTTACGATTTCAGCAACATTTTCCGAATCATAAACTATTCTCTCTACCATTTTATTCATATTTATTCTTTAAGTTAAATTTAGTTTTAATATGTAACGATTGGATTTCATCTGCCAATAATTTAAACGCATAAGATATTTCAACAGATTCAACATCCTGCGAATTACACATTGGACAAATCATTTTACTACGAATACTATCTTCAATTGCAACAGCCCCGCATTTAGTACAAATTGGTAAAACAACTTTATCTGAATCATATCTTTCTTTCAATAACAAAGAAGCACCATGTGCAACCAAAGCCTGTTGCTCCATTTCTCCAAGACGCAAAGCACCACCCTTAGCACGCCCCTCAATAGGCTGACGAGTCAACAAAGTAACCTTACCCGAAGCACGCGCATGCATTTTATTACTAACCATATATTTCAATTTCAAATAATACAAGTTTCCAACAAAAATCTTAGCAGTCATTCTCTTTCCAGTAACTCCGTGATACATTGTTTCCTTTCCGTCATACCTGAATCCCATTTCACTAAGTTGATTCTCAAGTTCCTTTTTACTTTCTCCTGAGAAAGAAGTTCCATCAATACTCTCTCCTTTCAAAGATCCAACTTTTC
>JABIDS010000013.1 GCA_018651605.1 archaeon | reverse complement strand
CCCGTCTTCTTCTAATCCCATCAGGGGAATCTCTTTTATCTGTAACACGAGTCTCGTGTCCACAATACGCACATTTCATTTTATCACCTCAAGAAACACACAATACAACATATTGTATACCTCTTATTGTAAAACCACAACAGATTGTAGTTAGACAATAATAATCAAAAAATGTAACTATTTAAACATTTAGATAATCTAGGAGATACAAGATGTTGATTTTCAAAACATAACAAAAAATCAACCGACGATAAAATAAAAGTTATTAATTCTAGAGTGATAAGAAATTGAAAATAATTTAAATTTTAAAATAAAAAAGTATAACTAAACATTTATAACTTCAACTTGTAAAAATTGGAGAGATAAAGATTTCCGCAGAAACCTTTATATACTAAAACATCCTTTAAAGTATATAAAAGAGAAAATGGCATACCCACAAATTTACGAAACAATTGCAAGCTATCTAAACGTATCAGTTGAAACTGCAATCGTCATCCTATCTATAGTCTCAATTTGGGCATTAATCTGGAAAGGATTCGCATTATGGAAGTCAGCAAAAAAGAACTCGAAATATTGGTTCATAGCGTTATTAATTATAAACACATTAGGAATCTTAGAAATACTTTACATCTATGTATTCTCAAAGATGAAGCCAAGAAAGAGAAAAGAAAAACCAATTAAAATCAAGAAAAAATAATTCTCAATTTATTTTTTATAGAAAAAATAACAATCACTTCTTTTTAGATTCATAATTCTCTACAGCTTTCTTCAAAGCCCCAGCACCCAATACAGAACAATGCTCTTTAATACTAGGCAACCCACCCAACTTTTCAATAATCATTTTATTAGTTATCTTCTTAGCCTCCTCCAAACTCTTCCCTTTAGCCAACTCACACAAAACATCACTAGAAGCAATCGCCGCAACACAACCAAAAGTTTGAAAACTTATATCCTCAATCTTTCCCTCAAAAATCTTCAAATAAATCTTCATAATATCTCCGCACTTCATATTCCCAAGTTCTCCAACAGCAGAAGGATTTTTCATCTCTCCCATAAACTCAGGACTAGTAAAATGCTTCATTACTTCTTTTCCATATTTATTTACCATTTTTCTCCAATTTTTTATTTATTTTATCAACCAATTCATCAGGATCAATCCCATGAGCAACTGCTCCTTCTTCAATCGTCTCTCCAGCAGACATTGGACAACCAACACAATGCATTCCACTTTCTAAAAGAGTCTCAATCACTTCAGGCTCATCTAAGACATCAGTGAAAACACTTTCTTTAGTAACCTTCTTATCAATCGTCATAATGCAATCGTTCAGCATCGTCGATGTCTAAACCATCATCATCAAACTCTTCTTCACATTCAGTTTCATTCTTGAAACTACATGCATGCTCTTCAAATTTATCTTTCATTTTAATTCCTATTCACCCTATCAAATCTTAACTTTTCATTAATTTTATCCAAAGAATTAACATAATAATCACACGAATCAGGGTCCATTAAACAATAAAAAGTATCTAAATATTCAAGTTGAACTTTACTTTTATCTTCTCTTTCAAGACAATAACAATCTCTTAAAAGACATAAAGTATCTTTCATTTTAATTTCTCCGGATTTACAAGAGAAAGAATAAACGAAGTATTCTCTTTTGCCTCAAGAGAATGCACTGCGTTTTCTTTCATAAAAATCATAACCCCTGGTTTCATTTCAATATCCTTTCCTTCCAAATTAAAAATCCCTTCTCCTTCAATAACATAAACAAATCCTTGCTTTGTAGAAGTATGATCAGAAATATCTGTTCCCTTAGACATACAAAACAAACTCACATCCAATTTATCTATCTCAGATAATCTTTTACTTAAAACTCCTTTTTCAGGATATTCAATAAGTTCTAAAATATTTTTTTCCATTTTACTTTAACGGACTCATCTCCCTTAATTTATTTACAATTCCAGGCAAAACCTTCAAAACATAATCAATTTCACGAGGAGTATTGTATTTACTTATGCTCATTCTTATTGTCGTGTTAATAATTCCACTTTTTAAACCCATCGCTTTCAAAACATGGCTTGGTTCCAAGGTATTTGAAGAACATGCTGAACCAGTAGAACAAGCCACACCCTTCAAATCCAAAAACCCAGAAATAGCCTCTCCCTCAATATTATTAAAACTAATATTAACATTATTACACAACCTATCATCACCAACAGCCCCATTCAATCTAACATTCTCAATCTCCAATAAACCCTTAATCAACCTATCCCTCAATTTAGTCATCTTATCAACATCAGAAAAACAATGGACACTGCCCTTGTTTTTTTGAGTCAAAGAATTGAGTTTTCGATTCTTTGAATCCTCTACCTTCACAACTTCAACAGCTTTTGCAAAACCAACAATTCCAGAAACATTTTCAGTAGAACTCCTTAAACCAAACTCTTGCCCCCCACCATGCAACAACGGCTCAATCTTTCCCTTCAACTTAGAAGAAACATACAAAACCCCAACACCCTTAGGCCCATGAATTTTATGAGCATTCAAAGTCAAAAAATCCAAATTCATCTTACCAACATTCAAATCAACTTTTGTAAAACTCTGACATGCATCACTATGAAAATAAACCCCCTTCTCTTTACAAATTTTACCAATCGCCTCCAAATCCTGAATCACACCAACCTCATTATTTCCATGAATAACAGAAACAACCAAAGTCTCATCATCAATCAAAGAGTTCAACTCCTCCAAATCCACAAACCCCTCGCTATCAACATTCAAATAACTCACACGAGCCCCTTGTTTCTCCAGCCACTTACATGTATTCAAAATACAATCGTGTTCAATCTTTGTAGTAATAATATGATTCTTCCCAGAACCATTTTTAAAATTTGCAAAAAACAAACCCTTCAAAACAAAATTATTCGCCTCAGTTCCACTTCCAGTAAAAATAATCTCTTCACCCTTCGCACCAATCTTATCACCAATCACTCCACGACATTCTACCAAAACATCATCAATCTCTTGCCCAATAGAATGCTGAGAACTAGGATTCCCAAACTTCTCAGAAAAATAAGGAACCATCGCATCTAAAACTTTAGGATCAACTTGAGTTGTTGCAGCATTGTCTAAATATATTTTTTTCATTTTTTAATAACAATTATTTCCTTTTTTATAATATTTTTAAAGGGCATATCAAACCATCTTTCTTCAAACCAATCAATATCGTGTCTTTTCACTTTTCCAAAATGAGGGTCTGCAATTAAAATGCTAGCCTTATCAAAACCAACAACTACTGAATAATGTCCTGCCTCTTCTGGCGAAAACCAATCAACAATAACAGGAATACCTTCCTTAACTAATCTTTTCAATTCATCAATATTTGAATTTTGTTTTACATAACTCTTAAAACCCAATTTTTTTGCAACATTGACGATTTCAATTTCATCGCATCCCTTATCTCGCGAAGATTTAGTCAATTTAGCAAATTCTTTTTCAGATTTATTAACACCATAAACAGATAAAACCATTTTCAAAGAAGCAGGTCCACAATATCCTCTTGACTGTTTAAACAATTTTAAATTTTTCATCTCCCCTCCTTCATCGCCCTACATTCCTCACAAAACTTAGATTCATGTTTATCAATAATCTTCAACATCGGAAGAATCGTCTCCTTATTCAAACTATAAATCCTCTTCTTACCTTCCTGCTTAACACTAACAATAGAACAATTCTTCATAGCTTTCAAAGCATGACTAATCTTAGACTGCTCCTCGCCCAACTTCTCAACCAACTCCAAAACAGACATTTCTTTCTCCTTCAAAGCACTAATTATTTCAACCCTCAACGGATTTGCAAGATTCCCAAAAAAAAGATAATATTTATTCATCTCATATGACTCCAATTACATATGAATACAAATTCATATTTATAAATGTTTAGGTATCTTAACACAAGATTTATAATATATAATTCCTTAATACAAAAATGAAAAAGAGGATAGCATGGAGTTATGGAATTATCGCAACAATGTTCCTATACATACTATATTATTTCAGAAACTCAGACCATTTCGCAGGAGCAATAGCTTTTGTTCTCACTGTTTCATTCTTCCATTTAGCTGACAGAATATTCAAAATACAATTCAAAAAACACCACTACGCAATTCTATTATTCATGGCAACATTCGGAGTTCTACTAAGTCAACTTTATCTATTAGTACCTTACTATGACAAAATCCTCCACTACTCATTCCCATTCATAGGTTGCTTTTTAGTATTCTATATTGTAAACAAACTAAAAATAGATTTCAAAACAAAAGTTTTCTTCACATTCACAATAATGATAACCTTAATAGCAATAGAAGAAATAGTTGAATTCTCTTTAGACTGGCTTTTCAATTTAAAACTCCAAGGAAGATATGAAGGAGAAATGCAAGGCCTATTAAAAATAGCAGACAAAGAACAACTAAGAATAGTCCAATCAAGAATCACTGACACAATGACAGATTTAATGCTTGGATTCCTTGGAAGCTTGACTTTTGTAACACTAAAATTTTTAAGAAATAAAGAAAAAGATAAATAACAACAAACTAATCCCCTAATAACCACCAAAGAAAACTCATCTCCAAAAACCTAATTCCTAAAAAGATTTCAAAACCAAAACCTCAAACATAACTACTAAAATATTCACACTATCAAGAAAAATTTAAAAGTTGGATTGGCGAAGCCATTCAACTTTTCATAAAATAAGCAGTGAGCAAAACGAACGTATCTTTCCAAAAACAATCATCAAAAAACAACATTACTTATAAACCAATCTCAACATACTATCAACAATAAGGGGTAACAAAAAATGAGCCCCAACAAAACTTACAAAAAACAAACATTAATTCTCTTAGCAATATTTACAATCCTAATACTAATTCTAACCATTAGCTCAACAGAAGAAGAAATAGAATGTTACATGAACACAGATTGTGGAATAGACGCATGCGCAGGAGACGACAACTATTGTGAAAACAACAATGTCTTCCAAATATTTTTATTCCACACTTGCAACAACCCAGGACAAACCACCTCGTATTGTTCCACTTACACAGATCCCTTCTTAATCTTTGATTGTGGAGAAAGTTATTGTGAAGAATACTCAGAAAATTACTGCCATCAGAACAATATCTACAAAAACAAAATCTGTTACAACAAAGGATGTGCAGACAAAGATTGCTTTTCAGAAAAAGTAACTCAAGAAGAATTAGTCAAAGAATGTGAATATGGTTGCAAAAAAGGAAAATGCAAATCAAAAGAAACAGGAAAATGGAGAGACTACCCCTATAACCAAGAACAAGAACCACAAATCCAAGAAAACATAAACCAATCAATAGATTACACATTCATAGAAGAATCAATAAAAAAAATAACAATCCAAAATAAAGAGACAACAGATAAAACAAATCCAAACAACTGGGCAATTATACTAGCACTATTAATCACAGCTATCTTGATTTTTATATTAACTTACCTCTTATCAAAATCTAACTAATCGCATCAACAGGACATCCTTCAATAGCTTCTTTAACACACGCATCATCAGAACTTTCCTTCCCTGCCTTAACATAAGCCTTAGCATCTTTCATTTCAAAAACATCTCCACAAATCGCCTCACAAGCCCCACATCCAATACATGTTTCATGATTAACTGTTACCATTTTTCCTCCATTTTAATTTAAAAATCTACATCCAGAATATTTTACTAAATCTGAAAAAGAAATATCCTCTTCAACACTAAACTCATTAACAATCCATGTCGGAAAACTCTCAACACCCTCTTCAACACATCGCTCATTATCCCCATAACAATTAACAATATCAAAATACTGCAAATAATCAAAAAGCTCAACACCCTTCAAAGTCTCTGAAGAATCAACACTATTAATATACAAAACAATATACTGCTCCTTCAAACATTTCTCAAAATTATCCTCCTCAACAGGACTCACAGAATATCCAGTATATTTAGTAATCGCCCCAGTAACAGTATAAAAAATCACAAGCAGAACTATAAAAGTTCCAAGTGTCGCAAAAAACATCCTACTTCTTTTCATAACTAATTAAACAAGGAGATGTTTTTAAGGTTTGTGGATAAATAAGAATACAAAAACAAAAATTCGAAAATTACTTTAAATTTAAAATTTCAATTCTACTTGCTCTTTTTGTCCCCATCTGAGTATTTTCGTTAAAGTAAGTCTCTTTTCTATCCTGCGAACCTTCTCTTGGAAAACGTATTTTACTTCCCTCCTCAACAAGAATATCCAAAGATTCTTTTGCAACATTACCGCCATCGATTATAGAAACTCCAAGAATTTTTCCAGAACTAGTTTCAATCTTTAAAGTATATTTAGAATCTAATTTTACGGTCTCATTTGAATAACTCACCAATCCATCAAATTCTTCATTAGGCACCAAAGTATTTTCATAAGATTCTTCCAATACTGTTCCAACAATTGGCCTATTCCTAATTTGATAGTCTAAACTTTCACTTTCTTTTTCTAATCCTGCAGTACTAGGTGAAGCATAAAATGCCGATACAAGAGACATAGAACCAAGTATAAATACTGGACCGATTGTATTTGCTACTAATTTCTGAATTTTAGGTTTAATTTCCATACAATTTAAACAAATTAAGGGTTTATAAATCTTTCTACATTTACTACTCTTAAATTACAATAAATCATAAAAAAAGAAAACTTCCCATAAAGTTTAAAATTTAAAAGATTTCAAGAAAAATTAGAAAGTCGGATTGGTGAAGCCATTCGACTTTCCATAAAATAAGCGTGAGCAAAGCGAACGTAAATTCACCCACCCTTCAACAACTCCCTAAACAACCCACAATATCTTCACTCCCTCCACAACCCCAACCCTCAATCACCCACCAAACAACCCCGACCCTCCATCACCCCCCAAACAACCTCAACCCCTCAGCACAATCATTAATCATATCAGGACTTTCATTAATAATTGTAATATTCTTCCCACCAGGCAAACCCCTAAACAACTCTCTCCACCCACTAACAGAAGTCTTCAAATGTTTCTTCTCACCTTTCTCACCATACTCAATTCCTGAAAAATGACAATGCCAATTCTTCTGAGGAAACAACTTCTTCAACTTTTCATAATCAACAGACTTTTCTCTAGCCAAAATATGAGCAAAATCAATTGTAAATCCACAACCAGTTTCCTTAACCAATCTTGAAATCTGTTCAGGAGAACCAAAAACATTCACTTTCCCCATTATTTCTGGAGCAAGTTTTATCTTATAACCTTTGAGCTTCAAAATCTCTTGCATATCAATAACCTGCGCCTTAACATTTTGAAAAGTTTCCTCAGGTTCCATACCTGAATAAAAACCAGGATGAAAAACAACTTTCGTAGCACCCAACTCCTCCCCAATCTCACAACACTTAAGAATCCTCTTCTTGCTCATCTCCACCTTAACCTTTTCCTTTGAATTCAAATTAATAAAATACGGAGCATGAATCGACAAATCAATATCCAATTTCTTAGCACTCTCCCTTATCAAACGAATATCTTCCTTATCCTTAATATAAACATTATAAGTAAAAGCTATCTCAGCTGCCTTAAAACCCAATCCACAATACTCCTCAAGAACTTGCACAGCACTTTTTGTTGGTCCTATTCCAGCTGGCCCGAATTTTATCTTTGACATTTTATATAGAACTTATCTAATCTCACAAATCAATCTTAGGCATCTCTCTATTCGCCTCAGGTATCTTCAAATAATCTTTCCCTTTTCTTCCATACATCTTAAAGAAAATAACACCTGGAAGTTGTTGAGATGCATTATCCAAGAAAAGAACAGAATCATTATAATACTGTCTAGCATATGCAACCTTATCTTCAATTGCAGATAATTCTGTTTGCAACTGTAAATAATTTTGATTAGATTTTAAATCAGGATAATTCTCAGCTATTGCAAAAATAGATTTCAAAGCATTCTGAAGTTGATCCCCAGCCTTAACCTTCTCCCCCATATTATTCCCCGCCTTCAACATCTCTGCCCGAGCCTTTGTAACATCTTCCATTATAGATTTCTCATGCTTAGCAAAACCCTTAACAATCTTAACAAGAGCCGGAACCAAATCAGCCCTTTTCTTAAGTTGAACATCAATCTGCGCCAAACTATTCTTTATCCGATTATCAAGAGTCACAAACCTATTAAAATAATATATAGCCATTAAGATAAACAAAGCCACTAATGCAATTATTACCCATGTTAAAATCATTAATACCATAACCAAAATAAGAATTAAAGGTTTATAAATTTGATGGATAGAAAAATAAGTAAGTAAAAACAACACTTCCACTAACTATAAACTTTCTTCAAGACTTTCATTAACTTCTTCTCAATCCCATCAACCCTATCAGTAGGAGTATAAGCAAAAGGAGTTTGAGAACGCGCAACACTTATCAAACTAGGTCTAGGCAACCTTCTCAACAAATTCAAAGTTTTATTTAACCTTTCATTACCTTTTCCATCTAATAACCTATAATTACCAAATTTCCAATTATATTCAGCATCATCAATACATTCAAAAGCATCTAAGTCAACATCCAAAATAATTCGGCCCTGAAAATTTTTCAAATCTTTTTTCAAAACATTATGATTCAAGACATCTTCATCCATTGGAGCATAAATATTTCTACCCCATTTTTGCCAAATAATTTCCCCATTAGAATCAACATCTACAAACATATTATCTTTCCCATTTCTACCATAAACTTTCATATTTATATTCCTAGGATCAAACCAATAAATTTTATCAACCAAACCATAATAAACTGCAGGAGCAATAAAACTAGCAATATCCAAATCCCTTCTAGAATAATCCCTAACACTCCTACAATCCTCTCTAATTCTTTTCCCTCCAGACAAATCAGAATGATTATCAATATGCAAAAGCACAGCAGGACTATCCTCTCCATTTGACTTAATTGCATTATACCAAAATTCAAAAACCTCATTATGAGGGTCTACAACAACTCCTTCAATTCCTCCAACAGAAAAACTTCTTGGCTTAGTATATTTCCCAACAAAATCCCTATCAAATTCTTCATAACTATTCTTTATCATTCTCTTCCTTCACTTCTTTCTCAACACCATCTCCCTTCACAACCTCATCATCTCCACCAGAGTATACCTCACTATACTTCTTTCCTTTTCTTTTAACAACAGCATCCAATCTACGAAATCTCCGAGCAGCCCTCTCAGGACTTTTCCGCGACAAATTCAAAATAAACAAAATCTTCTGCAAAACTTCCTCATAACTTTCCCGAGGATGCTCCTTTAATCTATCAAGACGCCTTTTAGTTTCCCGTCGAAGTTTAATCGTAGTCACATTTACCATACCGAAGTATACCAAAGTCCACTATTTAAAACTTCCCATATCTGTAATTATTATCTAGTTACTACACAACAGAAAACCTTATAAACCATTTTCATTTGCCTAAAGTAATTAAATTTAAATAGCTTAACAAATGAAAAGTAAGACAATAATCGTTTCTTTTATAGCATTATTCGTTTTAGCTTTTGCTTTGAACATAGTTGCGGCAGCTGATTTTGCAACAATTGACCTTGTAAAGGTTAATGGTGTAGAATTAGACACTGGTAAAAACTATATTGGACAAGTATCTAATACTGTTCCAATTTTAGTTGAATATTCTGCAAGCTCAACTCTTTCTGCAAATGAAGAAGTTGAAGATGTTTCTATTACTGTTTACCTTGAAGGTTACAAAGAAGAAACTAGAACCGTAGTTGACCAAGATGTTGTTGACGAAGGTACTAGTGGATATAGAGCAAAGTTCTCTATGAAATACCCTTCAAGTTTAGACTTGGATGAATTAGATTTTGATGATCTAACACTTCATGTAGAAATTGACGCACGTGGATACGATGAAGCAGAAGAAGAATATACTCTTAGGGTTTCAAAAAGCCTTGAAAGTTTACAAATTCTTTCTGTCGAAACACCACAATCAATAACTGCTGGTAGTTCAATCGCTGTTGATGTTGTTATAGAAAACAACGGAAGAGAGAGAATGGACGACGTATATGTGAAAGCTTCAATTCCAGAATTAGGAATTACAAAGAGAATCTATGTTGGAGATATGGCATCTGATAATGATGATGACTACGACAACATAAGAGATACTCTAAATAGGAAAGTTTACTTAACTCTTCCTAGAAACGTAATGCCTGGTACATACGAATTAGAAGTTCAAGCATACAACTATGACACAACTACTACTGCTAAGAAAGCAATTGTTGTAAATGATGTTGAATCTGGTATCTTACCAGGAACTACATCTCAAACAATTTCAGCAGGCGAAGAAGCAACTTTCAATGTTGTTTTGGTTAATCCAAACAATAGAATGGTTGTTTACACAATTACTCCAGAGTCTACGGACGGAATAATTGTTAACGCAGCTGAATCAATCGTTACGGTTGGTGCAGAATCTAGCAAGATAGTTAAAGTAAAAGTTAGAGCAACAGATAGTTTAGAAGAAGGTACACACGCTTTTACAGTTAATGTTAACTCAGAATCTGGTTCTGTTAAATCAGTTCCTTTCACACTTATTGTGGAAGACAAAGATTCAAGAGTTTCAGGAACAGCTGACCCCGTAGTAATATGGACAGTAGTTCTAGTAATTGTATTCGTAGTCCTTTTGATAATCCTTATCGTGCTATTAACAAAGAGACCTACAGAAACTGAAGAATTCGGAGAAACAAGTTACTATTAATTGTAATTTTATTTTTTTTATTTTTTTTATCCTTTTTTTAACTTTTTTGATGATGAATTCTTTTTATAAAAAAGAGAGTGTGATGTTTTATTTTTATTAGAAATTATTAACACTACCCAACAACCGTCCGATTAATCTCAACTTAACCAAACCCCTTTATTTTCACCCTCATTTAAACCACTGTTTTGTTAATCTCCACTATCCCAATCTCATTCACAGCATCAACAATAAAATTACTCTCCAAAGCAAACCCAATATTATCTCCTGCAATTTTAAAATTATTAATCCCAATAACTCGCCCATCAGTATTTATCAAAGGCCCTCCAGAATTCCCAGGATTCAAAGCAGCATCAGTCTGAATATAAGCCCTAATACCATTTTCTCCAGCCCGATTAACAGCAGAAACAATCCCTTCTGAAACAGAAAAACTCAAACCAAGAGGATTCCCAATCGCAATAACCTTCTCACCAACCCTAATATCATCAGAATCATCAAACCTCAAATAATCATAACTACCATCAATCTTCAACAAAGCTAAATCCAAATTCTCATTATAACCAATCAATGAAAGACTCTCAGAAGTTTGCTCAGATGTTATCGCATTCGCAAACCTCGCCCCAGTCAAAACATGCGCATTTGTAACAACAAAACCATCTTCAGAAATAATAAACCCAGTCCCTTGCGCAACATCAGTCCTAATACTCACAACAGAACTAACAACATCATCAATAACCCCTGAAAAATCAGAACTTGTCTTAGCCTTAATAGAACTTATCTCCTTACTCAAATCAGTCTCAACATTCAACAAACTCGCCGACAATCCATTAACCTTATTCTGCAAATCACTATCAACAATATCAATCTTCTGATTCAACTGAATCTTAGTACTATCCAAACTTTCAGATAACTCATTAACACTCTCCCGAAACTCATTAATCTCCCCAATAATAAAAACAACAGAAACAATCTGCACAACAAACATAACAATAATTAAACCTATCAAAACATTCATAGAACTAAATTTACTTTCAGACTTTATATTTCTTTTAACCTTAACTCTTTTTCCATTAACCATCTCAACACCTAAGAATACAATAATAAACAATCAAGATTATTTAAAGTTTGTTCATCACCAATCACCAAATTTAAATACCTCCCTAACTTAACAATCTTATGAAAAAGGGGCAAATAACAATATTCATAATAGTCACAATAATAATAATCGCAATAGTAGGCACAGTAATCTACTTAGGAAAATCAAAAATAGACTCAGAAAACTCAAAACAATTCTTTGCTCAATCAAACATAAAACCAGAACTAAACAATATCCAAGATTCAATAATAAATTGCATAGATGAAACATCTAAACAAGCCCTAATACTAATCGGAATCCAAGGAGGATACTACGAAAAACCTCCTCAAGCATTTGACATGAGCTGGGCATTCATACCCTACTATTATAACCAAGGGCAACAACTAATGCCCACAAAAACAATGATAACAAATCAACTACAACAATACACAAACGAAAAAACAGGCCTATGTCTAAACAAAATAAACCTAGGAGATTTCACATTAGAATACAAAAACCTCCAAACAACAACACAAATCCAAAAACAACAAGTCAAATTCACAATAGATACATCAATAACAATTGAAAAAGAAAACAACAAAATAAAATTCGAAACAAAAGAACACCCAACAACAATAAACTCTAAACTCTACGAAATCCTAGAAATCGCAGACTTCATAACAACATCCCACAATGAAAACCCAGACCTAATTTGCATCAACTGCGTCGCCCAAATGTCAGAAGAACGAGATGTTTACACTGACATGCTCGAGTTTGACGAACAAACAACATTAATAATTATTTCTGAAAACAAAACTTCATCTGAGCCATATATCTTTGAATTTTTGAATAAGTATGAGTGATTATAAAAAATCAAAATATTGCATCATCACTTATTTCCTCTAACATCTTCTTATGCCTTTCTCCTAACTCATCAAGAACTTCATTATCTTTAATCCCAACTACAACAGCAGTATCTTCTCCTTCATTAATAATCCTATATGTCTTCCTTTCAGGATTTAATAATTCAGAAAAATGTGCTAAATATTTGATTCCACGCATTTCTACAACATCAAAACTAATTGGATTCCCAGGAACATAACCTTTTTCCCCATCATAATTTTCTATACTTATAAATCCCATTTTAATCCTTACAAAATAAATATTAATTATCTATTTATAAATCTTTTGATTAATCATTACTATAAAACATAACTTCTAATTTTACACAATTTCAAGAATCCACAGCGGAGCACCCTGGACTTGTCCGGGCGCGAGAGCGACGCAACAATACTAATTCCTAAGAGATTCAGAAATTCTTCTTTCACCTTCTCCAACTAATTGCATTAAATCTCCACAACTATACACTTCAGAATCACTCTCAATACCTAAGAAAGCATAATGCTCCCTATAACCATCTTGCCTAGGAACAAATACTGGTTTAATACCTAATTCCCTTAAGGCCTCGGGTGCATTTTTCATCTCTTCATAACGAAATTTTCCAGTCATACAACTTAAATATAAATTCAATTAATAAAGATTATTATTCTACAAAACAACTCAAATCCAACTCCAAACTAACCACCGGCATCTTAATCTTATTATTTTTCAACACACTCAACCCCACCTCCCCCATAACACCCACAACCCTCTTCTCACCAACGCCTTCTTCACCTTTAGAACCAACCACAACACTCCCACACCGCCCCACAATAAACGACTCATTCTCCACCTCTTCCAAAGAATACTCCACCCCCAACATCCTCATCAAATAATCCAAACCCTGTTTCAACTCTGTAAAATTCATTCCCTCACCACACAACGAAATACACAATCTCTCTTTCTCAACAATACCTCCAACACCACTAGTAGCAATTTCAACGCCCCCAATACGGGTGGGTGGGTGGGGTATTGGGCGTTGTAATTGCGAACCATCACCACTCTCACCCCCAGAACCACCTTCACATTTCCCAAAAACCTTCCCCAATTCAAAAATCTTCTGCGGATACGAAGCATCAGAATTCTCACTCAAAATTTTCATACTATTAGCAAACAACGAAGTCCTCAAAATATTATTCTCAGTCTTAGAATCCAAAACTTCGATTACCTCATCCAAAAAACCCTTTTTACAAATCTTCTTAAACTGAACATCTTTAGTAGACAAATGATAACTAGAAACCTCTAACAAACCCAATCCAGCCAAAATCTCATCAACTCTCCTTTTCAAAACAGCAACCTTATCCTCACAACCAATAGTTGAAATCTCAGGAATCTCTGCCTCAAAATTCTCATAACCATAAGCAATAGCAACCTCTTCACTCAAATCAATCTCATGCAAAATATCAGTCCTATAACAAGGAACCAAAGCAACCCCCTCCCCATATCCAATCCCCATTTTACCCAAATAACCCTTAACCTCTTTAACACTCAACTCCAAACCCAAAGTCTTATTCAAATCATCTAAAGAAAACTCCATCTTATCACTAGACAAATCAGGAGAAACCCACTTCCTCTTATCTACAATCTCCATCTCATAAATCTCTCCACCCATATCAGCCAAAGCACAAACAATCATATTCAAAGTCTTTTTCAAATAATCTAAATTAAAACCAGAACACTCAATAAAAACATCCTTTGTCTCAAAACCAACCTTCCCAGTTTTCTCAGAATTAATAATAGGCGGCATACTTAAAATCTCTCCATTCGCATCTTCAAAAATTGGAAAAACCTCAGCACCTTTCAACAAATCTCCATACTCCCTTCCTGCAGGATGTTGACTTAAAATCTGCCTACCATTAATCGCACGAGGAAACTCCAACGGCTGAAACTTAATCTCCTCAGGTTTACGAGCCAAAAACTTAATCGGCAACTTAATCTCTTCCAAAGGATAAATCCCAATCGCCAACTTCTTACGATTCCGCCCATAAGAACCATGCAACTTTTCCTGAATATCAATCATCTCCTTAATCCGAGCATCATCCAACTTCAAATTCTTAACAATAGCACATGCTGTAAATGGACGAACAGATTTAACAGATTTATCAATAACAACATTATAATTCTCCAAAGGTTTATTCACATTATAATTTTTCAAACCCTTACCCTTCCCAAAAAACCCAAGCAAACCACGAACAAAACCACCAAACGAAAGCAAATCAGGACGATTCGGAAAAACCTCAACACTAACTTCATCCTCAGTCAAATCCTCAACTACAGTCCCAAACATACTTATCCTTTCCTCCATCTTCTCATCTATCTTTCCAATTTTCTTTTCCAATTCTTTTCTATCAAATGTTATTATTGTCATTTTCTCCACACCTTCTTCTCACGAAGAGCATTCAAATCATTTTTATACATATCCCTCAAATCCTCTACCTTAAAAAACTCCATAATAATTCTATCAAAACCAGGACCCCAAGCTAAAACAGGAATATGCCTCCCAAACATTGGAATCGTAACTTCTGGCCTAAACATCCCAGCACCACCCAACTCCACCCATTCCTTACGAACAGGATGAAAAACATCTATCTCAAGCGACGGCTCTGTGTATGGAAAATACGCAGGACGAATCCGAATCTCTTCATAACCCATTTTCTTAAAAAACTCTTTCAAATAACCAAGCAACTGCCGAAAATTCGCATTCTCATCAACAACAATTCCCTCGGTCTGATTAAACTCAAACCCATGACTCCAATCAACAGTCTCATTTCTAAAACATTTACCCAAAGCAAAATACTTAGCAGGAAACTCCTTTTTCTCAGCAATCTTTTTCAAAGTCTGAACAGACAAACAAGTTGTATGTGTCCTCAATAAAACCTTCTTAGCATCATCCTCAGACCAAGAAGACTGCCAACCTTTTGAACCATCAATCCCCCCCTCATGCGCCTTCTTAACCTTTTCAACAACTCCAGAAGCAGGCAACTCAGCCTCACCATTTATAAAAAAAGTATCCTGCATCTCACGAACCGGATGATCCTGTGCAGTAAACAAAGCATCAAAATTCCAAAACCCAGACTGAATCAAAGAACCACTCATCTCCTTAAAACCCATATCCAACCAAACCCTCTTTGCATAATCAGTCGCCTGATTCACAAAATGCCTCTTACCCCCAGAAATCTTCGGAACATCTGAAGTAATATCATACCTCCGAAACTTCTTACCTTTCCAACTCCCACTCTTAATCAATCCAGGAGTAACACTCTCAATCATATTTTTTAAAGAAGTCAAATCAACTTTAACCAATTCCTTACCCAAATCAGTCAAATCAAACTCAACAATCTTCTTATTCTCAATCTCAACAATATTCTTCCGAGACTTCAAATTATCAAAAGAAAACTTCTCCTCAGGCTCCAACTCACTAAACTTTTTAGGCAACAACTCCAAAAACTTCTCATCCAAAGTCTTCTCAACAAAAACATCTTTCCCACCAACCAAAACAATATTTCCATTAACAATATTAATCAACGCCCTTTTCTTCAAAGCTCCAAGAGCAACCTTAAACTCATTATCACTCAATCCAGACTCTTTCTTAGCATCCATTAAAGATAAAGAATTTTTCTCAACAACAACTCCTCCAAGCCTTCTCTCAGGCAAACCATCTCTTTTATAATTCAACCCATTAATACTCAAAACAACAACCTTCTCCTCCTTACTTCTCAAAGTTAAAATTCCTTTATTAGATAAAAACTCCAAAGCCCGCAAAAGAGATGTCTTATCCAAACCACTCTCATCTCGCAGTTTATCCAAATCCCCAACTTCCAAAAAACCAACAATTCTTCTCTCATTAGGCGAAAGAGATTCCACAAGTTTCTGCATATCCGGTTTATCTTTTTGTTTTTCTGGCATTTTAATTCATAGATTGCTAAGTTTATAAGATTACTCACAACACTTCAAATCCTCCCTTTACTAATCCCTCACTCTCCTCCCACCCCACACACTCATCAGTCTTCGACTGCCCATATTCATCCCCTACACCCTCAACCAAATACGACTCCAACATAACTCCAACCACTTCCTTCTTATTCATCCCCAAAACCTCTCTAAAAACCTCTCCTTGTTTCCTATAATCCTTTCCAGAATTTGCATGACTACAATCAACAATCACTGAAGTTCTCAAACCCTCCTCCTTCAACAATCCAACAACCTCCTCAACACTAACCTTATCATAATTTACACCATTAGACCCTCCTCTTAAAATAACATGAGCATAATCATTCCCTTTACTCAAAGCCCTACCATAACTCGTCTCAACAATATGCTCAGCATTAGCAGATTTAACAGCATTCACAGCAATTTTCAAATTTCCACTAGTAGCATTCTTAAAACCAACAGGAACAGCTAAACTAGAACCCATTTTCCTATGAGGCGCAGATTCTGAAGTTCTCGCACCTATCGCAGCATAAGAAATCAAATCACCAATATACTCATTACTTGTAATATCCAAAAGTTCACTAGCACAAGGCAAACCAATTTCATTAATCTCTCTCAACAATTTCCTAGCCATCAAATACCCTTTCTCAACATCATTACTCCCATCCCTATCAGGATCAATAATCAATCCTTCCCATCCAACACTTGTTCTAGGCTTTTCAAAATAAGTTCTCATAACTATCAAAAATTTATCACTAACTTCATCAGACAATTTTTTCAATTTAAAAGCATATTCAATCGCAGCATCATAATCATCAATAGAACACGGACCCATTATCAACATCATCCTAGAATCCTTACCATCCAAAATATTCTCAATCTCTCCACGAAACCCAATAATTTTCTTAGCAACATCAACAGAAACACAAACCTCACCACGAATCTTCTCAGGACTAAGAAAAATCTCTTTCTCAATTCCTTTATTCAAAAGACTTTCAACTATTTCTTCTTCTCCAACCATATTCTCTAATGTTGCTATTGCCATTTTTATAGTTTATGTTATTGCATGCAAACCAGAAATAGATTATTAATAATCAAAATATAATACAGTAAATCCGGCTAACACAGATTTACTTACCAAAAGTAAAAATCAAAGTTAAAACTAGTTGATTCATTCAAATCCAGACTAATTTTATCTTCCATAAGAAACATAAGAAAAAACATTATTTAAATTTTTGGTATATTAAAGATATTGAAAGAAAATATTCAAAGTCTAATTAGTATCAATTACCCGTTCATAACCAATATCCGCAAGACCAAGAACAACATCACTAATTACAGCAACAATTAACCTATCTTGATCTTTTACACTTTCTTCAAGAGCAGGATAATCCATATTAAATTGGTTATAATTATCTTCTCTAAATTTTTCATGACCAGGAGTAATTCTTTCTTTTTGATAAGTTCCAATAAAACTCCTCCATTGATTATGTTGAGATTCTGCAGCGTTTTCTAATTCAAACAAACCCCTATTTCCCTCATAATCCACACAAGATTCCATTGCACCAATAAGTCCTTCTCTCCCCATCTCAGAAAACTTATTACCCTCAAATCTAGAAATCCAATAATCAACAACATCTAATGCAGCATCAACATTCTTCACTTGATTTGTTTTATCTTGTTCAGAAAGAGGAGTTGCATATTCTGGCTTTAACCATCCTTCCTTTAAACCAACTTGATTATAAAATGAATGCAACTCTGCAGCAGGCATTCCATCTTGCACCCTAGCCACCAAATCATTAGATTGCAATACATCACTTACATCCTTCAAAGCAGAAGATATTTTTTGAAATCGTTTACTTATATCATATTCCATTAAAATAAAAACAATTAATCATTTTTAAAGATTATTACACTCCATTCACTGTTCACTACTCGCACCCAACACACCCATAAAACCCCTCCTCTCTGCCTTCCCAACACCCTCAACAACAATCCCAACACCAACCCTCCGACACAAACGAATATTCTGCCGAACTCTAGCCAAAGCCTTTGCCTTCTCAACAACACCCAATCCAACAATCTCTTTCAAATCAATCTCAATTTTAATCCCATTCTTCTTAGCCAACTTGCACAAAACCTCATTCAACCCACTATCTCTCTGTTTCATATAATCTCTACGAGAATGCATCTCCAATCCAAAAACAACATCAACATCTTTATTCTCAAAAATCTTCCGATTAAAATCATCACCCTGAGCCCTAACTACCACATCCTCACCATCTGCTTTCAACTTAACAATTTCCTTCCGAACTTCATTTAAATTTTTACTAGTTATCATCTTATACTAGTCCCAACAAAATGCTTCCCACTTAAAAACTTATCCAACTCCTTACAAGAACCCATAATAAACACTGGAACAGAATAATCCTTAGCAATCTTCGCAGCCCTCTGATCCAAAACAAAATGTTGCCCAGGTTTAAACTTCACAGCATTAGCCATCTTAAAAAAATCATTATAAGAAATTTCAGAAATAAACTTCGCACTAGAAAACCTTTTAGGATCCTTCTCATATAAACCCTTGACATTAGTCAAATTAACAAAATCACAACCAAAATAACGAGCAAGCTTAACCCCAGTACTATCAGATGTCTGATTAACAGCATATCTCAAAGCCCCACAAAAAACAACTTTATTATATCTCAACAAATTCTTCACCCTTTTCATATCATGAGGAATTCCCTCATTAGCATCCTTCCCAAAAAAATAAGTCATAAAACGAGCATTCAAACGAGTAATAGAAATCCCTAACATAGACTGAGAATAAAATTTATTCTTAACATTTCCCCTCTCAAGCCCATTCATATAAACTCTCGCAGGCTTCCCACCACCACAAACCACCACAAACTTATACTTCCGAGAATACTTCAAAAGAACATCCCGAAAATCCTTCAAAAAACCATAATTAACTTTATCCTGAACAATCAAACTTCCACCAAGACTAATCACAATCACCTTTTTCATATTATCAACAACAAAAACATTTATTTAAACCTTATCCAATATATATTCCAGACAATAACAATGGTTTTTAATAGAAAAAACCCTCTAAAAACATGAAGCAAAAGAAATATGATTCTGTTCAATACGTCGCACAAGAATTAAGAATTTCTCTAGAAAGAACAATAAAAGAAACTTCGGGAGGAGAAATAACAATAACTCACACATATAATCCAAAAACCGAAGAAAGCACAATCTCCTACAACTTATTTCAACTACAAGCAGAATTAACAATTCAAAAAGAAGAAGAAGGATTTTACTTAACTCAGACAAATAAACACAAATCACTAGAACATAAAACCAAAGAAAAATTAAAACTCAAAAGAAGCAAAGCAAGAAGATTATCAAAAGATAATATGGATAAATTAGCAAAAAAATCATTACAATCTCTTAAGGATTTTTATAGGAAAGGTTCTAAATAAAAGTAAATTAAATTATTTAAAATTAAAAAAGAATATTCCAAAAGATTTAAAAAGGGAATTTCTATAGTTTTATAAAGGGTGAAAAACCTCAGATAGTTCTGAGCAAAATTAAAATGAAAAATGAAAAAATTGCAAGAAGAGAATTTTTAAAAAGAACTGGAAGTATTGCGGGCTCTGTTCTTTTAGCAGGAAGTATTTTACCAAAAACACCTATTGAACAAGGGGTAGAAGAATATTCTATTGCTTGTGAAGCTTGTGGTAAAAATTTAACTCATAAAGTAATAGTCTCAGTTTATGGTGATGAATCAAATAAAAGAATGAGTGGTCCACAAAAAGATCGATTTTTTTTAAAAACTAATCCCTCAAAGATTCATTATGCTTGTCCTGAAAAAAATGGGATTGGAGGAGATTGTTCAAAGAAGGTTGATACTAACAATATGATTCATATTAATTACTTAGAACATCCTTGTTTAACTGGAGGAGCCACTCTATCTCTAGTTAATGTTCAAGAATTTCTTAAGGCAAGGGAACATTAAATACAATTAAAAATTAAGTTAAAACAAAAACATAAGTTCAAACAGTAAACAACTTATCATCCTTAACATCAAAAATCTTCAACCTAGCCCCACAATCCAACCAACCATGAGCATAATTCAAAGCACCATAAGCATTAACAAAATCACCTTTCTCCTTAAAATACAAGGAATCAGACAAATAACACTCCACCATTAAAAAAATCTCATCAGCCTCTTTCTTACGCTTCTTAACCACTGCCCCACGAGCAATCTTCAAAGCCCGACTACTCAAATCATAATATTTCTCAATCTTCGCATTAGTTATTTTATCTTTCTTAACTACCATAAGAATCACAACAAAACACACTTTAAATATATTTTCCAAACCACTTTTCCAAACCCCCACTTCCAAACCCCTTCTTTACAAAACCCCATTTACCAAAACAAAGATTACAAAACCCTAAATACCAAAACAAAGATTGCAAAAACACAAATACAAAAAGCAGAATTAAAAAATAAACATCCAACTACCTAAATCATTTAAAAAAGGAAAATACTAATAAAATTACAAAAAGGGGAACAAGGGAGAATTTATTCTCCCTCCTCATATTAATTTAAGCCCCCATCAAACGATTCTTAGGACTATCAATCAAACTATAAGGAGTATTTCTAGTAATTATAAATCTCGAACCAACAAAATTAGAACTAACTGAAGAAATAATTAAATCGCCAACAGCCGCTTTTAAAATCCCATTCGCAACAGGAATCCTCGCCTGCCCAGAGAAATAATCAATAACTTCTTTAATTTGAATAGGACCAAAAACAAGTTTTGTAACATTTATTTTATTATTTCTTTTAACAACTAAATTCTTACCAGGTCCAGAACATTCAATCGATTGAATAGAACCATCCCTTAACAAATTATTAATCCCAACCATCCCAGATTGAACATTCACAGGTTTAACCTTTTTCCCACGCCTACCAAAAGCAACCTTTCTTACAGAAACAGGACTCATAAGACTTTTAGTAAAATGAACAGGAACCTTTCTCTTTTTCTTCATCTCTCCCTCTTTTTGATATGCAAATTTCACAGACTCAATCTTTTTAACAATCTCCCCATCAGAAACCTCTTCATCAGAACCACCCTCATCAGAACCTTCTTCAAAATCCAACTTATTCAAAACAGAAACATTCTCAGGAATAGGCTCAAGAATTTTACTTTTAACTTTCTCAACTTCCACATTTTTTTTAGATTCAAATTTCTTAACATAAACCCTAAACATCTCCTCTGCAAACATACTAAGAAAAACTACTCTACCCATCTTATCAATTTCTTTCAATCCCATCAAAAAAATTACCTCCTCACTCTCGAAGAATTAAATTTCCCAGGTTCAGGATAAGGTGAACGAGCTCGATTTCTTATCCTCTCTTCCATCATCATAATTCCTTTAGAAATCGTCTTATTCTGATCCAACAAAGAATCCAACTTCTTCAAAAACTCTCTCTCTGAACTAGGCAGATTCCCCAAATCACTTTCAGAATATTTCTCTGCAAAACTCTTAGCAGAAATCTCAAAAAGCTGAAGCATCTTAGACATATTCCCTGAAAGCTCATCAAACTTCACAGATAAATTAGTCAAAACCTTTTGCAAATTAATAAAATTATCAATCATCATCATATCCATATCTGCACGAGTCATCTTCTTCTTTTTAGCACTCACATCTTTTTTAACCATACTAACTAAAAGAAAAACCAATTTATAAATATTGGGGTTTGAAAATTATAATTTAAAATGGGGATAAGGGGAATCTAACCCCTATGACAAGCTCTGGAGGCTTGCATATTAAACATTATATGATATCCCCATGGATAATCCTATAACTATCACAAAAACCTATTTTAAAAACATTTAGTTTTTAGAATTTCTAAGAAAATTACTTCTTCTCCCACCCAATCACATCCCTAACTTCCTTCTCACTAACAGAACAACCTTTAAACTTAACTCCATACAACGCAGCCTCTAAAATCCTAGGATCCTTAATTTTAAACAATCCTTTTTTATACGCAAGATAAACCAACTCAGTAGAACGAATAATCTTAAACTTATCAAACCTTGAATAATTCTCAGCATGAGCCTTAACAGAAGTATGCATTTTTTTCTCAAGCAACTTCTTTAAATTAATAGGATTTTCACAAAGCATCCTAGTCGTCCTTTCATCAACAACCAACGGAGGATTATCAGGAAGTATCGAAGACAAAGCCAAAGCAGCAGCCTCTCCTTTATCAATCAAATGAACATATTTCTTCTTAGTCTTAAAAGTACTATTAGCAATCCGGGTAAACTCGTCCCGAACTTTTTTCAATTCCTCAACCTGCCCAGGACTAATATCTGCATATTTAATCACACCCTTATTAAAAAGTTCCTTTATCTGAAAAGCCTGCAACTCAAATCTACTAATCTCCAAAGGCCTATCAATAATTTCTTTCTTCACCTCCTTAGTTATCAAAAAATCCCCCTTAAACTCCTTATGCAAATCCTCAAGAACATACAACATTCCATTCATTGCAAAATTTATTATCGGTCCCGCATCAAAAATCAAACTCTTGGTCATATTAAAATCTTATTTTCTTAGAATAAAAAACAAACTTCCCTCCTTTTTCATAATTTCTTTTTTTAACAAAACTCTGCATAGACTTATTTCCAATCTCGCTAAATAACTCTATCACATACTTCTTTTCTTCCTTTGCTAATTTTTCCATAGCATTCATAAGTATGCTTCCAACACCTTTCTCCCTAAACTCTGCATCAACAACAATTGTATGAAGATAAACATAATTCTTCCAAAACTGTGCAAGCAAAACTCCTACAACATCCTCATCCACTTCACAAACAAAACTTTTATTCAACCGATTATTAAGATAACTTTCAATATCATCTTCAGAATATTTAGTTTCACCATCCCCTAAAAGGACATCAGGCTCACTATTAAACAACTCAGTTATTATTTCAACATCCTTTCTCATTGCACTTCTTATTTTTCCTTTCATCTTTCAAAAATCTCCTCTGCAAATTTAATTCTCTGACGAATAGGCACAGTGACAGCCAAATTAACATTTCCAATTCCAGTTTTCCCAGCATACTCACTCAACTCCCACAAACTAATCCCTAAAATCTTCGCAGTCTTTTCCATAGAAATTCCATGTTCATAAATCCTAGAAGCCTTATTCACCCTCGCCCTCCTAAAAACATCCTTAATAAAACCCTTCAAATTTCCAGAAAGCCCCTGAATCAATTTCCTATTCTCCTCAATCTCATCATGAAACACTCCAAAATCATTCTTCTTCAAGGCCAAAATCATATCATCAATATTATTCACAAACCTCTTAAAAAACTTCGCCCAATTTTTCTCTTCCTTATAATTCCTTCTCTCAAGAATCTTACTAAGCGCATAAATAATAACAGACAAAGAAATAATATCCGAATCCTGATGAACAGAAGAAATATGAATAATCTTATCACTCAAAATCTTAATCTCCAAATAATCCTTCTCATTCAAAGCCTTCTTAACTTCTTCCAAAACTTTCAAAACATGCTCTTTTTCTTGCATCATCTCACCAACCACAAAAAGAAAGATACTTATATAAATCTTCCTTCATTAAATAAAATATGAAAGATACAAAAATAATACTAGACACAAATTTCCTAATCTACTGTGCAAAAGAAAAACTAGACTATGTAGAAGAAATAAGCAAACTAATAAATGAAGACTATGAACTAGTAGTCCCAGAAAAAGTCATAGAAGAATTAGAAAGACTAAAAATAAAAACTAAAAAAGAGAAAGACAAAACCGCCTCAGATTTAGCAATTCAAATCCTAAAAACAAATAAAATAAAAAAAGTAAACCCAGGGGGAGAAACAGTTGACAAATCAATCATCAATCTCTCACAAGAAAACAAAAAAAACATCACAGCAACACTTGACAGAGAAATGAGACAAATTTTAGGAAGAGTTATTCTAATCAACAGAGGGAAAAAGTTGATGTTAACTAAATAAGCCTTTAAATCTAAAAGATTTACAAAAAAAACCCTAAAAATCAAATCACAAAAATCCGAAAGCCTTTAAATCTAAAAGATTTACAAAAAAAATCTTGAATGAGTTTAAGGCTTTTCAATAGAAAGCCTTAAAAACCTTCAATTTTTATTAATTTTAACATGTTCTATATAGTTAAAGTCGAAGATTATGTAAGAGTAGAACCCAAGTTATTCGGACTTGAAACTAGCGATGCTGTTGCAAAACAACTTCAAGAAATCTACAAAAGCTACCATGATAAGGAAATCGGAGAAGTCATAGGAATTATCTCAGTCCTAGAAGTTGGCGACGGTGTAATCATCCCAGGAGACGGAGCAGCATACTACAATTCTAAATTCAAATTACTTGTCTGGAAACCAGAACTACAAGAACTAGTATTCGGACTTGTAGAAGAAATAACAAACTTCGGAGCATTCATGAACCTAGGAGTAATGAAAGGAATGATACACATCAGCCAAACAATGGACGACTATGTAAGCTTCTCAACAACAAACACATTATTAGGTAAAGATTCAAAGAAAATACTAAAAAAGAAAGACCCATGCATTGCAAGAATAGTAGCATTATCTTACAAAGGAGATTCACTTAAAATCGGACTAACAATGAGACAACCAGGTTTAGGAAAATTAGATTGGATTGCAGAAGAAAAAAAGAAATCAAAAGTCTCAGCTAAAAAATTAGAAAAAGAAATTAAGGAGGCTAAAAAATAAAATGCCAAAAGAAAAAGCATGTAAAAATTGCAAGAGAATATATGAAGGAAACGAATGTCCAATCTGCGCAAAAAAAGAAACATCAGAAACATTTAAAGGAAAAGTTGAAATAGTTAATCCTGAAAAATCAACATTAGCTAAAGAACTAAAAATAAACAAAAAAGGCATCTACGCCATAAAAATATAATTCTAAATAAAATGGAAATTAAAAAAGACTTTCAAAACAACCTATTCAAAAGACAAGAAATATCTGGAGAACTAGAAAGTGAAAAAAACCCAAGCTTTGAAGATGTTAAAAAATTAATCGCAGCAGAATTAAACAAACCAGAAGAAACAATCCAAATAAAAAACATCAAAGGCGGATTCGGAAAAGATGTTTTCCACATAGACGCCAACATCTACGAAACAAAAGAAGATTTAGAATCAATAAAGAATTTATCTAAAACAAAAAAACAAAGAACAGAAGAAGTCAATGCAGAAAAAGAAGCTAAAGCAGAAGCTGATAAACCTAAGGAAGATGCACCTGCTGAAGAGAAAACTGAAGACAAACCAACAGATGAAAAAACAGAAGAACAACCTCAAGCTGAAGAAACAAAAGACGAACCAAAACCTGCAGAAGAACCAACTAAAGATGAAACTCCTGTAGAAGACAAACCAGAAGAAGAAAAGAAAGAAGCAAAAGAAGAAATTCAAAAAGCCGAAGAAGCTAAAGAAAATTAATTAATTCTAATTACTCATAACAACCAATCTACTCATCTTCATAAAATAATTCTCTAACAACTTTTCAAAACTGCACGGGGCGAAAAGGGAAAGTCGACAGACGGCTTTTCGCAGGTGGTGAAAATTCAAAAAAACTTATAAACTCCAATCACCTAATAAATACATGAAACAATCCAAACCAAAATCAGAAATCCAACAAATAGAACAATACATCATCCAAAGAAAAAAATTCCTAATCAAACTAGCATGGATATTCGGCATCACAGCAGCCCTAGTAATTCTCTCAAACATCTATCTAACAGTCCAAACATAATTCTACAAAACAACAGCTTTAAATACCTTTCAAATCAATTAATTCTATACAAAAATGGCAGACGCAAAAGGAAAAAAACAAAAGAAAAACAAACCTACTTCAAAGAAGTATACAAAGTACAAAATTGATGGAGACACAATAACAAGAGAAAAATCATGTCCAAGATGCGGTCCAGGAGTTTTCTTAATGAAAACTAAAAATAGACTTTACTGCGGAAAATGCCACTATACAGAATTTATTAAAAGTGAAGAAAAATAATCTCACATTCTAATACAATATATGATGAATAGAATTCAAATACTTAATCTGCTCTCTCTTAAAATCCTTCATAATCTTTGAACCCTCACTAACCCCACCACCTTTCTTAAACTTCCTCACCATCTCAAACGCTTTCTTCCCTCCCTCAATCTGAGGAATAATAACATAATCAGCACCAGCCTTATACAAACTAATCGCCTCACGAATCCGATTAGCAACAATCACTATCAAAGCATTCTTATTAACCCGCCTTATCTTTTTCAAAAGCAAAATATTATCTTCATAATCTGGAATAGTACTAATAACAATCTCAGCACCACTAACACCTGCTTTCTTAAAAATCTCCGCATTCATAAAATCTCCATAAATACAAGGAATCTTTTTTTCAATTAAAGATCTAATAATCTCTGGATTATAATCCACAACAAACAAATTCTCTTTCTGTTTTTCAAAATCCTTTAATAACAAACTTCCAGCCCTATGACACCCAAAAATAATAATTCGATTCTCCTCATTATCATCATATTCCAACTCTTCTTTTCTTGAATGAACCTTATTCAAAAAATTCAAAGGCCAATCAAACCAATTAGTTAATTTCTTTTCATAAGATATAAAATAAGTTGTCAAAGACATTGTCAAAATTGTAAGCAAAACCAAACTACTAAATAATCCTTGATTAATATGTCCCAAACCAAAACCTATTGCCAAAATCACTAAAGAAAACTCACTAGTCTGAGCTAAAGAATTCCCAGTCAAAAATGAAGTACGCTTTTTATAACCCATCAACCTAACAATAAACATAATCACCAAAGGTTTAACAGCCACAACAAGAACCAATAAAACCAATAACAAAATCAAAAACTCCTTAGGTATAACCATTAATTGCATACCCAAAGCAACAAAAAATATAATCGCAAAAAATTCTCTCAAAGGCGTAATCTTCCACTGAATCTCTGTCTTATAATCTGAATTAGCCAAAGTAACACCAGCAAAAAAAGCACCAATAATCAAAGATAACCCACTAACAAAAGAACCAAAGATAAACAAAAATAACAACGATACAGAAACCAAAAGCAACATCTCAGAACTCTTTGCAGCATTTTTAAAAACAGGATTAATAAGCTTAGACAAAACAAAAGCAAAAACCGCAAAAGCAAGAGCTTTAGCCAAAACAATTAAAATACTATTAAAAGACAAATCACTAGACAAAACAGCCAAAACAATTATCGCAGCAATATCCTGAATCAACAAAATACCAATAACAATTCTACCATGTAAACTATTAATTTCCTTCTTCTCAGCCAACAAAGTCAAAACAATCATCGTACTACTAAACGCAACAACAATTCCAATATATGCCAAAGCAATCCCACTAAAACCTAACAACTTAGCAACAAAAAACCCCAATCCAAACAAAAGAATCATTTGCAAAACCCCTGTAACCGTCGCAACTTTTCCAACCTCTTTCAACTTCCTAAACTTAATCTCCAACCCTGCAGTAAATATCAAAAACGCAACACCAATTTCAGAAAGCGAACCAATCAAATGAGCATCTCCAATTAAATTAAAAAACAAAGGCCCAATCAAAATACCTGTAAAAATATACGCTGGAATCAAAGGTTGCCGAAACATTCGAATCAAAAAAGCAAAAAACGACGCAATAATAATTATCAAACCAATCTCTATCAATGTAACAAGATGCGGCGGCGCAGTCGTCACAAAGTTCTGAATAAAATTAAACATTAACATTTGATTCACCTTTTTCAATAAAACTAGGAAATAAAAGTATAAAAAGATATTGGATGTTAAAAATCCATCAAGGATTTTGAAGATTTAAAAAATATATATAACACTCCCATATATTTTTTAAACACTCTCTCACTCCTACATACATGTATAAACCACAAAGCCCAACACAACAACTAGCAGATTACATAGAAAAAAACCTAGATAAAGGATACACTTCAGATTCATTAAAATTCTCATTAATGAGTCAAGGATATTCAAGAATTTCTGTAGAAAAAGCAATAGAATTAGCAAACAAAAGTATAGCAGAAAAAATCCCTCCAATAAAAGAAAAACCACAAATAACCTATAAAGTAATCACAGAAGATAACACTGAAACCATTACAACAATGCCTCTTAAAAAAAAGCCATGGTGGAGAACGTTATTTGAATAATTTTATAAACTCTTTCTACATAATAATAAAAATGAAAAAAACAATCCTCCTAACAATTCTACTCCTACTAATCCTCCCAACAATTCTAGCAATACCTTCAACAACCCCTCCCGATCAAGAACCTACAACAAAAAAACTAGATATCAGCCCAACATGTTATGACAATAGACTATCCAACATCAACAACCTATTCTCAGGAACACTACCAATACTTTTACTAATACTCATAATAGACACAATTCTAAAAGGATTCGCATTATGGAAAGCAACACACAAAAACCACAAAACATGGTTCATAATAATCCTAATCCTAAACACCGCAGGAATTCTCCCTGCAATCTATCTCTACATTAATAGAAAAAAGAAATAACTAAACATACAAATAAAAAACCATAAATTATATAAACTTTAATCGCTTCACTAATCAAATGGAAACTAAAGATTCTTCACATAAAAAATCAGGATTACTTAAAAACCTATTTATTTCTTCATTAGTAACATTAGGTGTATCTCCATTAATCATAGAAGGTGGACAATATATTTCTACAAAAACAGTTATAGATTTAAATAGAGATGGTACAATTACTCAAGAAGAAGGAGAAACAGCATATAGAAAAATAGGAAAACCCTATAATCCTAAAACAGATCCTTCATTTTTTGATTTTGTTACAAATAGGGAACTTGTAATGGGATATCAAGGAAAATTTTAGAGAAAAGAAAACCCATTTGAAAAAATAAAATTCTCATAACAAACCAATCCCTCAAACATAACTTCTAAAATTTACAAGATTTCAATATTAATAGCGAAGCGGCGGCGCTTTCGTCAGAGAATCTGACGAACCTTTCATGACAAAGTCGGGCGCGAAAGCGATATAAAATAAGCGTGAGCAAAGCTCACGTAAATCCCAACTCCATAACCCTTTCAACACCCCACCACTCCCCAACCTCCATAACCCTTTTATACAACCCAAAACACTTACAACAATGAATCAAAGATTAAAAGAGATACTAACTAACTTTCAAAACAAAAAAATTCTAGTTATCGGAGACATAATGCTCGATAGATATTTCTACGGAGAAGTTTCAAGAATAAGTCCAGAAGCCCCCATTCCTGTCGTAAACCTCATTAAAGAAAAACACGAAATAGGAGGCGCAGGAAACGTTGCATCAAACATCACATTACTAGGAGGCGAAGCAACAATATTTGCATTCGCAGGACAAGACCAAGAAGCACTAACACTTAAAAAACTTCTTCAAGAAAAAAATATAAATCATTTTCTCAATCCTGCTAAAATAACAACATGCAAATCAAGAATAATCGCAAACCAACAACAAATCGGACTAAGACTTGACAAAGAAGAAACACAAAACAAAACATTCAACCAAGAAACAAAAAACATCCTTATTGAAAAAGCAGAACAAGCAGACAAAATAATTATTTCAGATTATTCAAAAGGTACAATAACTCAAGACCTAATAAACTCCCTTCACAATCACAAACACAAAATAATTGCAGATCTTAAACCCAAAAACAAACATCTTTACAAAAACCTCTACCTAATCAAACCAAATGAAAAAGAAGCATTAGAAATGGCAAACCACGAAGACATACACCAAGCAGGAATAAAATTAAAACAAGAATTCAACTCAAACATCCTCATAACAAGAGGAAGCAAAGGAATGAAACTTTTCTCAGATGAAATAATTGAAATCCCAACATATGCAAAAGAAGTCTACGATGTCTCAGGAGCAGGAGACAGCGTCATAGCAGCCCTAGCCTTAGCACTCTCATCAAAAGCCACATTACACGAATCAGCAATCATCTCAAACTACGCAGCCGGAATTGCCGTAGAAAAACATCGAACACATTCAGTAAATCTCGAAGAATTAAAACAAAGAATTTTCTCTTCTAATAATCATTTAGTTTAGACTATTTCTCAACCCTAGGAAACCCATGTTTCTCTCCCCACCCCAAATAATCCTCTCTCCACTCCTCCAACATTTCCCTCTCCCCAACATTAATACGTCCCTTTTCTTTAGCAACATCCAATAAAACATCATAAGTTAAAAGCGAATTTACATTACAAGGAGAACTCAATTTATTTCCTTTTTCATCATAAGACCTTTCTCCATTAAACACATCTCGAGCCTCTTTCAAGCCATAATTAAAAATCGAAATACAATTATTACACACACCCTTAGCATCCCTTATCCCTTGAACAGCTCTTGCAGAACTTCCGCCCATAGAAATTAAATCTTCTATCAAAACAACATGCATTCCCCTCAAATCAGATTCAGCATCAATCCCTTCTATTTGATTCTGCAACCCATGACCTTTGGGCTTATCTCGAACATAAATCAAAGGCATAGCAAGAGCATCTGCCAAACTAGTTGCAGGAGGAATTCCAGAAGTTGAAGTCCCCGCAATAAAATCATAGACCATTTTTTCAGAATACAGAAGATTATCAAATCCTTCAACTATCAACTCCCTATGCTCTGGATGAAAAAGAAACATCCTATTATCATTATAAATAGGCATCTTAAAACCAGAAGCCCATGTAAAAGGTTTATCAGGATTTAACTTAATAGCTCCAATTTCCAATCCCGCCCTAGCGATTTCTCTTCCATAATCCATAAAATAAAAACTCCTCAATCATTTATAAATTTATATCAAAAAATTTCACCAAAGATAGGTAGTAATTTAAAACATAAATTCAAACATTTCCACCTCCGCAGAAAGCCGGTTGTCACCTTTCCCTTTCTGCCCAAAGTCTTAGTAATTCTCAAAATTTTAATCTCTAAGAAACATTCATCTAAATAAAAAATCACTAACAAACCAAAAAAAAACTCATCTAAAAAAATAAAATAGATTTCAAGATTCAACAGCGGAGCGGACTGGCGAAAGCCGTCCGCGAGAGCGACGCAATATTAAACCTCCTCACACCCTCCAAGACTTCAAAACCTCTTCCTCCATAAAATGCATCTTACCAGGAATCACAAAACAAAACGGAGCCTTAACCTTCTTCCCCTCTAAACCCTTCAACCCCTTAACCTTCTTCCCCTCTAAACCCTTCAACCCCTTCACCCTCTTCCCTCCTAAACCCTTCAACCCTTTATCCTTCAACTCATCAACATAAAAAATCTTCCCTTCCTCACTCCCCACCCTTGAACAAACCACCACATTCTTTAAATCAACCCCAGACTTAGAACAACCATCAACCAACTGAGAAACAGCATCACTAAACTTCAATCCAATATCAACCAAAATCAAACTATGCGCCCCAATACTTAAATTCTCTTTAACATAATCCAAAAAACTAACAGGCTCAAAACCCTTAGCCCATTTAGGCATAGACGAAACTTTACCAAACTTATACAACTGCAAACCTGAAGACGCAATTCCATCAAAAACACTCGCAGCATAAATAATCTCCACCTTACCACAACCCTCAATCAAACTCATATGAGTCGTAGCAAACAAAGGACAACCATAAACCAAAAGCCCAACATCACTCTTTCGAGACTCCTCAACCAATCTATCACCCTCTACATCCTCGCGACCTAAAACACAAACCTTCACACCTAAAACCTTCTCCAATTCAGCAGTTGAATAAGGAAACTCAACAGTATAACTCTCCAAATAAACCTTCTTACATTTACGAATAGCTTCAATACCTTCCAAAGATATTCCTTTCAAATTCAATCCTAATCCTATTAAGTATAACATAAATTAACAAGAATTATAAGACTTTTAAGGGTTTCGAAACCACCCCTTCACCTACCTATAAACCAACCCTCCTAAACCCCTCACCCTTAATCCACCCTGCTCACCCATAAACCACAACACCAATAACAATCAACGCAGTAAAAACAACCCACAAAAGATTAGCAAGAATTATAGGTTTCTCGTCATGCATAAATCCATAAACAATCCAAAAAAAACTTCCTATCAAATAACCGCCCCATGAAATCAAAGAAACTCCTGAAGCACTCTGCTCAATCCAAATTTTCAAAACCTGAGGCAAAGTCACCAAAGGCCCAGAAACCGCAACAAGATAAATAATTTTATCCATTAAACTAAACCATTTATTTTTATGAGGATAATCTTTCCCTTTTTTCTTTCTCTTATAATAATGATGCAATCCACTAGCCATCTTAACCTGATTTACAATAACAACTCCTCCCTTCTAATTCACAAACCCCTCCAGGACAAACTCCTGCACAAATATTATAATCTGCAAAATAAAATCCACAAGGGACACTTTCTAAATCATCAGGTAACTCAAAACCCTCTTCACCACTCTCACCACTTCCACTCCCACCAACTCTTTCTCCAACCTCATCATTCAAATCCTCAACACTATCTTCTTCATCTCCAACCTCCTCATTAAACCAACTATTTTTAATTTTCTCAAAAATAGGAACTTCACTTTCATACTGAAAATAATATAAAAAACCAATTAAACCTAAAACCAAAACTCCTACAATTATCCAAAGTAACATCCTCTCTTCCATAAAACAAATAAATAATCAAACTATAAAAAGGTATCTTAGAAATCGGCTTTGTTGAAAAAGTCTAAAAGGGTGTGGCTAAAATTTATTCATTTAAGGGTGGGCTGGGCGGGTGCAACCATAATAAAATAAATTTTAAAAAGGAGGGAGAAAAGATTTTCAACAAAGCTTCAACAATCACACAATCTTCAACCCTTCAGCCCCATACCTAACCAAAGCATCATCATCTAACTCAAACCAAGAAGGCATTCCTTGAATTTTATAAGAACTAGGATTATTAGCTGAAAAATAAATATAATCCAAATCAGATTTTTGCAAAACAGAAACTCCGCTAGGTAAATTAGGAACATAAACAAAAGATTCAATTCCATTAACATCCGCACTAATATCTCCTTCCAACCTTTTCAAAAAACTAGGCGCAGAACTAGATTCCCTATAATAAAAGTTCATCAAATGAGCACTTAAATTAGAAACATTATTTCCTGAAACAAAAACCTCATAAGGAGTTTTATTAATATCATGAGACATATGCCCATATGTATTCACAAGGTAAAGAGGATCCTTAAAATTTTCAACAGGAATATACAAAAAATCCTGATGAGTCTTATTCCACAAAACAAGCCCCCCTTTATCTTGAACAAGCAATGTTCCTTCAAACTTCAACAAAACATTCCAAGCATCTTCCTGCATTATCTCAACAGAAGTATCAATCAAACTAACATTTGCATTAATCTTCAATGCCTTTTCATTAAGAGAATCAGCAATCCCATCCATAGTAACTCCTTGCATAATCTCTTTCTCTACACCATAGAGAGTCCCATTATATAACGATTCCTGAAAACTAAAATTCACATCATCAATATACTCACCAGTTTCAATAATCCGATTCTCAAATAGAAAAATAATTCTAAAACCTGAAATATATAATTGCCTAGACAAATCTTCTTCAACTAAAAAAATAAAATCATTCATTGTTTTAATTCTTTTACTAATCGCTTCTCTTCCCTGAAAAACAGAATAAGTACTATATGAAATTATAAACAAAGACAATAAGGCAATAGCCATCATCGTAAAAAAAATTCCTTTTTTATTTAATTTTACTAATGCCATTTTCTAACTTGCACCTCTGTTGACCAACCAAAAGGAATACCCACAATCTCTGAAGAGCTTATATCCAAATCCTGTTCAGAAAATTGAACATCCAACTTACCATCCCCATCAAAATCTAATTCCTCCAAAAGATAAAAAACAGCCCTTTGAATAGCATCATTTTCATCATACTGAATATTCCCTTCTTGATAATTACAAAAATTTTCTTCATCATAATCTGAAGGAACATAAAAAGTCAAATTACTAACCTCTTCAAAATCTAAAAACCATTTACAACCTTCTGCAGAACTAGAAATCGGAGAATAAGAAGTAACATTCTTAACAACTTGATAAATAATTTTATTATAAACAGAACCTTCAGTAGAATTATCAAAAGAATAACCAGTAGTAAGTTTAATAGAATTTGTATCATTAATCAAGCCCATGGGAATATCAACATGATAAGGATCTCCAAGCTCAACATAATCTGAATTATAAACATCAAGATTATATACTGAAATATTATTTATAGAAACCTCATCAGTCCACCGAGAACCAGAATAAGAAACAACATTCGCACTAAGTTTCTCTGAATCTTCAGGAATATTAAAATTACCAAAATAATTATCTGAAAACTGTTCCTCCCCAGAAATAATCAAACCATAAGGAAGAGAAGAACCAACATAATCAAACTCAATATAAGAATCAGGATAAAGATAGGTATTCTCAAAATCTCCAGTTACTTCAATAGTTTGCTCACTATAAGAAGCTTCAATTATTTCTTCAGCAATTTGTTGATAAACCTCTTCCAATTGAGTTGTACTAGAATAATTATAAGTCCCATTACCGCAAGAAGCAATTCCCTCAAGAGTATCTTCATCTACTCCAGATCCAAAACCAATTGAATAAACAGTAATACCATAATTTTCATAAGCATCACAAGCAGCCTGAATTGCATCATCACCAGCATCATCTGTATCCCCATTAAGATTTAAATCCTCAGTCCATCCTTGCTCATCACATTCTACATTCGCCTCACCGTCACTCATTACAACCATTGAACGAAATTTATCTTCACTTGAATCATCAAGAAGATTCTGAACAGCATCATTAATACCGCAACAAATACAAGTACTACCTCCAGCCTCCCATCCAGAAACCTTATTTTTCAAAGAAACATCATCATTTGAAAGATTATGAGAATGACCACTTAGAACATCTCCGGCATAACTTGACAAACCAACAAGATTATTAGAATTATTCAAAACAGCATCAATAAATAAATTATTAGCCTCAATAGCAGAAATAATTTTACCAGAAAGAGTCCCTCCACATGACTCACATAAATCCATATCACCCTCACAAGAGTCCCAACAAAACCACAGAAAACACCTCTCACAACATTCAGAATCCCCTCCAGAACAACTTAAATCATCATCCATACTTCCACTTAAATCAGTTACTGAAAAAACATCTGCATCCCTACCATCAGAAACATAAGAAGCACTCTCCAAACCTAATCTCAAAGGAATAGTTTTTTGGCTCAAAAAATCATAATCAAATCCCTCTAAATTCTCTAACTCCGCATTACTTATCTCAAAAGTTGTTTCATCTTCAGAACTATCATTAAAAACAGTCACATTACCAATATTAAGAAACATCACATAAGGACTTTTATAATGCAAAAAAATATTCATCCCAGTCAAAACCTCAGGAACATAAAACCCATCATAAAGATTAATAAGCCCCTCAATTCCTGGAAAATAATATCTATCCGAATAAATCTCAAAATAATCTCCATCATCATAATTAATTTTCAAATAACCTCCTGCAATAAATAATTCCTCATCAGGATTTGCAGGAACAAATTTAACAACATTAGAACCACTCACTAAAGGAAGGTCAAGCGAACTAAATTTCTTAGGTTCAAAATAAGAATCAGCAGGCTCAAGATACCCATAGCAAGCTCCACCATTTACACAAATAGAAAAATTAGTATTCGCAGCAACCTCTAAATCCACATTATTTAAATCCCCTTCATAATCAACCTTAATAGAAATATTTCCTTCTCCAACATATCCACCAAAATAAAAATACTTTGTTCTAACATTACTTTTAAGAAAAGCCCTCGAAGAAAAACCAGTTACACTTTCTCCCTCACGAATTCCACTTATAACTCTCCTAGCCACAGTAACATCCTCTGATTCCTCATAACTACTAACATTTCTACTTGCCAATAATTTATTCCCATACCAAATCCCAACATTCTCTCTAGCATCAATATTCTCAAGAACAAAACTAGCAAGAACCCGCGCAGCACTTAAATCAGTCACATAAAACTCTCCAATCTGTTCCATCACAGAATTATTCAAATTAGTAATATTCCCTTCAACATAAACCTCCTCAATCTCATCTATCTTCAAAGAAGAAAGCACATTAAGTATATCCTCCTGAATATAATTCTTCTCAGGAGCATATTTTACAACAGGATAAATAATCAACACACTAACAAATATAATCATCAAAGCAATCAATGCATCAGTGCTAAAAAATACTCCTCTTTTTTTCATATTAATCACTTCAAATATAAGAAACAATATATTAAAAAGGTTAGTGTTCAAAATTAATGAATAAACCCTTCACTCCTCCCAAATATAAACATTCGCAGTAATCGGCTTATCCTCATAAACCATCAATCGAGTCACCTTAATAAAATTACTAACCTCATTTTCTATAAAATCTCTTGTAACTCCAGGCCTACCAATTCCTTCAACACTCAATCCTCCAACAGTCATATTCTCTTCAAAAAAGAAAAAATAATCATACTTCAAATTAAAAACAAGTTTAGTCCTTGCATAATCCTCCTGAGAAAAATTATAAAACTTTTCTAACTTTATCTGATTAATTTTGCCCCCATTAGTCAAACCAATTTTAACAACATTCGCTTCAACCCAATCATCAGGATATCCTTCAGATGTCAAATCATTTGAAAATATTTTTCCATCATAATTCAAATCTTCTATAATACTTCTCGCCTCTCCAGACTGATTCAAAGAATAAACAAAAAAAACAGTTATAGCCACAATAAAAATTGTCATCGCAGCCATTAAATCAATACCCCATGCTTGCGCTTTTTGACTTACCATCTTAACTATTCAAATAAATAACTCCTCCCTCCTTTCTCAAAACATTCTCTCCTTTAATAATCTCACCACTAACATCCTGAACAGGTAATGCAACAGCATACTTATTATTATAAGTTTTCAAATAAACTCTCCCATCACTAACATCAATATCATATTCCAATCCATTTAAAGATTCAGGAATTTTAAACACCCTATAATAACCATCAACAGATTCACTTGCAAAACTAATCTCTTCCTGCACTAAAAAAGCAATTTCATTCACAATTTTATTTATATTCTCCCGAGTCTTATCCTGAATATTTTCTCCAATAGTTAAAAAAAACACTACAAAAAAAAACAAAACAGCACTAACCAAAACAAGAAACTCTATCGCAGTCTGAGAACGTTTAATCATTTAACCCTCAATAATATTAATTTTATTGTCATCTGAAACAAGTTGAATATTTTTCAACCCATAAGAATTAGACAAACTTCCTTCAATCGAAACCTCACTTATGAAAGCAACTTTAGTAAATCCTGAATTCAATGACAAAGAAACAACAACACTATCATCAATAATCTCAACACTCTCAACACCCTCTGGCAAATAAGTCTTAATAGTCACCTTAGACGGCTCACCAGAATAAAAAACAGACTCAGAAGATGAAATAATCTTATTCCCAAAATTATTCACCTGTATCATCTTAATCCTATCATTTATACCACTACTATAAACAAACGAAACTCCAAGAATCACAATAATAATCCCTGTCACAAATCCCATAATAACAATATACTCAAAACTTACCTGAGATTTCTTAGATACAATACCAACTCTTTTTTCCATATCAGAAATAAGAAAGAGTATATTAAAAAGGTTGGGGTTAATTCTCAAACAATATTCAATCAATACCTTTATAAAATTACAAACACACTATCCATTATGAAAGAGGAGAAACCGATATTCCTAAAAGCATTTACAATTGTAATTTTAATTCTTTTAATAAATATAGGAGTATTTACCTACAACAGTAAAGAATCAATAGACTTCAATAAAAGTTTAACAGGCTTTTTAGTAAATGAAGTAATCTTCGACAACAGCGAAAAAATAAACCCTCTCTCAAAAATATTTATCCTAATTCAATGGTCTTTCTTAGGACTTATTTTAGTTTTTGCCTCAGTAAAAGATGTAAAACTCAGAAAACAAAAAATTGAATTAAAAAGTATAAAAATAAATCCAAGCAAAGAGCAGACAGACCTAGATAAAATATATAACATCCTCAAAGAAAGAAAACAAATGAAAGTTAAAAATGTTGCAAGATTATTCAAAGTAGAATATAGTGTAGCTCTTGAATGGGCCAAAATATTAGAATCAGGAAACCTTGCAGATATAGACTATCCAATGCTAGGCGGGCCAATTCTAAATTTAAAAATAAAAGAAGTTAAAGACACACAAACAGATAAAAAACAAAACCTAAATAAAGAACAATTAAAAACTGACAAAAAACAAATCAAACCAAAAAAAAGTAAAGCGCCATTAATTTTATTCATAACAGCCTTAGGATTTGCAGCCTACCCAATTTATTGGCTATCTCAAAACAATTGGGCCTACAGAGCAATACCAGAAGACAAATTAATATTAACACTCTCAATAATTTTCTTATTCTTTTTATTCATATTTTTAATTACTTTAATAAAAAGAATCTTTACAAGAAAGAAAAAAGAAATTAAATCCACGCCTAAGAAAAATATTAAAACTAAACAAATACCTAAAAAAGAAAATATTAAAACTAAACAAATTCCAAAAGAAGAGAAACAATTAAAAACTTCTAAAAAAAAGAAAACCTTAAAACAAAAAAACAAAAAACCATCTAAAAGAAAACCAAAAAAGAAAAAATAAAGGAAGGATAAATGAAAAAGAAAAAAGAAACTAAACCAAATTTAAAAAAAGAAAAATTAGATAGGGCATCAGAAAATCAAGAATCAAAAAAAACCAACAATAAAACCCCCTTAGGAATAGTTGAAACTTATGAAATAGAAGTAGATAGAGCAATAGTTAAGGTGCATATCGAAAAACAAACTTACGGACACCTCTATCAATTAAATGTTCCACAAATAAATATTGCAACAGCAAGTTTATTAGATGAAGTTAGAACAAATTTAGTTTCTGCAACAACAATAGGAATGAAAGAAATCATAGACCCCAATGCATTCAAAAAAATAAAAACAATATTTATGAAAGATGCAGAAGACTTATTAAAAGAAAAATTACCTACACTAGATTTAGGAATGATGAAATTCTTAGTAGGAAAATTAATGCAAGACATGTTAGGATTAGGAGAAATAGAATTCTTAGTAAATGACCCTAATTTAGAAGAAATAGTTTTACCTTCATCCAAAGAACCAATAAGGGTTTATCATAAAAAATATGGATGGTTAAAAACAAATATAACTATAGAAAAAGAAGAAGATATAATCAACTACTCAAACATCATAGCAAGAAGAGTTGGAAGACAAATAAATGTATTAGCACCCCTATTAGATGCTCATCTAATTTCAGGAGATAGGGTTAATTCCATCTTATATCCAATAAGCACAAAGGGAAATACAATAACAATCAGAAAATTCGCAAGAGACCCTTTCACAATTATTGATTTAATAAATAATAAGACAATTAGTTTAGACATGGCAGTATTAGTATGGCTCGCTATTGAATATGAAATGAACATTCTCATTTCTGGAGGAACAGCTTCAGGAAAAACAGTATTATTAAATGCATGTATGCCTTTCATCCCTCCAAACCATAGAATCATAAGTGTTGAAGATACAAGAGAATTAACACTTCCAGAATTTCTATATTGGTGCCCATTAGTAACAAGATCACCAAACCCAGAAGGAAAAGGAGAAGTTTCAATGTTAGATTTATTAGTTAATAGTCTAAGAATGAGGCCAGACAGAATAGTCTTAGGAGAAATGAGAAGAGAAGAAGAAGCAAGAGTAATGTTCGAAGCAATGCACACAGGACACAGTGTCTATGCAACTCTTCATGCAAATTCTTCAGCAGAAACAATTTCAAGGCTAACAAACCCTCCATTAAACGTCCCACAAAATTTACTAAATGCAGTTAATCTAAATATCGTTGTTTTTAGAGACAGAAGAAAAGGAGTAAGAAGAATTTTACACATATCAGAATTTGAATTTACAGGAGAGAAAATAACTCCAAATATTCTCTACAGATGGATACCTGAAGGAGACCAAATGATAAAACACAGCGAAAGCTCAAGATTCTTTGAAGACATTTCAAGAAATACAGGAATGTCAAACAACGAAATAGAAAAAAACTTAAAAGAAAAAAAAGACGTCTTACTATGGTTAATTAAAAATAAAATAAGAGCCCTAGAAAGTTTTGGAAAAACAATGAATCTCTATTATTCTAACAAGGAGGAGTTATTAAAAGATGTTTCAAATAATAATATTAAAAGGATTTTAAAAACAGAAGAAGATTCAAAAGAACAAAAGATTTCAACTCATCCTAAACAAAACTAATCAACTAATATGAAATTTAGAATACCATTCACATTTACTCAAGCATACAAATTAAAAAAAAGGTCTAAACTTTTCATCTCAAAAATAAGGCCAAAAAAAAAATCAAAATTAAACATATACCTAAAAAACGCAGACAATAATCTAACAAGAGAAGAATATATAGGAATATGCAGAAGAAACTTTGTAATAAATATCATATTTCTTTACTTAATATCTACAACAATATTATTTATGTTCAATATAAAAAAATTCTTCTTGTTTGGCATCCTAATAGCATTCATATTCTCAGGATTTTTATTTTTCAGTCAAATAAACTATCCAAGAATTTATGTTTCAAGAAAACAAAAAAACATAGAAAAAAATCTTCTCCCAGCATTAGAAGATATTCTAGTTCAACTTAATTCTGGGATTACTTTATTTAATATAATGGCAAATATCTCTTCATCAGATTATGGAGTCTTAAGTGATGAATTTAAAATAGCAGTAAGAAGAATAAATTCAGGAGAACCAGATTCCATTGTCCTCGATGAATTAGGAGAAAAAAACTCATCACTCTTTTTTAGAAGAACATTATGGCAGATGAGCAACGGAATAGTAGCAGGAAGCGACATGGCAGTAGTAATAAAAGACAGTATCAAAACACTAAACGAAGAACAACTTATACAAATACAAGATTACGGAAGCAAACTAAATCCCCTAATAGTAATGTATATGCTAATCACAGTAATAATCCCAACACTCTCTGTAGCATTTCTCACAATTATCTCATCAATGGTAAACATTTCAAAAACAATGACTCCACTCTTATTTATAACATTATTCCTCTTTGTAATTTTAGCTCAAATAATGTTTTTAGGATTAATTAAATCAAAAAGGCCAAGCCTATTGTAAAATGAAAAAAAAGATAAGAAAAAATAATTCAGCAATTAAAAAAGTAGTCTTCATAGCAATTTTATTAGGAATAATAGTAGGAATAATAACACTTTATTTTTATAAAACCCTCCTACTATCTACAATCAGCACACTTATAACAATCATAGTAACAATAATATTTTACATTGTTAGAAAAAATTTGAAAAAAACCACAAGAATTAAAAAAGTAGAAGAAGTTTTTCCAGATTTTTTACAATTAATGTCAAGCAACTTAAGAGCAGGTATGACAATAGATAGAGCAATACTTTTAAGTTCAAGGCCAGAATTTGCACCACTAGATACTGAAATCTTGCAAACTGGAAAAGACCTCACAACAGGAAAAAACGTTGAAACATCTCTATTAGATATGTCAAAAAGATTAAACTCTGAAAGAATCCATAAAACAATCCTTTTAATTAATTCAGGAATAAGGGCAGGAGGAGACCTTGCAATATTACTAGAACAAACAGCAGTAAGTATGAGGGAAAGAAAATTCGTTGAAAAAAAAGCAGCCTCAAGCGTTCTAATGTATGTAATCTTCATTTTCCTCGCAGTATCAATCTTCTCACCAATACTATTCTCACTATCAACAGTCTTAGTAGAAGTTCTAACAAACATCTTAGCTGGACTCCCGGCAGTAGACGCAAGTGTCAACATGCCCTTCACACTTTCAAAAATCAATGTCTCAATATCTTTCATAAAATATTTCTCAATAATATTCATGATTACAATAGATATCTTCGCATCAATGGTATTAGGATTAGTCGGAAAAGGCGATGAAAAACAAGGACTAAAACACCTTCCAATAATCCTAGTCATGAGCATATCAGTTTATTTTCTTGCAAGAGTATTCCTTGCAGGATTCTTAGATGGATTGTTATAAGAAATTCACTCAGCCTTTAACTCACCCTTAAACGCATTCTTACTAATCTTAATTCCATTTTTCTCAATTGAAAAAGGATAAACTTTTGTAGGATGTTTAAAACCCTTAACCTTCAAAATCTCTAAATATCTCTCCCTCTCCCCCTTATTCCTCAAGAAATAAAAAAGAACTATAGAATCAGATTCCAATTCCAAAATCCTAGAACTAGTCTTCAGAATACTTTCATTCTCCTTCAAAGGATCTCCTTCATAGGTCAAAATAGTAGTACTATCCCATTTCTTCAACAAGCTAATCAAAGACAAAATAGCCTCTCTCTCATCAATTTCATCCTTAAATAAAAACAAAAACGAAGTAATACTATCCATTACAATTCTACTTATTTTTTTACCTAAAACTAAGTTCTCAATTATTCCGCCCCCCTCCTCCAACATAGTTTTAATTTTCTGAGGAGTATATTTAAGAAAAAAGAATTTTCCTTTTTTTTCATAACTTTCCAAATCCCATCCCAACCCCTTCATATTCGCATAAAATGATTCTTTTTCTTCATCAAAAGACAGATACAAACATTTCTCATTCTTCTTCATTCCTGCAATCAAAAACTGCATAGCAAAAATAGTTTTTCCAGAACCAACCCCTCCTAAAGCCAGATTAGTAGAATTTTTCTGAAAACCCTTTCCAACCATCCCATCAAAAACTTTAATCCCAGAAGAAACCTTCTCATTACTAAATTTTTTCTTTTTAGGCTTAGAAAGAATATTCCCAGACCCGGCAGATAAACTCTCATCGGTTTTAGATAACTGAATTTTAGTTTTTTTCGTTTTCTTAATTTTAGCTTTAGATTTTTTCACCTTAGATGTTTTAGTTTTCATAACTTTCTTTTTCTTCACAACCTTCTTCTCAGAAACCTTAACACTCTTTTTTCTTCTCATAAAATACTAAAGATGTCCAACCTTAAAAAGCTATGGATTTATCCTAAACAATTCAAAAACCTTCAACCCAAACCTTCAACCCAAATCCCTCTCAACAACCAAAGAAAAACTCATCTTCAAAAAAAGATAGAATTACATAATTTCAAGAATCAACAGTGAAGAACTCTGACGAAGTCGCCAACGAAAGCGACGCAATATAAAAATAAAATAACATAAATCCACCTCACACCACCAACATAAACACAAAAAAATAAAAAAAATAAAAATAAAATTATTCTACTCTACCTGATACAGAACCTGTTCCAGTTAAATCAAGAACTTTTTCTCCAGCACGATAAGTTATAGTTATATCTCCTTTAAACTTAGAATCCGATGTTAATACAGGAGAACATGGAACAGTTACTAATTGTGAGGATCCATCAGCTAATGTAAAAGCAGTAGAATAATTACCACATCCAGCAACAGCAACACTTGCAATATCTGCACTACTTCCACCACCATTCCTTAAAAGAAATGCAATAGAATCAGTCTTAATAGCCATTTCTTGCGTAGTTCCAAAAGGTTGATTAACTGTAACTACATTAGATACATAATTTCCCGGAGAGAAAACCCCAAAATAAGATAGAACACCAATAGCAATAACTGCCGCTAAAATAGCCCAACCATAGGTCATCAAAAACTCCATAGCTGCTTGTCCTTTTTTATCACTCATTTTCAACCTCCTTTCATTAAATATTTTCTATTTTTAATTATCTATAATAAATAACTTTAATATATAAACATTTCTATTTAATATTCAAAGAAACAAAAACAACAAACAACAAACTAACAAAAACAGGAATTTTATTTTCAAAATCTAAAAACAAAAACAAACCAATCAACAGAAAACAAACCAATGCAATAATTCTAAATCTCTTTCGCCATAAACTAACCTCCCCACGACACAAACTAGACAAAATCTTTCCTACAGGAATCCCAAACAAAATCAACAAAACATATAATATCGCTTGCATAGTAATTTATATAAGTATAAACCATTTTTAAAACCTATGGAAACAAAACAAATAATTCAAAATATCAAACAAGGAAAAATATTTATCTACCCCACAGACACAATCTACGGAATAGGATGCGAAGCAACAAACATAAAATCAACAAATAAAATAAAACAAATAAAAAAAAGAGATAAAGACAAACCACTCTCAATCATAGTCCCATCAATAACTTGGATAAAACAAAATTGCATAATTCCAAAAGAATTAACCATAAGCAAATATCTCCCAGGCCCTTACACCTTAATTCTAAAAAAGAAAAACCCAAACTACCTAAATCACATCTCATCAACAGATTCATTAGGAATAAGAATTCCAAAAAACCCCTTCACAAAAATAATCCAAAAATCCAAACTACCATTCATAACAACTTCAGTAAACATTTCAACACAACCACCATTAACAAATCCAAAAAACCTAAACCTTCAAATAAAAAACAAAGTAGACATTATCATAGATAAAGGAACCTTATCAGGAAAACCATCTACATTAATTATAAATGGGAAAGAGATTAAAAGATAAAATCAACTATAACATTTCTGAACACTAAACTCAGACTCCCTATTCTGTTCATATTTTTTTGCTAATTCGACAGCACTTTTAAAACCCAACAAACCATAAACCCTCATCAAATTCTGTTCAGGAAAAACAAAAAAAACAGATTTATCCATACCAGATTCAACACTCACTGAAAAATATTGAGGAGAAACACCTTCATTAACAGTACATTCCAAAAAACTCTCCTTAGCAATTCTCACTAAATTATTTCTTCTATTTCCTTTATCAACACCATCACGATTCTCAAATATTTTTACCATACAAAATAAAACAAGCCCTTCCTTTAAAAGAATTTATATAATCCTCTTTCTAAGATTTAAAATGCAATTCGCAATAGCTTACCACAAAAAAAATCAAGCAGGAAACAATATAGTAGAACAATTCAAAAAACTAGCATTCAGCCCTCAAACTCCAATAATAGAATTAAAAAAACAAACAATATTCTCAGAAAACATAAACACCAAAAATTATCCTCAACTAAAAAACATAGACATCCTAATTTTCGCATCAACACATAAATCAGAAAAAGGAGAACCATCCCTTTGCCTCCACGCCCCAGGAAATTGGAGAGGCAACGACTTAGGAGGACAACCCGGAAAAATATGTCCAACTTCAGCTCTAATCTTAAAATATCTTTTCCAACAATTAAACAAAATCTACAACCAAGACAAACACACCCTCAACAAATCATACAACATAACTTTAGAAGTAACACATCACGGTCCATTGACAGAAATCCCTTGCATCTTCATAGAACTCGGAAGCCAAGAACCAGAATGGCTAGACTCCAAAGCAGCAGAAATTATAGCAAAAACAATTCTCTCACTTCAAGATTATAAACCAAACAAAAATCATATCCCGGCAATAGGAATCGGAGGTCCGCACTATGCTCCAGTCTTCAATCAAATTCAACTCAACAGCAACTACGCCATCTCACACATAATACCTCAATACTCCCTCCCATTAACACAACCAATGTTACAGCAAGCTGAACAAAAAACAAAAGAACAAATTCAACTAGTATTAGTAGATTGGAAAGGCTGCGGCAAATCAGAACAACGACAACAAATAACAGAACTTTTAGAAAAATCAGGACTAGAATACAAAAAAACAAAAAGTATTAAGAAATAAACTCAAAACAAAAAAACTTATAAACTTCTCAAACCTAACAATAAAAAGAGAATGAAATTCAATCACATAAACATCTCACTACTAATAGCATTCGTAGCCTTACCTATCGCAGGTTTACTTCTCCACCTAAAAATCCACCCTCAATACACCTTCCTAAATTACATCCTCTTATTCGACATAATAATCATAACACTTCTCTACCTCAACAAAAAAACAATTTTCTATGGATTTGCACTAAACACAACTTTTTTTATAGTAGGAGTCATAGCTCATTTAACAGTTGCAGGCGGATGGACAGATGTCTTAATCGCAATACCTGATTTCAGTATTGGTTATGTTTTATGGTTTCAAAACAAATCCTCACTAATTCAAAACAAAACTCTTCCTAAACAAATACCACCAAAACCAAAAAAATGAACATTACAATTATAACTGGATGGATAGCTGCAATTTTACTTTTCTTCAACTTCGCAACTTGCTTAGCAATGCCTTGGGCAACAAAAAAACTCAGCGACTGCGACAACAAAGAAGAATGCAAAGACAAATCATGCGAAGCAATATCTCTATGCACATACCACAAACCAATAGTCTTCCTAAGCATTATAGCAATCATAATCCATATAATCATTTCTTTAATTAACTAAAATGACTTGGTACTTACTAGCATTAACTTCCGCTTTATTCTCAGCATCTGCAGCAATCTTAGAGAAAAAAATCCTATTCAAAGAAAAAGCATTAGCATTCTCAACACTCTTTGCAATCCTAAACCTAATAATAGCAATCCCTTTCTTTTTCTTCATAACCTTCTCAGCAATAACAACTGCTGCTCTAATAACATTATTCATCAAATCAATCTTAGGGACATTAGCTTTTCTTTGCGTAATGCTAGGGATAAAAAATCTAGAACTCAGTAAAGCCCTCCCTCTCTTAGTCCTCACTCCAGGACTTGTAGCAATCGGAGCATTAATTTTTCTAAACGAATCATTAACAAATCTAGAAATCCTTGGAATGCTCCTACTTTTATCAGGAACATACATTCTCCAACTAAAACAAAATCAAAAATTCTTAGATCCTTTCAAAAATCTAACAAAAACAAAAGGAAACAAATACATAATTCTAGCACTCCTCCTATTTACAATAACATCAATCCTAGACAAAGCCCTTCTAAAAAATTTCAAACTACCTATAAACGCCTTCATGGGATTTCAACATCTTTTCCTTGCCATAATCTTCCTTACAATACTAATCCTTTCAGGAAAAACAAAACAAATAAAATCTCCAATAAAAAACTCATTCAAAATAATCCTCCTCCTTTCACTAATAACAATCATTTACAGATATACACAAATCCAAGCAGTTAAAATCGCTCCAGTCGCACTTGTCTTATCGATTAAAAGAATCAGCGTCTTCTTCGCAGTAATCATAGGCGGAAAACTTTTCCAAGAACACAATCTCTTAAAAAGAACAATTGCAACAGCAATAATGATTGTAGGTGCGGTTTTAGTTATTTTGTATTGAAATTAATTCTTCGGAAATCAAATCTACCAACAATTAAAACAACAAATCAAAAGAAAACTCATCTTCATAACTTCTAAATTTTACACACTATCAAGAAATTCAAAATTTTGGGTTAGCGAAGCTTCCCAAAATTTTAATAAAATAAGCTGTGAGCCAAAGGCGAACCTATTTATCAAACCAAACCTTCCCTCCAAACTTCAACCCCTTAGCCTTATCAATCAACCCCTTTCTATCTTCAGGAATATCCTCATCCCTAGACTTCTCCAAATACTTAAACACTTTCTTACGCCTTTTCTCCAAAGACAACTTCTTAGAAACATGAGGCCCACCAATACACCCACCTTCGCAAAATAAAACATCCAAAAACCGAATCTTAGGGTCAGGCTTATTCAAAAACTTCATAACATTCTTAATACCATCAACAACCAAAACCTCCTCTTCCTTAATAACTCCCTTCAAATGCGCAGTTTTCCCAAGCCCTCCAGACAAAGGATAAATCTTAGTATAATCATTATAAAATTTATCAAACAACAAACAGCCCTTAGAACACTTTGCCTTAACATGCCTCTTAACAAACAACGCCCTCAACTGATCATAATCAATAACATAATCAATATACTTGCATGCCTCAACTTCCATCTTCTTAAAATCACAAGGAGAAATAAAAACAAACTTATGCTCAGGATAATATTTCCGACAAATCTTTGCAGTCGCAACCAAAGGACTATCAACCAAAATCAAATTCTTTTTATATTGAGGATATTTATTCAAAATAGTCTGAACAATTCCAGGACAAGGCGAAGCAATAACCAATTCTTTAGAATTCTTCAATTTCTTATGATACTCTCTATTAATCATCTTAGCACCAAAAGTCAATTCAACAGCCTTATCAAAACCCAAACCACTCAAACGATTCAACAAAGAAGGATAACCAAAATCAACAATAAAACTCGGAGCAACAAGCGCAACCATTTTCACACCACCATCTAACTCACTTAAAATCTTTTCAACATCATTCTTAGCAAACCCCATTATATTTTCCCTTTAGTTTCCTTCAAACCTTTATCTGCAATTTCCTTAGCTTTCTTAGCCTGTTTTTCTTCCTTAATTTCTTTCTTCTTAACTTCCTTTAATTTCTTCTCTCTAAAAACAACTTCATGCTTCAACTCTTTAATTTGAAAAATAGATTCTCTTATATTTCTCAATTGTTCACGAAACTTTTCTCTTTCAACAAAATTAAAAAAAACTCCAAAAGGTTTCTTTAAGGCATTTAATAAAACAGATAATAACAAAATTAAAACAATCAAAGATACAATAACAATCCAACCAAAAATCAAATCAGAATAGACAAACAAAATAATACCATAAGCAGTTAAATTCACAGTAAGAGTAGAACTAAGATACTTAGCAAATTGTTTAGGCAATAAATGCTCAAAATTAAATCTCAACAAAAGCAAACTAATCAAAAGAAGAAACACAACTGCAATAGTCTTAGGATAATAATCAACAAAATTCTGAACACCCAAATCACTAAGCCCATGAATATATCTAAAAAGAGCTATTGAAACAAACAACAAAACCAAGGAATTAGTCAAATAACTATTCCACCCCCCCTGCTCCTCCTTATACCTTTCAAAATAAAGTAAAATCAAAAACGTAGCAATAACCAAAGGAACAACATTCCATAAAACTTCAATGTCAAAAGTCAAGCCTATAAAATACGAAAGATTATCATACACTTCTAAAAAATAATTTACCATCTTAACCTCTTATTAGTATAAAGAAATTAAGATTTATAAATATTACTTAAGGGGAAAATTAATTATCAAACCCCTTCCAACCAACACCCTCAGACTTCAACTTTCCCAAAGCATGCCATTTTTCATCTAAACTTTCTTTCTCAACAGAATACAAAACACCAAGCCCAATCTTTCCCTTCTTCCCATTATAATCCCACTCATCAGCAATCTTATACGCCTTCTTCATATCAGCATTATCCTCAACCTTATACATCATCTTATCTTTCCCATTAATATCTTTATTAAAAATCAAACAATCCTGAATAATCTCAACAAACGCAAAACCATTATAATTAATAGCTTTCTTCAAAATTTCAGCAGTATGATTAAAATCACGAGCATTACATCTTGCAATAAATCCAATTCCCAAACCTAAAGCAACTTTAATTGGATTAATAGGAACATCAACCTCTCCAATCGGCTCTGCCTTACTTTTATACCCTTGCTGTGAAGTCGGAGTCGGCTGTCCCGTTGTCAAAGAAAAACTCTGATTATCATGAACAATCAAAACCATATTAGGATTAAATCTTCCAATATTAAAAAAATGTCCAGCACCTTCAGAATAAATCGCACCATCACCCATAAAACTCAAAACCTTCAAATTAGGATTACCTAAACATAAACCAAGCCCCGTAGGCAAAGCTCGCCCATGCAACCCATAAATCCCACTCAAATTCAAATAATCAAAAATCTTCGCATGACATCCAATATCAGTTGTAATTGCAAAATCCTCCTGCCGAACCTTACCCTTAGAAATCATCTCAGCAACAGCTTTCTTCACACTTTCTAATATCAAAAAATTCGGACATCCAGGACACCAAGTATTAACTTCCTTTGTTCCAATATTTTGTTTTATTTCATTTGCATCCATCTTAAAATTTCAATAACTCCTCCTTCAACTCATCACAATAAAAAGGACGACTATCATATTTCAAAATCCTATTATTTAATTTCAATCCTGTCTTCTCTCTAATCAATCTACCCAACTGCCCAGTAACATTTTGCTCAACTAAAATAACATTCCCTCCCCCCTCTGAAACCTTCTCAATCTCTTCCCGAATCTTCGAAGACAAAGGCTTCATATACAAAACCTGCAAAAACTTCCAATCACCTTTCCCATTTTTAATAGAACCATCAATAGAATCCAAAGCATCCAAAATAACACTCTTAGTAGAACCCCAACCAATCACCAAATTCTTAGCATCCTTAGGACCATACAACTTAACCATCTCAAATTTTTCACACTCTTTCTTAATCTTTCCATACTTAGCAACACGAGCATCAGCATTCTTCCGACACAACTCAGCGCTTTCACTAGTATTCCCATCAGCATCATGTTCATAAGAAGAAGCTTTAACAATTCCTTCTCCAGGAATCTTCCGAATAACATCAACCTTCAACAATTTACTAACCTTCTTATCATAACATTTCTTATCAAAACTAAATTCACTTTCAGCCAAATGTTTATCACTCAACAAAATACTTAGACAACCAAACTTCTCACTCAAATACATACACTCATTCACACTACCAACACATTCAATAGGATCTCCTGGAGCAATCACAACCCTAGGAAACTCACCATGCCCTCCTCGTAAAGCAACATCCAAATCATTTTGTAAACTATAAGTTGGAACACCTGTCCCAGGCCCAGGACGACTAGCCAAATAAACAACTAAAGGAATTTCAGAAATACCTTGCAGAGACAAACCTTCTGTCATTAAATCATAACCACCCCCACTACTACCAATCATAACCTTAGCACCAGCAAACGAAGCACCCAATCCAGCATTAACAGTTGCAACCTCACTCTCAGGTTGAAAAACCATAAACTTCCCATCATATTGCCTAGCAGCCAACTCATGCATAACACCTGTCGCAGGAGTCATAGGATAAGCCAAATACAAATCAATATCACTCTCAACAGCACCCAAAGCAACAGCCTTACTCCCATGCATTATCTCAATCTCTCCACCCAACTTTTTAAAATCAAATTTCTTTTCCTGACTTTCAAAACCCTTTTCAGCAGCAACAACAGCCTCATCACTTTCCTTAAACTGACTTTTAATCTCTTCAATCAAAACACTCAAATCAATTCCTAAAATCTTAATCAAAGCTCCAGACAAAGCAATATTCAAATTCCTTCCCAAAGATTTAAACTCTTCAAACATGATAACAATCCCATCCTTCTTCAACTCACCCTTATGCAACTCAACAGTTTTATCATCCATCGCAACAACAATATCCAGTTTACTCTCTACACTCCCAACCCGTGCATCACTAACAGACAAAACATTAAAATTATGTCCACCCCGAATCAAAGACGGATAATCCCGATAATTAAAAGTATAATAACCACTTCCAGTCAAAACTCTCGACACAATCTCAGATACCTTATTAATTCCTTGTCCAGCTTTTCCTCCAATTAAAATATTGACTCTCATTTTTATCAGACAATTCAAAAAAAGAACTGCAATAAAAGAAAAATACAATAAGGTTATTTAAAGATTGCGGAGATTAAAATTATCAAATCATATTTAAAAATTAATAATAAGATAAATAATGGGAATTAAACATCATTCATTCAGGGAGGGCGAGTTTAAGCATTATCAATTAAAAAGGAAGGGGAATTAAACATCATTCATTCAGGGAGGGTGGGCGGGCAATGAAATAAAATGATGTTTATAGGAAGATGGAGATAATGCTTGAACGAGTAGGGCGGGCAATGAAATAAAATGATGTTTATAGGGAGGTGGAAAATATTATAAAATAACTCTCTCACCCAACAACACCCTCAACCTCCAACCCAAAACTCCCATCCTCAAAAACAGGAATAACTCCAACCATATCTACTACCATACCCAAAAACTCATACTCCTCACTCTCCATCTCACTAGGAATATCTGCACTCTTAGAACCTTCACCAACAACATCACCATCCAAATAAAAAACAAACTTCAATTCCTTAACAACTTCATCTCCACTAACACGATGAACATTAACATAAACATTTCCACTATCCAACCTAACACCTTCAATTTCAAACCTAGTTACAAAACCTTCAATTCCAATTTCATCACTACTATCTCTAACAACCATATAAACAATATTCCAAAGAACAACAAAACTTCCCAAAACCAATAACACAATTAAAATTGTTACAATAATCCCTGATTGTGCTTTTTTAAAACTACTCTCCCTTAACATCTCCAATCACCCCCTTCACAGCCTCCACAGAATCAGGATTAACCAGAGTCATCAAACCTTTCGGCTCTTCTTTAGCTAACAAACTTTTTAAAATCCTTCTCATAATCTTTCCACTTCGAGTCTTAGGCAAATCTTTAACAAAATAAACAACAGCAGGACGAGCAGTTGGCCCTAATTTATTATCAACATGCTTCTTCAACCCAGCAATCAATTCCTCACTACCCTCACCAGATTTCAAAACAACAAACGCAACAGGAACCTCGCCCTTAATCTTATGAGGAATCGGAACAACCGCACACTCATTAACTTTTTTATGCACATTAATAGCATCTTCCAACTCAGCAGTAGACATCCGGTGCCCTGCAACTTTCATAACATCATCAGTCCGCCCAGTAATCCTAATCAAACCATCCCTATTAACAAAAGCTCCATCACTACTATCATAGTAAGGCTTCTTAAATTTCTTCCAAAATCTCCAATAAGTCTCAACATATTTCTTATGATTCTTATAAACACCATGCAACATTCCAGGAGCAAACGGACTTTTCTGAACCAAAAAACCTAATTCCCCTTTCTTTTTCTCAACACCTTTATCATCTACAATAATATGCTGAACACCAGGAAAACTCATACCTGCAACAGTCGGAACAAAAGGTCCAATTCCAGGCAAAGCAGTAATCAAAGTCCCACCAGTTTCAGTCTGCCACCAAGTATCAATAATCGGGCACCTTCCACCACCTATCTTCTCCAAATACCAATTCCATGCATCATTATCAATTGGCTCACCAACTGTTCCCAAAACACGCAAACTCTCCAAATCCTTAGACTTAATAAATTTCTCACCAGACTTCATAAACATTCTAATCGCAGTAGGTGCAGTATAAAAAACACTAACATTATTCTCCTTAATAATTTTCCACCAACGAGAAAAGTCAGGAAAATCAGGACTCCCTTCATAAATCAAACTTGTCCCACCATTCAACAACGGCCCATAAAAAGCATATGTATGTCCAGTAACCCACCCCACATCCGCAGTACACCACATTACATCATCATCATCATGCAAATTAAAATCCCACTTCGTAGTCCAATATGCCTGAACAGCATAACCTCCAGTATCATGAATCACGCCCTTCGGCTTTCCAGTAGTACCAGAAGTATACAAAATAAAAAGCGTATCCTCTGATTTCATAATCTCTGGCTTACACTCTTCATCAGCACTCTCCAAAACAGAATTAAAATCCACAAATTTAGAACCTTTCACAGAACCTCCAAGCCTATTAACAACTACAACTTTCTCAACACTAGTCCCCTTACTCCCCTTCTTCGCCTTTTCAATTAAACTCACCTTCTTACCACGACGATAATAACCATCAGCAGTAACCAAAACTTTAGCAGAACCATCTTCAATTCGTGCCTTAAGAGCATCAGCAGCAAAAGCACTAAAAACAACAGAATGAATCGCACCAATCCTTGCACATGCCAACATTGTAATCAAAGCCTCAGGAATCATTGGCAAATAAACAGCAACAACATCACCCTTCTTAACTCCAAACCCTCTAAGAACATTTGCAAATTTACAAACTTTAGAATGTAAACTTCTATATGTCAGTTTTACTGACTTCTCCTCTAAAGGTTCAGGAATCCAAGTCAAAGCAATCTTATCTCCTTTCTTCTCCAAATGTCTATCCAAACAATTAACAGAAAAATTCAACTTTCCACCAACAAACCATTTAAAATAAGGTAACTTCTCCTCATAACCCTTCTTCCATTTAGACTCCCAACTAATCCCTTCCTTAGCCAAACCCTCCCAAAACTTAACAGGATTTTTCAAAGCCTTAGCATAAATCTTATTATCACTAACCCATGCGATCTTTTTCATCTCAGCCGAAGGCCAATACTTCCCACCTTTTTTTGTAATGTATTTCACAATTTTAACCAACATCCACAAAATACTTCCTTCCCCTCTTACCCTTATCCCAAAGCATTTTAGTATAACCCTTATTCGTAACCTGTTTCTGCCGAATCCCCAACTCATCCAAAACATCTCTCAATTTCTTCTTCGCTTTCATCATCTCACTAGGCTTAGCAATATATTCCATCTCCATAAAATAACCAAGATGCCTCACAAAATTAATCTCAATAATCACCCTCTTATCTTTCTTATAAGTATATTTCTCTGTTGTCTTAAATTTCTTTAACCATTGTTTAAAACCCAAATCATCCATCAAAACAAGAAACTCATCAGGATGCAACGTCTTAAACTCATACTCTTCCTTAACAACAATTTGCCTATCCCAATACTGCGTCAACCATTTTTTAAAATTAACAACATACTCGCCCCCAGCCTTCCGAATCCGAAACGCCTTCTTAGGATAACCCTTTCTCTTAATCGCAAAATAATCATCAGTCCGAGATTCCTTTTTCTTAAAATTCGCAATCTTCTTTATCTTTTTCCGAAGCTCAACAGCCTCCTTATCACTCAAACGAACCTTAACTTCAACTTCTAACTCTACCATCTTTTTTACCTAAATAAAAGAGGCAAAGTATATTTATAAAAGTTGTTAATAAATTAAAATACACCACCACCCGGAATCGCGGCTCAACCGAAGTTGAGTCATCCCCACAGGGAAACCAAAAGTGAGATTCCAACGCCACCACCCGGAATCGAACCGGGGAGCCCCGAAGGGCCCGGCTTAGCAAGCCGGTGCAATACCATTATGCGATGGTGGCTTATTCAGATTTGCATAGCAAATCTGTTTTATAAATCCATCGATAATAGAATAGTCATGCAATAACATTATCTGAAGATTCTTTAGAATCGAAGAATCAGAAAATTTCAAAAATTTTCTGAGTGCGATGGAGGCCTTGAAAAGGTCATGCCAAGGGTATGGCTTATAAAAACATAGAAATTAAGATAATTTAAAGCTTTGCGTTATGAAATTTAAGAATTATCTCTTCTTCACAACCTCTCGAATAAAATGATAACTAAGAACCACCCAAATAACAATCCTAATATATTGATAACTCCCAGATTGATAACCTACAACAATATTATCACCAAGCGCCACCACGGCCACAACACCCATAATTACATTAAACCACCATGAATCAAAGATTGATTTCCTTTTTTCAATTAACTTCTTTTTTTCTTTTACCATTATATACATTACAAAACATACTTTAAAAGATTATCGAAATCATTCATCAATCAAAACTAACAACTTCTCCTTCACTCATCTTCTCCACATCAACACCATCACCAGATAACTTTGCACCCTTAAACAAAACCCAAATCATAAATAAGACTTCACCCATAGTTATCATCTCTAACATCGAAATAACTGTTGTGAGATGCGGAAAAATAATCTGAACAAAAGCCATAGTAGTATATGCAACTCCTGCAATAATCATTAAATGCCCAAATATTTTTGGAAAATATCCAGATTTGTAAATTAACATTCCTTGAGGTATTAACCATAACCCCCAAAACACAGATGCAATAATTATTCCCATACCATGTAAATCTAGAAAGAACATCATTTGTTCAGGATTATTTATCAATAATAATGCTGCAGCCTTGAAAACTTCATTAAACATTGCAATAGGAACTCCAATCAAACCAAGGATAACTATAAGCATAGCCTGTTTTTTATCAACTGATTTAAATAATTGATATAAAATCAAAACAACAATTATATGAATTAAATGAGTTAAAAGATTTCCAGCAATCCCTAAACGGAATAATAATCCATTAGCAATAATATTATTCGCAGTAACAATAGCATCTCCAGATACAATAAATTTACTAGGAATATATGCAATACTAAACAATCCAACCAAAGCCCAAAGAGGATATAAAAATCTCAAAAGATTTACAGCTTGTTTTTGTGATATATTTAAATCAATCTTCATCTTTAATTAAAAACCCTAATACATTTAAACCTTCCTCTTAAAAACCATCACAACATTTATAAAATATATTTCCCAGAATATACAATGGCAAAACAAAAAAATAAATCAAAGTCAGACACTGCAGGCGGACTAGTTTTCGTGGGTTCACTAATGATAGGAATAGGACTTGGAATCTACTACAACAACACTGCAGTCGGAACAATGATTGGACTTGGAATAGGTTTCATCCTTTTCGGACTAATCAAAACATTTATGAAAGATTAAATACCTAAAATGAAACACAAAGAATTTTGGACATACTTTTTAATTGGAGCTGCAGTAGGAATAATAGTAGGACTCATGAAAGATGAATTAGGAATATGGATAGCAGTTGGCTCAGGACTAGGACTTCTCATAGCATTATTCATTCAAAAAAAAGCAAACATAAAACCTGAAAAAATAATGTGGTTTGGATTTTTTCTTTTATTCCCAATAATGTTCTTCAGTAATCAGCTAAAACCTACAATATGGTTTGATGTCTTCGGAATCCTCGCAGTAATAGGAAGTTTTATATTACTAATTAATTTTATTAAAATACTAAAGACAAATGGCAAAAACAAAAAAACAAATAAATAAAGAAACAATAACAATTCCAAAATTATCATTTATAGGTATAATGTGCATTATCCCATTAATAGGAATATTACTCTCTAAAGGAAGGGTGGGAACATTAATGGTATTATTCATTGGAGTTGGTGCAGGAATAATTATTGGTAAGGGGTTTTTCGAAAAATGAAAATTCAAGACACATTTATGGGAGCTGGTTTAGTAGTAGTGGGAATTGCCCTTTCAAATAGCAATCAACTTATTGGAATGCTGTTTATTGGATTTGGATTAGGTTATAATGTGCGTCTTTTTATGCAAAAAGGATTCTTTGAATAAAATTCTAAATATTCCAAAAATAAAATAAAAATCTATTTATTAAACTTAACTATTACAACTAACATTCAAAACTAATCTTTCTTAGCTTTCAAAAAACCAGTCTTACCCAAAGTCCGATATAAATCACTAGCTTCTTCCTTAGTCATCTGGATAATTCCAGAACTAATTCTTCCTCTGAAACAAATAGAAACTTTATCACTATCTGCATCATACATATCGCTATGGATTCTAACTTGATCTACACGTCCGCCAGTCAACATCTTTACAGTTGTTTTCCCACGTAATTTTTTTGTTCTTATTTCCATAAAACCCAAGACAAATTTTCTTTTTTAAACCTTCCCTATAGAAAGTCTCACTAAAGGGTAACAAAATAAGAAAAACTATAGGGCACATAGCAAGTTTTTCTTAGTCAGAGAATTTTTAATTCTCTGAATAACATATACTCTAAAAAATATATTTCATACCCAATATTTAAAAACTAAAAAAACTTAAATTAAAAATGAAAAACTTACACAAAACCCTCTTATTTACACTAATACTCACCCTAATAATTGTTTCATTAGCAGTTAGCATTCAGATTAGAAATAAAGAAACCCTTCAAAGAAGTTGCAGTTATTTCGACCCTATTGCTATAGACATATTAGCAATAATAGCATCTCTGTTTTTAATCACAGAAGGTTCAATAAAAATCTTCAAAAATCATAATAAATCATTAAAAGGACAATTCACAAGAGCCACAAGAGTAACAATGGGATTCACTATCTTAACCATTCACATCATGCAATTCTTACAAAAATAATCAACCCACACTTTTCAAAATATTAAATAATTTCTCTAGAACCCAAAACCATAAAAGTATTTCTACCACCAAAGGCAAAAGCATTTACCATAGCATAATCAATCTTATGCTTCTTAGCACAACCTTTAACATAATCTTCCAAAATACATCCACCATCAAAATCCACATTATCTAAATTTCTCGTAGGATGAACCCAGCCCTCATTCATAGATTTAATTGTATCAATTAGTTTTAAAGCACCATCACCATTAAGACCATGCCCCAACATAGACTTAATAGAATTAACAGGAATACTTTTAGTATAATCTCCAAAAACATTTTTTATAACTTGACTCTCAACAGCATCATTTTTCGTCCCAGTTCCATGAGCATTAATATAATTAATATCACAAGGATTTAACTTAGCTCTTTCCAAAGCTTCCCTCATACCCTCGCCAGCCCATTCACCATTAGGATTAGAAGCAGTCGCATGAAAACAATCATTAGTCGTGCTATATCCTAAAATCTCTGCATAAATCCTCGCATTCCTTTTTTTCGCATGTTCTAATTCTTCTAAAACTAAAATTCCTGCACCATCACCTAAAACAAATCCTCCTCTACCTTTATCAAAAGGCCTTGAAGAACATTCAGGAGCATAATCCTTATTTTTCATTAACGCGCGAGAATTACCAAATCCTGCAACAATTATTGGAGAAATTTCATTAGTCCCCCCACAAACCATTACCTTTGCATCTCCAGTAACAATCCTCAACAATCCATCTATTGGATTTTCCAGACCACTTGCACAAGCATAAGCACCAGAACCAACAACTCTTCTAAACTTATTATGACGAGCAATTTCAACAGCGGCAGTACCCGGAATAGCCATTGGTGCAACTAACTTATTAACCCTTTCAATTCCCTTAGCCAATCTTTTCTCAGTATTCTCTTCAATCATTTTTATCCCACCAAATCCAGCCCCAACCATAACTCCAGTATACCTACCAACTTTTTCAACATCCAATCCAGAATCTTCAATAGCCTCATAAGCAGCCTCAAAAGCAACAGCAGTATTTTCACACATCCTTCTTGCATCCTTGCTACTAATTCCAACTTTCTCAGAATCAATTTCAAAACCAACTATCTTCTTCCCCCTTACCTCGCCAAACATAGAACCAATCTGCACATCATAATCTTCAAGATAAGGATGAGTATCTCTAACATCTCTAATAGATGTCTCGCCATTCAACAACCTCTCCCAATTCTCATCAACACTTCTCCCAAGCGGAGTAACCATTCCCATTCCCGTAACAACCACTCGTTTCAATCCAGACACCATTTAACTACTCCCTGCAGCAACTCTATATTCCCTAGCCAAATCTCTCGAAACCTCTTCAGAATTTGTAAATCTACCATTTCTTCTAAAATTTTCATTTGAACAATGCTTAACATTATATCCTGCAAAAAGTACTCCTTCATCAACATTCCCATTTCTTGTATTTATCAATGCTTTTGCAATACAATAAGGTGCCTCATCAGGATTACAAGTCCTAAGACAATGGTATGCACAACCAGTTGGATGCCTCTCTCCTTCTCTAACTTTACGTATAAACTCATTTTCAATAGCACTTCCAGGATATCCTACAGGGCTTTTAATTATCGATCTTTCATCAGCATCAATACAAGCCTGTTTATGTTCATCAGAAGCATCACTTGCACAAAGCCATCTTGTAGACATTTGAAGACCTAAAGGTTTTATCCCATCTTCTTCCCAACTCAAAATCTTCTTCATATCTCCACCATAAAAGGCCCCTCCAGCAAGAAGAATAGGAATACTTTCCCCCCTAATTGTACTATAACCCTTTGTAGCTTGCACAATCTCCCTAAATATTTTCTCAAGACCTTTTTCAACAAAATCCGGATCTGCTAATTGTTCAAGAGTATAGGCATCATGGCCTCCTGCCTTGGGCCCTTCCCCAATAATCACATCAGGAGAATGTCCATATTTACCCCAAGATTTACAATATTTTTCAGCAGTTCTTCCACCATTAACAATCGCACCAAGCAACACATCAGAATCAGCAGAAATAATTTTTGGAAGTCTCAGTGCAGGCCCAGCCCCAGTAACAATTAAATCAACACCTTCATCAACAGCCGTTCTAGCAAGCTCATCATAATTTTGAGTAGCAAACATCAAATTTAATGCCTTTGGACCCCTTATTGCTTGAAGATCTTCCCTAAGAGATTTATTATCTGCCTCAATATATAATTCAGAAAGTAATTCCTTCATCACTCCCTCCCATTCTTCTTTTTTAGCACCTTCACTATTAGCAATTAAATTATGAATTCTCCACCTTTCTTCACCACTATCCCTTAAAGCATCTCTAAAATAACCTTTCAAAATTCCTCCACCAACAGCTGACAAAGTCCCTAAAAAATTCGGCACACCTTCTTTTTTACCAGCCTCATAAAGAGAATTAATAAAATTAGGCCCAGTATTTCCAACCCCCATTGCCCCAACAATTCCCTGCATCTCCAAATTCCCTATCTTAAACTTCAGTATCTCTGTCATATTCAATATCAATAAATAAACCTCTATTTAAAGATTTATACTATACAAAAAAACCAACAAATAGTTACTTTTATAAACACAACCTAAATCATTATAATATAACTAACTATAGCGGGGTGGAGAAGTCTGGAGTTCTCGCCGGGCCCATAACCCGGAGGTCGCGCGGTTCAAATCCCGCCCCCGCTATTAAAAAGGGATTTGAGGTTCAAATCACTTCAACTCGATATCAAAAAAAAGAGTTGAAGTTCCCAAAATTTCTACAAGAAATTTTTAGGACCGCCCCCGCTATTAAAATTCTATATAAATTTATAAACCTCCTTCAATATTTATTAAAATAACTTTAATAAGAAATCATTACCCCCATTAAGGGTGGGACGGGTGGGTTAATGGGTAATGATTTCGCAAAGCAAATTTCAAAATGACAAAAGTTTTAGGAATCGACGAAGCAGGAAGAGGTCCAGTAATTGGCCCATTAGTAATGGCAGGAGTAATGATAGAAGAAGGCAGAGAAGCCATGCTCGGAGAAGTCAAAGATTCAAAACTCATTCCACATAAAAAAAGATTAAAATTAGACAAACACCTAAGAGATAACTTTCAACATAAAATAGTCATCGCAAACCCTGAAGAAATCGATGCAGCATTAAACTCAACAGACTTAAACCTCAATTGGCTCGAAGCTCACAAACAAGCTGAAATAATCAACTCACTAAAACCAGATGTTGCAATAATTGACTGCCCAAGCACAAACCCAGCAAAATTCACAGAATATCTAAAAAATCTTCTAGAAAACAAATCAATAAAACTAATTGTAGAACATAAAGCAGATGCAATCTATCCAGTATGCTCAGCAGGTTCAATCCTCGCAAAAGTAGAAAGAGAAAATCAAATGGATAAATTAAAAGAAAAATACGGAAAAACAGGTTCAGGATATCCTGCAGATCCTAAAACAAAGGAATTCATAAAAGATAACTGGGACAAAACTCCAGAAATTTTCAGAAAAACCTGGAACACCTATAAAAAAATCGCAGAAAAAGAAAAAAGATATCAAAAGACTCTATTATAATCAACCATCAAACCCTGCCACCCTTCAAACCCTTCCTACAATCAACATCCTCTGAACCCTCCAAAGATTGAGACTCATACCACCATCTTCCTCCTTCAGTCAAATAAAATTCTTTTTTATAATCAGATATATTCAAACTAAAATTCGCATTAATCAATCTTTCATCATCATTTTGAGGATTTACAAAATATTTCCCCTCTTCAATCAACTTATTTCTAACATCTTTTTTAAAAAACCTACGAATCGCCAACCTAAAATCCATCCTATTATATTCAAGAACCCTCTTCAAAGGAATATCCTTAAACAATGAAATCTCTTCACATAACATTAAATCCAAATTACTCATACCCAAATAAATAAAATTCAACTTAATAAATATTTAGGGCTTCTAGAATATCCTAACCACTCAATTATCAAAAAAAATCAATCTTAAAAACTAAACCTCACCCTATAAACTTACACCCACGAGTTTTTGCCCGAGTTCTAGCCTCACCTTCACGTATTTTCCTAGCATGTTTCCTAGCATCATCACCTGTTTCTGCAGCAATCAAAGCCAAATTAGGAATATGAGATTGATACCAAATCTTGCCCTCTTCAGTCCTACAAAACTCTTTAGAATATTCATGCATACTACCAAGACAAAAAAGAGCATTAGAGGATTTTCTTCCACGAGTTTGAGGATTCAAAACATAATCACCATTATCCACAATTTTATTTCTAATAGATTTTGGAAGAAACCGATGAATAGCCTCCTCAGTACTAATAGCCAAAGACTTTTCAATAGTCTCTAAAGGAACACCTTCCCTATAAGCTCGAGTATAATATCCTCTTGGTTTTTCTGAAGCCATACAAATCCAAAGATTAAGCCATTAATAAATATTATTATACTATAAAAAACCTATAACCATTAAGAAAACCTCCTTCTCAAAAACTAAACCCCCATCAACATTTCAAGACTGCAACGGTTCGGAAAGGGAAAGTGCAAAGCACGGCTTTCCGAAGGGGTGGAACAACAACCATCCAACCAATAAACCATCAACCAAACCCCACCAAAACTTAAAAACCTTCTTTTCCTTCTAACAACATTAAACAAAAAAGGTAAACCCTACAACAACTGCATCATCCTAAAACGCAAAGCGTTTTAGTAAGAGATTTTAATTTTATTAAAATCGAAAAATTAGGAAGGTGACTTGTTAGGAAACCTTAGGTTTCATACGATCGCTTACATAAAACGCCTAGTAATGAAAGGATTCAAAAGTTTTGCAAGAGAAACAACCATCAATCTAGACCCACACATGAACATAGTCGTAGGTCCAAACGGCTCAGGAAAATCAAACGTAACAGACGCACTCTGCTTTGTCTTAGGACGCCTCAGCATCAAATCAATGCGAGCAGCAAAAGCATCACACCTAATATTCTCTGGAAACAAATTCTTCAAATCAAGCAACAAAGCACATGTAGAAATAATTTTTGACAACAAAGACAAAACATTTGCATTAGATAACCAAGAAATATCAATAAAAAGAATAGTAAAGAAAAACGGACAATCAATATACAAGATAAACGAAAACACAAAAACAAGACAAGAAGTAATAGAACTCCTAAGCCACGCAGGAATAGATCCTCATGGATTCAATATAATCCTTCAAGGAGAAATACAAAGATTCGTTAAAATGAACCCCGAAGAAAGAAGAAAAGTAATAGAGGAAGTTGCAGGAATATCTGTCTACGAAATGCGAAAAGAAAAATCACTAAAAGAACTAGATAGAACAAACGAAAAACTCAAACAAATAAATGCAGTCTTAAGAGAAAGAACAAACTATCTAAGAAATTTAGAAAACGAAAGAGAACAAGCACTAAGATTCAAAAAACTACAAGAAACAGTCAAAAGATGCAAAGCATCAATAATAAATAAAAACATCCAAGAAAAAGAAAAAGAATCAAAAGAAAACCAAAACAAAATTGAAACAAAGAAAAAAGAAATAAAAGAAAAAGAAATGCACATGCAAAACAGAGATAAAGAAATAAATATCTTAAATCAAAAAGTTGATCACATTACTAAAACAATCCAACAATCATCAGGACTTGAACAAGATACATTAGCAGAAGAAATCTCAACATTAAAACAAGAAACAGCAGGACTAATCGCAAGAAAAGAAAACTTTGAAAACCAATTAATAGAACTAAATAGAAGAAAACAAAGCTTAGAAGAAACAATAAACATGTCCCAAGTAGAAATCCAAGAAATGTCAAAAGAAAGAGGTAAAAACAAAAAACAAGAATTAGAATCAAAAAAACAAAAACTCGAAGAACTAGACAATCTAAAAAGACAATATCTTTTAATCAAATCAAACATCTCAACAACCACAAATCAAATTCAAGACAAAGAAAGACAAATTCAAAGACTAAAGAATGAATCAAACTTTATTGTTGAACAGATTGAACAGATTGAGAAAGAAATTAAAATAAAAGGAGAGTTTGAAAATCATGCTATTGGGGGTGGAGATTTCAAACGTCATTCATTTAAGGGTGGTTCGCGGGCGGGTGCAACAAATAATAAAATGACGTTTGAAAAAAGGGGTGGAGCTAATAGAACTACAACATCAATAAATCACCACAAACAAGCACTTATCCACCTAAACTCAGATTTAGAATCAAACAAACAAAAAAACCAAGAAATAGAAACAAAACTAATAGAAAAAGAAAAAATATTCGCAGTAGAAGAACAAAAAATAAGTGAAGCTGAAAAAATAAAAAAACAAGTCTCAGAATTAGACACATGTCCATTATGTAAAACAAACATCACAGAAAAACATATAAAAGAAGTCAAAGATAAATCAGATAAAATAATTCAAACATCAAAACAATTAATTCAAACAACACAAGAAAAAATTAAAGAAAACAAAAACACCCTATCAGAATTAAAACAAACAATAGCAAAACAAGCAATGGAAATAAATACAAGAAACATAGACATAGTAAAATTACAAACAATCGAGGACAAAAAACAACAATTAAAAAGAGATTCAGAACAAATCCAAGATTTAGAAAAAGAATTAAAGAATCTTAAAACAAAAAAACAAACACTAGAAAATCAATTCTCTAAAATTAAAATGAGTGAAGAAGATTATGAAAAATTAAAATTAGAAGTTAATGAATTAGAAAGAACAGAAGAAAGAAACTTAGGAGCAGAAATAACAACCAAACAAAGAGAACTAGAGAGAATAAAATTAGCAATTAAACAAAACATTAGAGATAAACAAGAAATCACAGAAGACCTAAAAGAAATCACAATCACAATAGAAGAAAAGCAAGAAAAAACAAATATAAAAGAAAGTCAAGCAGATAAATTAAAAAATAAATATCAAAAAATGTTTGAAGAAAAAAACATCCTTCAAGACAAATCAAGAATTTTAGAAACAGAATTAATGAAAGTCCAGAACAACAAAAGATTAATTGAAAATGATATAAACAACCTTATGATTATCAAAGCACAAATCACTGCAAGAATCGACACATTTAAACAAGATTTAGAAGAATTCGCAGATATCGAATTCATCAGCCTACCCTTAGAAAAACTAAAAGAAAAACTAAACAACTCAGAAAACACACTTAACAGAATAGGAAACGTCAACCTTAGAGCATTAGAAGTTTACGAAGGCATCAAAGAACAATACGACAAAATAAAAGAAAAAGTAAACCAATTAGATGAAGAAAAATTAGAAATCCTAAAAATCATTGAACAAATAGATAAAAAGAAAAAGAAAGCATTTCTAACAACATTAAAAGATATCAACACCCTATTCTCTCGTAATTTTAGTCAACTCAGCACCAAAGGAATCGTAACAATAGAACCCCAAGATAAAAAAGATGTCTTTGAAAAAGGATTAAACATCATCGTAAGAATGTCAGGTAGGAAAATCTTTGATGTCACGTCTTTATCAGGAGGAGAACAGACCCTTGTGGCTTTATCATTGATATTCGCAATTCAAGAACTCAAACCTTATTGTTTCTATATCTTTGATGAAATTGATGCCGCATTAGATAGAAGAAATAGTGAGAAACTTGCTTATTTGTTCAAAAAGAATATGAAACAAGGGCAATATATTGTGATTACACATAATGATTCGATTATTAGTGAGTCGAGTGATATTTTATATGGGGTGAGTATGCAGGAGGGGATTAGTAAGGTGCTCTCTATAGAGATATAGGTTTTATCAAGATTATAAAAAAATAGGCAGTAACCAGAGCTCTAAGAGCCGTGACCAATATTGCCACGCGATAAATCGCGAAGCGCCAAAGCGCATTACTGCTTGATATATATAATATAAATATATATAAAAATCTTTCGGTTTCCTAATAATATCAACATAAAACAAAAAGAAGAATGAAAATCAAAGATCTCCCACTTCAAAATCGCCCAAGAGAAAGATTAAAAAAACATGGTGTCGAGGTTTTGAAAATTATTAAAATACCAAAATCATAGGAACCTCAACCTTATTCCCCGCCTCATCCTTAACAATCAACTTCATATTCTTATAACTACTTTTAAATCTGAATTTCTTTTCGCATTTCCCACCCCTCAACCTAGAACACAACCTCTTCTCCTTAGTTCTACCACGATAATCATACTTCAAAACAGCCTCATCAAAATTCTTCTCAGTTATTGAAATATCAAAATAAATATATTTACCATTAAACTCATAAAAATTATCAAAATTATTTATAACTGGATTAGTCATATCTACATTAACCTTTAGAGGTTTAGATTTATCCTTATTTCCTGCATAATCTTCAATACTAAAAGAATAAAATATTCCCTGATTATTATATTGTGAAAGATTCATATTAAAATAACATTCATAATATCCTCTTGACTCTGAGCAATCCTCTTTTTCTATCAATTCATTTCCTAAAGAAAATTGAAAATCTTTTGGAAGTTTTTCTTTAAACTTAATATAAAAATCATCCCCATTAGTATAAGCATTCCTCTTTGGTTCTACTTTAGATATTTTAGGTTCAGTATAATCATTAAAAAAATTAACTTCATAAATCTCAGACACTCCAATATAAGGAGTACATTTTATTTTAACTTCATGCTCTCCTTCTTTAAAACTTTTCTCTCTATCATATTTATCACATTTAGAACATAACTTTTTCCAACGAGGACGAGAATCTGAATAATCTATATATTCTATCCTAGATAATTTTTCCGTTGCTTGAATATCAAAAGGAATTCTACGAAGAGGATAGATCTCTTCTTTAGGGAGATTAATTTCACAAAGAGAGATATCTTCAATACAATCTTCTCCATCTTGATAATCAATTAATCCATCACAATCATTATCTAAGTCATCATCACAAATCTCAACAACAGGCAATCCCTCAACAGCATTACATTCAGTTTTTCCACCATCCACTGAACAAACCATCTCCCCATCTACCTTACATTCCCCAATTCCATTATAACAAACATTCCCCTTATCATAAAAAGTTTCATCAATATCCTCATCACAATCATCATCAATATCATTACATAATTCATCCATACTTGGGTTAATATTAGGATTTTCGTCGTTGCAATCAGAACCACCAACATTTTGAAGGTCATAATTATCAGAATCTTTATCTAAATTAATATTAATAAAATCATTTTGAGGATTTAATATAAAGTTATAATTAGTCCATTTATCATTAATATAAACATACTTTCTTCCATTAGGGAGTGTTGTATCAAAATTTAAAGTATTTTGCCCCGAAAGAAGATTTACATAAAACCATCGTCCAGTATTTATATTTTTTTCTAATTTATAAAAATCATTGTGATTATCTTTTAATTCTACTTTATTTATATTTATTTCTGAATTATCTATTTCTAAGATTACCATAGATCTATGATAAAATTCATCAGGCATATCTGGATTTAATTCTTGTTTTGAGTAATATGCTTCGCCTATATTTTTATCCAATATCTCATTTGCAGAATTATAATTTAATTTTCCTTGAAAAAATAATGTGGATAATTTTGCAGTGTTTCTAGAGTCACCAATACCTACTTCCAAAAAAGGAGAAGTATGGAATTTATCCATAAGAATCATCAGGTAACCTTTTTTAGCCAGATTAGAACTAGGTAATGAAACAACCCAATCATTAATTTGTGCCCTATTAGATAGACAATAATCATAAACAAAATCTAGAGGATCTGTAACTCTATCTAATATTTTAGATCCAGATATAGACAAATAATTTACATTTGAATTAATCTCATTTTTATTTAAATTCCATGTAAAATCACTACCAATTTCCATATCTAAAGTTGCTTCACTCTTTCCTTCTAAATTAGGAACTCCTAAGTAATCTCCTTCTATAAATTTTTGGCAATTGGGATGATCATTTGTTAAATCAATATCTGTAATTCCATTAATTAAATTTGTGAAATAAGTTCCTTTCATTGGACTTGCAACTATTACATAATTATCAATATTATCTCTATAAGACTTCGTATTACCATTACAACTTTTGGCAAGCCCTTGAATATATCCTCTTACTGCTAAACCACCCATACTATGAGAAATTACATTAAAATAATCCTGTTCAGAATAATAAGCATTAAGCAATCGATTAATTTCATAATCAACAATGAACGCATTTTTTCTATTACTAAGATTAGCAGGCCAATATTGTAATCTAAATACATCATAATCTTTATCTAATTCATAATCTAAACTTCCCCAACCACTCATACTTGAATCCGCATCGTTACTCCAACCATGAACTAAAATAATTGGTGTTTCTGTTTGATCTTTACTGCTTGGCCCATAAACCAAACTATTCGGAAAATTGGAGCAACTAGGAGTATATGCAAAAGAAGATATCTCTCCTTTAGATTTTTCTCTCTTACAAAAACTTATATCAAAAATAGAAACATCAAAACTTAAATTTTCTTTTGTAAAGATATTTAAATTATTTTGAAAAACTAAACATTCTTCAATATATACTTCAATGCTTTTTAAATTCTCATTATTACCTCCTAAGTAAAATGAACCTTCGTTATCCGATAGTATTTCATAAGTTTCATTATCTACTGAATAAAATATAATCGTAGCATTAACAATTGGTCCCCCAATATCTTCATTTATCTTATAAACATTTCCATGAACAGAAGCTTGAATTAAACTCAAATTAACAATTATTAAAAATAAAATAAATATTGCAAACATCTTTTTCATAAACTATCAATAAATCAAGATTATTTAAGTTTATATCACTACTAAAAACTAATAAACTATTTCCTCCTCAACCTAACTTCCCCATCCTTAACCTCAACATCCAACTCCTCACCCAACTCAAACCCTGCCTTCTTAATTCTATTCTCCATATTCTTAAATTTGTTACTAACTAGAAGTATTTAACTCTTTCTCCCCATCCACCCCCAAAACCCCTCACTTCCCCTTTAGAAACCCCACAACCCTCCTAATTCTCAAAAACAGAATTATTTTCCACCACTCAAAAACCCAACAAACCCCCAATTTCCCATTCAGCCTTCTTCCCCACCAAACCCATCCCTTCATCACCACCCATCCACCCAACAAACATCTCATAATTCTCAACACAAGAACCAGCAATTATCCCATCCATATCCGAAATCCCATCAGGCTCATTACCATCCAAATCAGTAAACACTCCACCTATATCCTTAATTATATTATAAGGAGCAAGATAATCATAAAAATTAATAGGACGATTTTTCTTCCGAGTTATAAAAACATCGCACGAACCAGACACAATCGCCATAAGCATTTTCGCAAGAGAACCAGCCGGCCTTATAATAGTCCCATTAACTTTATACCTCAACTCATCCAACCTCTCCCTAATATCATCATCAAGAACATCATACCTTTCAGAAACCCTAAAATCCTCCAACATTTCCTTAGGCTTCCAAGGCAATGCCCTATACCTATCAATCTCCCCCCTAATAAAATCAACCCTCTTCTCTATATGATTCGGTATCCAATAAACCTCCCCATTAACATCGACAATCCTCTCCTTACCAAACGGATAAGAAACTATTGCAAGAGGAATATCATCTCCCCTTACAATCGCCAAAGTAGACGAAACCTCTGTCCCACCCTTTTGAAGATTTCTCGCCCCATCAACAACATCCACCACAACACGCGGACAACACCCATATTCAGGAGCATCCTCTCTTTGATCATCCCAAAAAATTCCAGAACCAGGAAAAATACTCTTCAAATTATCAACACAATAATGCAAAACATTATCAATAGACTCAGACGCACTCTCCAAACGCTCAGGACTCCTCAACGTAGTCGGAGAAAGTCTCTCAGAAATAGTCCTCTCCACAACATCAAAATAATCACAAGAAAGCCTTCTATAAACATCAAAAAAATCAAGCTCCATGTTTAAATTTATCGGCTTCATTATAACAACCACAATAATCAAATTATTAAAGATTTATATTCTCAAAAATCACTTTCCACACTCATCCCACCATCACCCTTCATCCCACCTAAAACCCCAACCATCCCAGAATAATTATTCAAATCATTAAAAGCCCCTTTCCAGATATCAAACTTATCATTTGGAACAAAAGAACAAAAACAACTACCATATTTTGCAGAATCATCCGAACAAGGACCATAATCAACCCAATATTCAACAATCCCTTCTTTTTCCCTTTTCTTAAAAGGCTTATATCCATAATCTAATATCTCACCCATCTCTAAACCAGACAAACCATAACCAGTTTCTAATGAATTAGCAATCTCCCTTAACTCCCTATAACTCTTCCACTCTCCTTCAACATCAATAGGAGAATCCTCCAAAACACCCCGAGCCTTAACAATCCCCGCATTATATTCCTCTAATAACATATCCAAAGAACCACCATACCCACCACACTCCCTCTTAAACATATCCAAATCAACAATCCTATGACTATCTAAACAAAACTCATAAATCTCCTGTCCCAATGTCTTTTCTAATTGAACTGAACTCATACTATCTATAGAGAATTAATCTTAATAAAAAGGACTATATTGGGATACTATTCATATATTGAAGAATAGTGTTCATAGTGAAAAGCCAATCTACCTAACAATTCTACCTATAAAAAACAAAATCAACACACCAGCAAAAACATAAAACCACAAACTATTCATCCCAACAATTAAAAAGAAAACCATCAAAACCAAACCTATCCAACCAATTTTCCAACCATCCCTAGGTTTTCCAAAAATCAAATACTTAACACCAACATAAATAACAACAATAAAAAACAAAAAAGCAGAAATCAAAGTCAAGAAAAACAAAATCACCGACAACACTTCAAAGAAAATTCCAAAACCAGAAAACACCTCACCAAGAGCATAAAACAAATTATGTCCAACCATAGAAACAATTCCAATTAAAAAACTCCAAACCAATATTCTCAACTCCTTACTCATCCTTCTCTTACTCAACTTTCTTTTTCTCATCTTAACTCCAATAAACAAAATAAATAAAAATAAAAAAACAACTAAACATTACTTAAAATAAGACCTATACACAGGCCTTATCGCAAAAATTACAAATGCTACAAGAAAATACCAAGTATTTACTGAATGCACCCAATCCATAGCCCCTTGCCAAATTGTTATAACAAACAATGTAAAAGCAGCCACAGATAACTTAATCAGAGCTACATCAAACGCATCTATATTTTTCACCTTATCACTAAAAAATCCCATTTTACCTCCTTTCTCTTTTTAAAAATAAACAAAACAACTATTTAAAATTAACCTCTCATATAAATCCTCTCAAACTCCTCAATAGACTTATCAACAACCTCTTCAGAAATTTCAACTTTTTCTTTTTTATCAACAACCTTCCAACCACCACCAAACCTCCACCACAAGCCCATCACAAACCCAACAAAAATCCCACCAAGATGAGCAAATCGCCCAACTCCTTCATCACCAAAACCAAACACACCCATAATATCTCCAATAATCCAAAAAATCCCTGCAACAAAAATAGGAACAATAACTCCAAAAGCCCAAACCATCATCATTGGACGCAAAATAATAATACAACCCAAAATCCCATAAATAGCTCCACTCGCACCAAGCGAAGAATTATAAAAATTAACACCAATCAAATTTCCAATAATACCACTTACAAAAAACACAAACAAAAATCTCTTACTACCAATCAATCTTTCCAAAATAAATCCAAAAAGCAAAAGAGCAAACATATTATACAACAAATGCCCTCCACCCCCATGCAAAAACACTGCACTAACAAACCTCCAAATCTGAAAATCATTAACAGCCTTATCATTCAAAACAAACGTATCAGTAAAACCTGGAATCCCAGGCAAATTCTGCAATCCAAACACAGCTACACAAATCACAGCCAACCAAAAAAAATAAAACTTAATCTTATAAACCATAATACTACCAAAATATTAAACTATAAAATACTTTTGATAAATAAATAAAAGTCTCAAATATCATCAATCCTATTTAAGGAATATAAGTATCCCTCTCAACAACTGAATACAATCCCCGAACTAATGGCGAATCTCTATCAGAATCTACTCCTAATAACTCTAACCTATCATTTTCAAAATCCATCTCTTCCACTCTAAATACAGGAATTTCAATAATTCCAGGTGCAAAATAATCTGAATTCATTTCAATAAAATAATATAAATCATTTAACAAAATAAAAGAATATTTATCTCCTGCATTAACTACTTTCAAATTTTTTAATTTTAATGCTTCTTTTACCTCATCTAATTCATTTTCATCACAGTAATTTCCAACCAAATCATTCAAAAACCCTTGTCTCATAAAAGGTGTTTTTTTCTTTAAATCCTCTGATTTCATATCTATCTAATAACTTTAATTTATTTAAATTTTTATATACTCAATACTCCAAACCCCAAGTTTTAAAAACCCAAAAAACACTATAATTTTACCCCTGGGAAAGAGTTCTGATTAAATAAAACAAATATACGAAAATGAAACTAATATCAAGAAGAACTGCCCTTGCAACAATCGCAACAACCGCAACAACTTTAATTCTACCAACTTATGCTCACTCTGAACCAAGCCCTAGACGTTCTAGACGTTCTAAAAATACACCAAACCAAACCCCTTCATTAACCCCTAAACCAAACCCAACTCCTGAACCAATTTCAACACCCTATCAAACCCCTTCATTAACAACACCTACACCAACAGAACCAATAGAATACCATATAATCGCCACAAGACCAGTAATGAAAGCAAAAGGACTAGTTCACACAGTTAATGCCCAATTTGCATTTGAAAAACAAACATGGGAAAATCTTCCAAATGGAAAGGATAAACAAGAGTTTTACAATCTAATAAAAGACACACCAATGCAAAGCACCATAACTCCGGTACTCAAAGGATTCCCAGTTATTCATCCCGGTCCAATAAATCACGAAGACTTACTAAAAGAACTCCAAGAAGGAGCAAAACAATTCATAAAATACAGCAACCAAGAATTAGACCAAAAATACGACAATCTAAAACTAGACCCAGAATTAACATTCACAAAATCAAACAAAAAAGTCCTAGATAAAATACTAAAAGACAATTTAACAAGCCCACTTACAGAAACAATAAGCCCATACATAGGGTGGGACAGAAAACTTTATCTATTCCCTCCTCAAAGTAAAATAATTTTAACAACAAACCCTTATCAATCTTCAATTGAAATAAAAGTAAACACAAACCCTGAAACAAACCCTCCACAATATGAACCAACACAACCCTCAATAATCTCAGACCCAACACAACAAGAAGTATTTCATACTTTTTTCAAATTCACAATTCTTGCAAAAGATGATGATGTCAAAAAATATCACAAAGAAAATGCAAAAAAATGGGGTCCTCCAATAGAATCTCCAATAGATAATTTCTTCAGACTCTATCAAGAAAGAGAAACTGCATAAAACTTATTATTAATTCATACAATTCCCCACGAAAAGCCATGCTCGCACTTTTCCTTTTCTCCACAAATCTTAATAATCTCCTAAATATTTCTCTTGTCAACAATCAATCCTATCAACAATCAAAAAGAAAACTCATACCCCAATAAATCTAACACTATCTGAAAAACAATGGGGCACCCACACCTAAAGGTGTGGGTTTGAAACAGCCCCTTGTTTTTAAGAGATAGAGAAAACGACGTCCTTTGCCTAAAGGCAAAGGTTTATTTTCTCTATATTAAACTTATCGAAATTCTAATTTGAAAAGATTATAATATTCTTCTACCTCGTCACTTGTTGGACGCCTATCATAGAGTGCTTCACACCCACTACACTTCACAAAAACCTGAGAACTTCCACCCTGATATGGAGTCAGCACATTTTGTTCAAAAGGATGTCCATTCGCCTCGCACTTATTTCGTTTTCTAAACAGTTCTTCAAGTTTTTTCACACATTCACTTTTTCCTTTCATTATAATTTAAACATTTTTTATTATATAAGTATTATTATACTAAAAAAATTCAACCAACTTATAAAAAAATCAATTCCATCACCTACATAAAAGAACTCTTTAACAAGATTTCAAAACCTAGGTGCGGAAAGGAAAAGGTGAAACCGGCTTTCCGCAGGGTTGGAAATATTCCCAACCCAACCAAAACCAACTACCAACCCAACCCAACCCAAACCTTAAATAACAACCAAAACTTATCCCAATCATGCAACCATTCACAATAACCCATCAAGACAAAAAAACAAAAGCAAGAATCGCAACACTAATAACAAAATCAGGAGAAATCCAAACACCTTTTTTTATGCCAGTCTCAACAAAAGCAGCAGCAAAATTCTTAACACAATCACAACTAAAAAAACTAGGAGCAACAGCAACAATCTCAAACGCATTCATTCTATCTTTAAGACCTGGAACAAAAACAATAAAAAAACTAGGAGGAATAAAAAAATTCATGAACACACAATTAATAAACTTCACAGATTCCGGAGGATTTCAAATGTATTCACCATCAATCTACATAAAATCAAATGAAAAAGGAGTTACATTCAAAAACCCAATCTCAGGAGAAAAAATATTCATGACACCTGAAGAAAACATGAAAATACAAACAGACATCAACAGCGATGTTGCAATGTGTTTAGATAGAATGCCATTATATGAAGATTCAAAAAAAGAAATACAAACAGCAGTAAATCTAACAACAAATTGGGCAAAAAGATGTAAAGAAACCCATGACAAATTGCAAAGGAGGGGTAAAAAAGGTTTAGGCATTATCCCAATTAAGGGTGGGACGGGTGGGTTAATAGGGATTGATAATGCCGAAAGGGAAAAAAGGAATAAAACAAAAAAACAACTTCTCTTCGGAATAACTCAAGGAGGAATCCATAAAGATTTAAGAAAACAATCAGCACGAGAATTAACAAAACTCAACTTTGACGGATACTCAATAGGAGGTTTTGGAATGGGAGAAACATTTCAAGAAGAAATGAAAATAGTCAAACAACAAAAAACAATCATTCCAAACAACAAACCAGTTTACTTAATGGGAATAGGCTCCCCATCAGAAATACTTGAAGCAATCTCCTACGGAGTAGATATATTCGACTCAAGACTTCCAACTCAAAACGCAAGAAGAGGAACACTCTTCACATCAAAAGGAAAACTCAAACTCCTAAACAAAAAATATGAAACAGATAAAACACCTATAGACAAAAACTGCAATTGCAAAACATGCAAAAACTACACAAAAGCCTATATAAGATTTCTCTTAAAACAAGAAGAACCTACAGGAAAACATTTAGCATCTTACCATAATCTTTACTATTTACAAAATTTAATCAAACAAGCCAAAGAACATATCAAAAAAGGAACATTTAAAGAATTTAAAGAAAAGGTGCAGAGAGTTTATGGAGAATAAAATTATTCTAAATTAACTTCCACCATCTCAACTAATTCTGAAACAGTCATTTCAGACAAATCTCTATCCAAACCCCTTTCATCTTGGAGAAAAAAACTCCCATAATTCTTACCATGACTTATTCCATGAGACATATGAGATCCATCAAGAACCTTATAAATATCAACTCTTAATTTACGAGTTGCACTTGCCCTAGTAATATTAAGATAAATATTTCCAGGAAGGATTTTTTGATCAGACATAAATTTAGACGAACATAAACATTAATAAAATTAATTGCAACACAAACTATATATCTCATCAACAACCAAAAAGAAAACTCATAACCTCAATAAAATCTCTAAAAAGATTTCAAGACTGCAAGGTGAAGCGACTTGGACTTGTCCAGTCGCGAGAACCCACAACACCCACCAACCAAACCTACACCAACACCCACAACTACAATCCCTCCAACTCCTTCCCCAACTTAGACATTAAAACAAACTTCTCCTTACCACTATTCATATTCTTCAACTTAACCTTCCCCTTCTTAACTTCCTCTTCACCAATAAAAACAACTAAAGGCATATCCAAAGAATTAGCATACTCAAGAGCCTTTCCAACTTTACCAAACAAAATCTGAACAGGAATACCTAACTCACGAACACTATCCGCAACACCAACAGCAATCTTATCCTGATTCAAGGAAATAATTAAAACCTTTTTATAATTCATAGAAACATTAGCCAAAAGCTCCAATCTCTCCAAACCCAAAGAAATCCCAGTCGCCTGAACATTATTCACCATATACGAACCACCAGCAATTATAGTCTCTTTCAAATTCTTAGATTTAATTTCAAAAATAGAACCATTATAATAAGACAAACCCCTCGCCAAAAAAGCCTGAAAATTAACCTTTATCCCATAATACAAACAAAACTTCTTCAACTCCTTCACATCCGCATAAGATTCATACTTCTTAAAATAAGACTCAGGCTTCTTAAAAACAGCCAAAAGTTTCTCAGCCCCATACTTCTTCAAATTCCTTTTCACCTCAGATTCAGAAAGCTTATCCAACTTATCTATCTCATTAATTACTTGCAACTTATTTTTCTCAGAAATCTTCAACTCTTCCAAAATCTCATTCAACAATTTCCTATTATTAATATTAATCACAAAATCAATCTTCAATTTCTTCAAAATATCTGAAGTTGCCCTCAAAATTTCTGCCTCATCTTTAACACTTGCCCCAACTACATCTATATCACATTGAGTAAATTGCCTCCACCTATTTCCAGTTACAGGCTCATCCCTAAATACAGGACCTATCTGATATCTCTTATAAGGAAGCTTTTTATTTTTAGCCAATCTTTTCAACTGAAAAGTAAACTCATATCTTAAAGCCAAATCCCTCTTACCCTTATCCTTCAACTTAAAAATATCTGAAACAGCCTCATCATTAGGATTCTCTCCCTTTACAAATTCTTCATATTCTATTATAGGAGTTTCAACTGGAATAAAATTATACAATTGAAACGTCTGCTCGATTATATTTCTTATCTGAATTTTCTTCAACGCATTCTCAGCATCTTTAAATCCCTTTGCATTTTCTGTTTTCATTTTAATACCTCATTTTACCAAAAGCGAAAGGAGAGAATCGGACTCTCGTTTTACGGACCACAACCGTACGTTCTGCCATTAAACTACAATCGCCATATATTAATTTAGTTAAATTAAGTATTAAAAAGTTTGTGTTTTTATTGAAAGCTAAGCTAGAAAAATCTCTAATTCGTATGATGGGGATAACTCCCAGTTATTTTCGCTTTCATAATCTCTCAGAGAAATATACACTTATAAATCTTACTATTCTTAAAAAACTAAACCTCTTCCCTACCACTCACCATATCACTAATCTTAAAACTCAATCCCCTCTTACCTCTAACTCCATAAACAACCTTCCCACCAGACACATTCGGCATAGCGCCAACATATTTTTCTCTCAATTCCCTAAAAAACTCACTCTTATCTCGAGAATCTCTCCCCTCATCCCTAACTTCAATATAATCCATAATTTCCATCATACAATCTTCACAACCACTCTCTTCCAAATACAATGCAAAATCCAACTTAACAGGATCTTCTCCAAGAACTTTCATAGAATAAAAATACTCCTCAAGATTACCCTTAGAATTAACTTTTTCCTTTAAATTAAAAACAGTCCTATCTACTTGTCCTGCACTTAATTTTAAATTAAACCCATTCATAAAAAACCAAACCCTTCAACATATATAAAGATAATTATCCTCAAACATATCCAAACCAAAACTTATATACCTTAAAACCCTCTATAAAATAACTTTGACAAAGTCAAAGCAAATACAAAAATGAAAAAGAGAACTATAAAAATCCTCCTAACCATAATCTCCCTCTTAATAATCCTAATTTTAATCTACTACATCTCACTACCAAAAGGAAGAACCATCATAAGTCCAACCCACCAAATCTCAGAAGATTCAATCCAATTCCTTTCAGACTTAACCTATGAAGATAAAAACCAAAACATCCAATACAACCAAGAAATCTTCAACAAAACCTACAATATAATCCAAAACGCAGAAAACTTCATAATAATAAACATGTTCTTATTCGGAACAACAAAAGAACCACACCTAAAAAACCTAACCCAAGAATTAACAACCCAACTAATAAACAAAAAACAATCAAATCCAAACATGCCTATCTACTTCATAACAGACAAATTCAACATAATAAACAAACCATACAACAAACCATTCATAAACCAACTAGAACAAAACAACATAAACATAATCTACACCCCCATAAATAAAAATCCAATAACAAACTATCTCCTCAAAAAAGCAAAAAAAAGACTAAACCATAGAAAATTCATAATCGCAGATAACAACAATCAAATCCACACCCTAATCACATCAGCAAACCCTCACGATCAGAGCAGTCCAAACTCAAACACTGCAATATTAATCAAAGAAAAAATCTGGCAAGATGTTTACAACCTAGAAATAAAAGATGCAAACATTAACAATCAACAAATTCAAAGTTTTATAGACAACTTTCAAGAGCCTGTTGGAGGGGATGAAGGCATTATCCCAATTAAGGGTGGGATGGGTGGGTTAATAGGGATTGATAATGCCGAAGGAGAAGGGGAAAATAAACCAATAAAAGTCCAATACCTAGCCGACAACGGACTAATGCACTCACTAAAAAAAGAACTATCAAAAACAAACCAAGAACATACAATAAACATAGCAATGTTCACTTTATCAGACAAAAAAACAACCAACCAATTAATCCAAGCATCAAAAAGAGGAGCAAACATAAACATAATCTTAGATACAAACGACTTTTTCTTTTCACAACAAAAATTTGGAATACCAAACAAACCAGTCGCAGAAAAACTCCTCAAAGAATCAAACAACAAAATAAACATTCGTTGGTATAAATCTCACGGAGAACAATTCCACACAAAACTCATAACAATAACCAATCAAACCCATACAACCATTCTAACAGGTTCAACAAACATCGCAAACAACAACATAAGACTTTACAACTTACAATCAGACATAAAAATCACATCACCAAACAACTCCTCAATAACAAAACAAACAAATGATTATTTCAATAAAATCTACAACAATCAAAATAGAATTTACACTACAGACTACAACATCTACAAAAGCACATCAACCCTAAAAAAATTAAGATACGAATGGGAACAATTTATTAGGTTGTTGCAATGATTAATGACGTTCTTCTAAAGCCCTTACACAATTAGACCATGAACCCCTATAAGAATCCCTAACAGAGTTAGGAGAACCACTACCAACATGAGTAGAAGCATGCCCAGTTAAAATTCTATCCAAAACAATATCTAAATCGTCTGCTACATTATTTTCAATTATTGCTTCAAAAAGATAAAGCATACCCTTTTCTGAAATTAATTCTTTATCTGAAACATATTCTCTAAAGATTCTTCTAGCTTTTTCTGGATCATCATAACTATCAAACATTCTTTCTACCATAATAAAAATCCAAAAATCAAAGTTTATAAATATATCTAATCAATAATCACTTTCTAACTCTAACCACCAAATTCTTCTTCATAAACCTATCCCTCTCACCCCCACCAGAAACCCCCTCACCACCATAAACCTCTTTAATCTCAAACCCCACCTCGCGAAGCAACCCCAACAACTCCTCCTCAGAATATAAATAATAATACCTCATATAACTCACACCATCCTCCCTCCAAGACATATAAATTCCTCCATGATTACCCACAAAATCAAATCTCTTATCAGAACTATTCCAAACACTAATCAATCCCTCACCACCCTTTTTCAACACTCTATAAAACTCTTTCAAAGCCCTAAGCCTACCCTCCTTACTCCCAACACAATGCAACGTCGCAATAAACAAACCATAATCAAACATCTCATTCTTAAACTCTTTCTTACTCAACTTATCAACACTCATCTTAAAAAATTTAGCATCAATTCCTTCATCCTCAGCATAACTCCTCGCATGCATCAATTGCCCAGAAGAAAAATCAACACACCAATATTTCAAACCCTCTGAAGCAATAATATTTCTCCCACTACCACAACCCAAATCAACAACCTTCCCTTTCTTCCCAGAAAGAAACTCCTCAACAACAGGAATTTTTTTCACAACATACTTCCCCCAAGGCACCGCAATACTATCCCAAACATCCTCTTGCCCAGCTACATCCTCAAAATCCTTCTCACTTATTATTTTAATTGGTATTGTCATAAAAAATCCAAGAAATCCACACTTAAAACATTATCTAAAAGGATTATAATCCATCTCTTTCAAATTCTCAATAGACTTAAACAAAGGAGAAGGCAAATCATCCCAATAACACCATCTCCATTCCTCACATTTATCAGGTTCCCTTACTTTAGGCATCCCAGACAAATACTGCAATTTAAAAAATAAAGTAACATAATGTTTATTATCTTCTTCAAAAAAATCATTAGTAACAACACAAGGATTATAATCCAACAACTTCAAACTTTTCCCAACCAATCCAGTCTCTTCATCAATCTCTCTCATCAAAGAATAATCAAAATCTTCAAACATTTCTAAATGCCCTCCTGGTGGAGCCCAAGCCCCAGAACCATGACTCCCCTTTCTCAAGCCCATTAAAATCTTATCCCCATTAAGAATTAACCCTGCCAATCCAACTCCTGGACGAATAACCTTTGCTTCTGGTTTCATTATCATATTCACACTAAAAACCAAACCTTATAAACTATTTATATCCTTGATTATATATAATAACTTTAACAAAGTTAAAGCAAATAACACATTTAATCTAAAAGATTAAAATACTATAATAACATGAAAATCCCACAACAAGGAGAAATACGTAAACCATCAAAAACCTTAGCAGGCGTCACACCAATCGCAGTAATGTGCAAACCAAAAAAATGCAAACACGGAACATGCACCTACTGCCCATCATTAAACGTTCCACAATCATATACTCCAAAATCTCCGCCAGTTCTAAGAGCAGAAATCCTAAAATACAACGCAGAAGAACAAGTAAAATCAAGATTAAAAGCATTCAACTTAATGAACCATCCAACAGAAAAAATAGAAATAATAATCATGGGAGGAGACTTCCTAAACTTCCCAACAAAATATCAAAACAATTTCATAAAACAAATCTACGACGCATTAAATAAAAAACAATCCAAAACATTAGAACAAGCAAAAAAACTAAACCAAAAAGCAAAACACAGATGCGTTGCACTTTGCATAGAAACTCGTCCAGATTCAATAAACCAAAAATCAATTCAAAAAATCCTAAACTACGGATGCACAAGAGTAGAACTAGGCGTTCAATGTCTAGACAATAAAATATACAAAGCAGTAAACAGAGGACACACAGTTGAAGACGTAATCCAAGCCACACATCAACTAAAAAACGCAGGATTCAAAATCGGCTATCACATGATGCTCGGCTTACCAAAAAGCAATCCAAAAAAAGATTTACAAACCTTTGAAACACTTTTCAAAAATCAAGACTTCAAACCAGACCAATTAAAAATCTATCCTTGTCAAGTAATCAAAGGAAGTCAATTAGAAAAAACCCACAAAAAACAAAAATACAAACCTTACTCAAAAGAACAAATCCAAGAATTAATAATCCAAATAATGAAAATAATTCCAAATTATTGCAGAGTAATGAGAGTAATGAGAGAAATTCCTCCAGAATTTCTAACAGCAGGAACAACAAGAATAGACTTAAGAAGAGACATAGAACAAAACCTAAAACAATCAAAAACAAAAATAAACGAAATAAGATTCAGAGAAATAGGTTTCCATATTAGAGACCTTCAAAAAAACCAAAAAATAAATCCAAAACTAAAACTCAAAACAACAAAATACCAAGCACAAAATGGAACAGAATACTTTCTAGAAATAACAAACAACCAAAACATTCTTTTCGCACTTCTTAGATTAAGAATAACAAATCAGAAAGATAAGTTTCAGTATTATCCCAACAACGGGCGGGTGGGAGGGGTTATTGGGATTGATAATGCTGAAACAAATAGTAAGGCAATCATAAGAGAAATCCATGTCTACGGACAATCTCTCTCCATAGGACAAAAACCAAAACACCTTGGACAACACACAGGTTTAGGAAAACAATTAATCCACGAAGCCGAACAAATAACAAAAAAACACAACATCAAAAACCTACAAATAATCTCAGGAGTTGGAGTCAGAGAATACTACAAAAAACTAAAATATAAATTAGATAAAAATAAAGTTTATATGGGGAAAAAATTATAAAAAATCAACCAACTTTCTTAACAGCCATAGGAAAACACAAAGTTCCATCACCTAATCTCGCACCCACTTTAATATCCTCGCCATCTTGAAGACTATCTACATCAAACCCTCTAGAGTCTAATTCTTTAACATCATATCCACTACTATAAATTGCATTTCCATTTTCAGGCAATAAATAAATTCCAACCATCTCAGGCCCACCAACACCTCTCTCAATAATAACATTATTAATAACTCCTTGAACAGCTTTCTGAATCGTCAAAGTAATTCCAAAACATTTACTTGCATCAGTTACCTCACTAGAACTCTTTCTAACAGAATTACCAATAACCACCCAAATAACAACAATCGCTGCAAGAATTAAAAGTATAATCAATACTATAGTAATCATCTGCCCCTGCGCTTTTTTTTTCATATCACTCACCATCTTTAATATTACTATAAACAAATTCAAAGTTTATAAATCCTTTGAAAAAATTAATAAAAAAAAAATAAAAAAAATAAAAAATTAAATTGATTCTATAGAAGCTGATGCTTCACAAAAAGTTCCATCACTCAATTCTGCAAAAACTTCAACTAATTGATTTGCCGTAGTCAAAGGATCTGCACCATTAATATTATAGGTCTTAGTCTCAAAAAGACCTAAAGTACAATTATTATTACTAGCAGTACCTTCACAATCATGATTCACAGCCTTACTATCCACTAAAATCTTAATATTTTTCAAGTCATCACTTCCACCACCTAATTTTCTTGTAACATCAACATCATTACCATTAGAATCTGCCTTAAGAACTTCTAAATTTATCCCAATACAATCAGTTTGGGACGCAATTTCATCAGAACCTCTTTGAACAGTATTAGAAACAACACTCCATATAATAACAACCGCCGCAAGAACCAACAAAATTATCAATATAGTTGTAATAATCTGTCCTTGAGCTTTCTTCATTTTAATCATATTATAATCCTCCTTTCACATTCCTTTTTATTATAAAGGATAAATCAATATATAAATATTTCCCATAAATAGAAATAAGAGAAAATAAGAAAAAAATAAAAATAAAAAATTATGCAGGCACTGCGACAGCTTTTTTAACACTAACTGGAAAACATAAAGTTTCATCACCACCTATCAACTTAGCACCAACCTTAACTTCAGTTTCAACATTTACTTCAGAATCTACTAATGCAACAGTATCAACCTCTAATTCTTTAATACCTGCAACCTTAAGACCATCCTTCCTAGTTCCACCAGTAGGAACAGCATAAACAGCAACCTTCTCAGGACCTCCAGTTTTTCTCCTTATAGTCACACTCCCATCAGCATAAACACTTTCAATCTCTAAATTTATACCTGTACAATCAGCATGTAATGAAATCTCCTCAGAACCCGTCCTAACAGTCCTATTCACAACCTGCCAGATAATAACAATAACAGCAAGTATCAACAAAATTATCAATATAGTCGTAATAATCTGCCCTTGAGCTTTCTTCATTTTATCATCCTCCTTTCAAATCCCTTTTCTTTACAAAGGGTAAATCAATATATAAACATTTCCAATAAGTAAGAATAAAAATAAAAAAATAAAAAAATAAAAATTAAGATTTAAGAAGCAACTGCAATAGCAATTGGATTACATACAGTACCGTCTGCTAAAATAACACCAGCCTTAACTTCATCACTTACAGTTAAAGCACCAACAGTAATAGTTCCAAGATTTCCAATAGCAACAGCTGCAGCAGATTCTGCCTTATTTTGTCCAGCAGGAATAGCATAAAGAACTAAATCATCGCTAGGTCCTCCAGCATTTCTTCTAACACTTACAGTAGTTCCAGTTGCACTCTCTATAGTAACACTTGAACCAATACAATCTGATTGCGTAGAAACCTCTTCAGCACTTTCACTAACAGTCCTATTCACAACCTGCCACACAATAACAATTGCAGCAAGAACCAAAAGTATGATCAAGATAGTCGTAATTATCTGTCCTTGAGCTTTTTTCATATTAAATCATACCTCCTTTCAAACTTCTTTTTTTAATTTATTAATAATAACTAATTCACTAAAGATAAAACCATTTATAAACATTTCCCTCACCCTCGATTAAATCCATCCAACATTAAAAAAAATTCTTTCTTATCCATTTTCTTATCTATCTCATTCAAACCAATCTGTTCAGCAAATTTCCAAAAAGCTCCCGGATTATATCCTCTCTTTCTCAAGGAAACCAAAGTAGGCAACTTAACATCATCCCACCCTGAAAACTTCCCGTCTTCAACACCATTTCGCATCTCACTCGTCGACAAAACCATATCTTTAAAATGAATCCTCCCAAGAAAACCAGTCCAAGGAAACTTCTTTCCTAAAACTTCAAAAATCATTTTCTGACGCAAAGCATTATCTCTATGATCCTTCGCCCGAATAATATGTGTCATCTTCATTTCAATATCATCAACAGCGACAGCTAAATTCATCAAAGGCCAAACCCTATATTTTTTTCCTTGCAAAGGATGTTTATTCAAATTAATTCGAGCCAAAGGAAAATCCCTCATCGCAGGATTCTTATCAGTCATATCAGATTTAAATCTCAAAACAGCCCCACCAACCTCATAACCCTTCTTATCCAACATCTGTCCCCACTTCAAAACATTCTCCTTAACACTAGAACTCCTGCAACCACAATCAACCTTTCCCTCGACAAATTTCTTAAACTCCTCAGAACTACACTCACAAACATAAGCACTTCCTTTCTTAATCAACTTCTCAACATACTTATAATACAAATTCATTCTCTCCGACTGAATCACAATCTCAGCATCACCATCAAACAACCATTTAGAATCTTCCTTAATCATTTTATAAGAATCCTTAAAACTATTATCAGGATTAGTGTCCTCAATCCGAACATAAAACTTTCCACCATATTTTTTAAAATACAAATACGACAAACTCCCAGTCAAAGCATGTCCAATATGAAAACCTCCAGATGCAGACGGTGAAAACCGAGTAACAATCCCATTACGTCCAACTTTCAATGCATGTAAACCCTCACGCTCCACACGATGCCCAACCAAATCCTCATACTTCTTAAACAAAACCTTTTGCTCCTCCACACTCAAACCATTAATCTCTGCAACAACATCTTTAACCAAAGGCATAATCTTTCCAACACCTTCTTTTTTCAAACCATGATTAAACAATCCAGGAACAACATTTCCAACAACAGCCAAACCCTCATGCTCAACAGCATTCTTCAATGCATACGCCCGAATAATGTTCAAATCCCTGAAAACATTATCACGATCTTTAGATCGTGATTTTCTTGGGATTTGAACAGACAGAGAAAAAGAATTAGTTCTATCTTCTCTTTTTCTCTGTATTTTCTCACTAACCATAATTAAACAAAATAAACAGATTATATAAATATTTAGAATTACTCAACTTTATCTTCCAAAATACCTTTAACAAAATTAACACAAGGACTTTTATCCAAATTCAAAAAATCCCCACTCAAACAAATATTAAACCTCTCGCCCATACTTTTCAACATATCAGTATATTCAACAATTTTATCTTTCAAACCTTCAAAAACTGCTTCAAAACCAAACACTCTCAAACCACTTGAATCAATAAGTGAAGGATAAAATTCAACAGAATAACTATCTCTATGCGCATATCTCATTCGAATATCTATTTCTATCATAAAGAAATCTATTTAATCTTACTTTAAAAACCTATTGATTATCATCAAACCCACTAATCTTATCAATCTTTTCTTCTTTCTCCAACCTCTCAACTTCCTCCACGCCAGAACCAATCCCACCGCCACCCCCTAAACCAACACCAACCTCTCCTCCAGAACCAACAACCTCCTCAACTATCCCAAACTCTCCCTCCAATTCCTTAGCAATCTCCTCAGCAAGCCTCTTCTTCTCCTCCCTCTTAACTCTCGCCTTATCCAACCCACTCAACATCTCTTCCTCAACAAAATCCTCTTCATTAAAATCCTCCAACTCATCTTCAACATCATTAAAAAAAACCTTCTGATTATTCTCATAATACTTGTGAAGATAAACCCAAATCTCCTCCAAATGATTCTCCTGCTCCAACCACAATTTCTTATTATTACTCAAATGCAAAAGCGGAAGAAAACACGCAATCTTCTCCTCTCTCTCCTTACCTATCAAATCACCATAACCTATCTTGTTAAAATCCCTATCAGGTTTAATCGCTTTACCTTTAATAGAAGTCAAAACCCTTGCATAAAACTGCTTAATCCTATCTTTCAAATCAATCCTCCGAAACTCTGGCAAATTAATTTCAGAAATCCTCTTAGCCCTCTTAACAGAAACCTCTCTCTTAATTCTCCGAGACTCTGTATTAATCGCCTTATTCAAGGCAGACATCAACTCAGGCAATGTAACCCTCCTAGCCCTCGGCAAAGGCGTCTTAGGAATCAACATAGGCAATTCATCTTCATTAACAATAATTCGCTCCATAACCGGACGGTTTTCTACCTTTTTACCAAACAACGCCTCATCAATATCTTTAATAGAACGATTCAACAAAAACTCAGATTTAATCCTCAAAAGCAAAGACGCTGCCAACAAAACCTTACTAGACGCATAAAAATCCATCCCACCATCTTCACTCTCCTCAATCTCATAAATTCTCTCAAAATACTTTCTTGTCAAAATAACAATATCAATATCCCAAGGATCCAATTGCTCACTATGAATCAAATCATAAATAATCACCTGCCAATCAGGTTTATTACTAGTGATAATTCCATAAAACTGACTAGGTCCGATTTTCTCAGAATCCTCCTCCGGCTCATCTAACAAATCACTGGCAGGCAGACTAGACTCAGAATCTTCATTAGAAGATTCTGCTAATTCAGAAGGCAAAAAATCCTCAAATCCCATTTTTATAACTAACTCAAAAGAACTTATAAATTCTACTACCCTAAACAACAACAAACAATCTACCTCAAATATATATCTCAACTATACTCTTCTGTCATTTCCAAGTTACAACAGAACCGAAACATTTAAATACCTCACAACACTAACTATACTATCACCTCTTTTTCCCAGAAGAGTCAGGACATGCTTTTTTGTGTGACACCGATTCTTCCTGGGTTTATATTCCTCAATTAATTAACAAAATAAACCTGTCTAAAATCAGGTACTGCTTTGTTGATTATTCTTTAATTAATTAATAAAACGCCTTGTCTAAAATCAAGTACAGTTTTATTAATTTTTTCTACCCAACATAACCATTCCCACCCTTCTTAACCTTAGAATCCCCATTATTAAATTTCCCAATAATACTCAGAAATTTATTCTTAACATCATTATCAAAAACATTAAAAGCATCCTTAATAAAATCAGCTTCTTTCTCCTCAGAATAATCTACATCTAATCCAAGAATCCTAATCTCAAACTTCCCAAGAATCTCATAAACTTCAGACAAAACTTCCCTATCTCCTTCATCTAATTTCTTAATCAACTTAAAGAAAAACATCGGAGCATTACTTGGATTCAAAATAACCTCAACAAACCTCAAATAACCAGCAATCCTTTCAGAAATAACTCTCCTCACTTTCCTCAACAAAAAATCACTATCAAAATCAATCTCCTCAACATCAAACAATCTATTCAAATCAGAAAACTCAGGCAAATCATACTTTCCCCTAAACACACCATATCTATCTTTCAAATCTTTCAACCCAGAACAATCTTCACATGCTACCATAAAAAACCCTACATCACTACACTTATAAAATTAACTGTTATCTGAAATCTCTTTAAATTTCTTAAAAATTTTCTCAGTTTCATCACCACCAGATAAAATATCATCAATATTTCCTAAATAAACCTCTCCCCTAAACATATTTGCTAAACTAACATTATTCCTTGCAAGTGAACAATCCTGACCATAATCACACTTAAAATGACAAAATAATGCTTTAAAAATTTCAGCCCAATAAGGCACAAGATGATTTTCTAAAAAATCCTCCATAGCCATTTCTTCAGAAACATATCCTTTAGATGCTTCACCCAAATACCAAGCATTTCTTTGCACAGCTAATTTCACTGCAGGTATTTGATATTTCATTAATTCCTCCACATTACATCTATCTATCATTCCTATAAATTTACAAAAATCTATTTAAAAGTTTTCTCAATAGTGAAAATAAGAAATTTAAAACTGCCCAAATAAATAAAAGCCACAACCGAGGATCGAACTCGGGACCTCTACATTACCAATGTAGCGCTCTACCAACTGAAGCTATTGCGGCATACTCTTACAATATAACCTCACGCCAACTGAGGCCTATTTGAAAAATAGGTCATCCCAGCAGGGAAAGCTATTGCGGCACAAACAATAATCATCACAACAATTTATAAAACTACCCTCCAACACCAACCATCAACCACTCTCAGGCAACCATTCCATCTTAACAACATGCCCCGCAACACCTTTCCCATTACCAGTCAAACTATCAATCCATTCAGAATACAATCCAAAAAACTCAGCCCTATCATCAGCATTACTCAACAGAAGATTCCCATTAGAAATTATAAAAAACATCCCAAACAACAAAAAAATAACAAACAACATCAAAATTTTCATTCATCATCCCTCCCCAGAACCTTCAAAAAAAGTTTCATTTGTAGAACTCCAATCCATCTTCATAGCATTACCAGTAATAGCCTTAAGATTACTAAATCCATTCGCAAGCCACCCATTATAAACTTTCATAGCATTAAAAAAACCCTCACTATCATCAAAACTTAATTCATTCTGAGTCGTTATAAGCGCCATACTTGAATACAAAAACAAAGCAACCAAAACCAACATTATAATAAACAACCGATGTTTAAGATGATTCATTTTAATAGCAAAAATTCCTATCACAACCAATATCAGCATCACAATCCAACTTATCATTTTATTTTCACCTACTTTAAAAAAAGAAATAAACTATAAAAAGATTTGGGTTATTTTCTCCCATTCCACTTAAACCCTCCTCACCCCCGATTCAAGCCTTTGAAAACCTCAACCCCAACAAACCCTACAAGCCCAACCCCTACCAACCACACCCAATCCATCAACTCCAACCTAACAAACCCAAACAAACCACCAAGAGGACTATAAATCGCAAAAACATGCAACCCAATAGAAACCAAAACAGCATAAATCAAATATTTATTCCCAAAAATTCCCTTCTTCAAACCTCCAAAAAAACCACCATTACTAAAAACAAATCCATTATTCCTACAATTAAAAACCAAAAACATCTCAAAAACAATCGACGACGAAACCACCATAGTTCTAGCATAATCCATGTCTCCCTTATTCATATAAAAAAACAAAAACCCAATTAAAACAGCAATCAAACCTGCAACAAAAATAAAACTCTTAATCCCTTTCAAAATTCCCTCACCAGAAGGCGCTCTCTTCATAACATCATCCTCCATTTTTTCAGAACTCAAAGCCAAAGCAGGCAAACTATCTGTAATCAAATTAATCCATAAAATCTGTAAAGGCAACAATGGCAAAAATCTAGCATCCCTCCAAATCAACATAACAATCAAAACCAAAACAACCTCTGAAAAATTCGCAGACAACAAATACTTAACAAACTTCTTAACATTATCATAAATCGTCCTCCCTTCCCTAACACCCTCGACAATCGAAGCAAAATTATCATCAATCAAAACAATATCCGAAGAATCCCGAGCAACATCAGTCCCACGAATCCCCATCGCAATCCCAATATCCGCCCTCTTCAAAGCCAAAGCATCATTAACCCCATCACCAGTCATCGCAACAATCTCATTCTTCTTTTTCAAAATATTAATAATCCTCAATTTATCTTCAGGAGTAATTCTTGAAAAAACAGAAATATCATCAATCCTTTTCAACAAATCAACATTACTCATACTATGCAATTCAGCAACACCTACTGAATCTCCTTTCAAACCAATATCCTCAGCAATCGCTTCAGCAGTCAACTTAGAATCTCCAGTCATCATCAAAACCTTAATCCCAGCATCATTACATAATTTAATCGCATTCTTAACCTCTTTCCGAGGAGGATCAATCATTCCTTGAAATCCTACAAAAATTAATTCACTTTCAGCGATACTCATCAAATCGCGGGTGGGCGGGTGGGCCTCGGAATCTTTCAAAAAAGATTCCGCCTTAGATAAACTCCCTATCTCCTTATACCCAAAACCTAAAACTCTCAAACCACTCTTAGCCATTTTTCTATAAACCTCCATCAACCTTTCCCTTCCCTTCTCATCCAACTTAACCCTCACACCATTAACAAGCTCATAATTACTTTTATCAATTATCCTCTCAGGAGCGCCCTTAACATAAGAAACCAAACCCTTATTATTCTTACGAACAACAGACATCATCTTCCTTCCACTACTAAAAGCAAACTCCTTAACCTTTTTCTCATTCTCAATCAATTTCCCCATATCCAAAAAATTATCTTCAGCAACTTCAATCAACGCATTTTCAGTAGGATCTCCAATCAAAACCCTCTTACCATCTTTCTCACCATACCGAGCATTATTACACAAAACACCAATCTTAAACAACAACTTACTATTCTTAGAACCTGGAAAATTTAATTTCCCATCAACATAAATATCTGAAACCTTCATCTTCTCCTCAGTCAAAGTCCCAGTCTTATCAGTACAAATAACAGTAACCCTGCCCAAAGTTTCAGACGCAGGTAATTTTCTAATTAAAACATTTTTCTTAATCATTCTACGAGTAGCAAAAGCCAAACCCAAAGAAATAACAGCCGGCAATCCTTCAGGAATAGCAGAAACAGCCAAACTAACTGCAACCAAAAAAGACTGAAAAACCTCAACACCTTCAAAAATCAACAAACCAACAATCAACCCAGATAAAATCAAAATAAAAATCCCAATCTTCTGTGCAAACTTATCCAGCTTATCTCTAAAAGGATTCTTCTCAGACTCAACCTTTTGCACCATCTCAGAAATCTTACCAAACTCACTATTCCTTCCAGTATTCACAACAATAGCAACACCACTTCCTGCAACAACCTCTGTACCCTGATAAACCATATTCACCCTATCTGCAAGAGCAACATTCTCTCCAAGCTTCTTAACAATCTTCTCAACAGAAACACTCTCTCCAGTCAAAGATGCCTCATTAATCTTCAAACCCTCTGACTTCAAAATCCTAGCATCCCCAACAATCTTATCACCCTCTCTCAAAATCAAAATATCTCCAGGAACAACCCCCTTAGAATCAATCTCAATCAATTTACCATCTCTCAAAACCCTTGCAAAAGAAACCATCATCTTTCTCAATTCTTCAATAGCCTTCTCAGCCTTATACTCTTGAAAAAACCCCAAAAAAGCATTCAAAATAATAATCGCAAAAATAACAATAGCATCAATCCGCGAATGCATAAAAAAAGAAACAACACCTGCAAAAATCAAAATCAAAATCAAAAAAGATTTAAACTGATTTAAAAAAACTTTCAAAAAATCAAAATGCCCACTTTTCTTCAGAACATTCTTCCCATACTTCTTCAACCGCTTATCAACATCCTTAGAACTAAGTCCCTTCATATCAGAACCTAATTTTTCAATCACTTCTTTACTCGACAAAACATGCCAATTCACCATAAATTAAAGCATAATTCAAACTATAAAAACTTATTTAAAAAAATAAAAAAATAAAAATTAAAGTTGATCTACAACTGCTAATACTACACTTAACAATGTTAAAACAACTACAAGCCAACCAGCAGCAACAGTAACTACATCAGGAATATAAGGTATTGTTAAAATTCCACCAGTCATTCCAAAACCAACCGCCAAACTAACCAAAATCCCAGTTACCCAAACTGCCAAATGCACCAACATTGAAACCGGTCCAGATTTTCCGTTCATCTTTACCTCCTTTTTCTTTTTACTTACCATAACACAATTAAAGAAACATTATTAATAAACCTTTCTAACTCTTAACAACCATCTTCTCACTCCCCTCTCCCTTAACACCATAACCAACCTTCTTAATCTTAACCAACTTCTTCTCCAAAAAAGGCAACTCTTGTTTAACCTTTTGCAATTTCTCCTTATATTTTTTCATCCTCAGATTATAAACTAATCCCGAAATTTTATTCTCTCTAAATCTCTCTACCTGAGTTCTTTTCATTAAATCAATCAAAACTTTTTTCTCTAAATTCATTTTTTCAATTTTCTTTTTTAATAACTTCTTTTCAAATTTTTTATAAAAAAACCGCCCTACAACAAAAATCAAAATCAAAATCAAAACAACCAAATACCAATATTTTTTCAAAAACTGTTCAGCACTTGCCTTTAATGCAAGAGAAGTCAAAGCCTCATTTCTCCTTAACTCTACTTCTTCTTTTAATGCAATAGTCAAACTTTCAGCTTCTTCAAACCGAGATTCATTCAAAGCATCTTCTATTTCATTAATAAGATTTCTAAATTTCTCCAAATTAACTTCTTCAACCTTAGAAAAAGAAACAATTTTCCCAGACTCATCTCTTTCAGCTCCAAGAAAACTCTCCTGAATAGAAAGCAAATCAGTAACAAAAAAAGCAAGCTCTCTTACTTCCTTAATGTTTTCAGTTTGAATTAAAACCAAAGAATAATTAATATCTTTCCAATCAACTAATTTTAATGCTTCTACTGCCTCTACCCTCTCAACCTGGGTTGCCTCAACATCCTTCCTTAAAATTTCCGCATATTTTACTTGTTGAAAAACATTTCTAGCACGAATTAATAAATCTTCAACATAAATTCCTGAAAAATTATTATTCTTCATTTCTTCAAGAATAGCTTCAGCCTCACTAATTCCCTGTAAAGCATCCTCTTGAGTAATCACACTAGAATTTTCATCATACTCAACCCCAGAATAATTTACATCAGAAACTGCAAAACCAGTTAAAACTGGATTAAAATTATAAATTAAAAAAACTAAACTTAAGATTAAAAAAATATCCCCTACGACAATCATAAATTCTCTTTTCATCTTTTCCACTTCTCTTCAAACAATTTATTTAATTCTTTTCTAACTCTAGCTTCCTCTTTTAATCTCATTCTTTCCTTATATCCAGCATAATAATTAAATATATTAAACCTTGCTTTCTTATACTTAAAAGGATTTAATTTTCTAATTCCCTTACCAATACCCCTAACAATTCTTTCAGATTTCAAGGCCAAATTATTTTTTATAGTTCTAAATTTCGCATTCCTTCTTTCTCTAGCCTGAAACTTCAAAGATTCTTTAACTCCTTTATCTTTCAATACTTGTTTCTTCCTTAAATCATCTTCAATTTCAACTTCAGTTTTCCTATTATTTAACAACGCATCTATCTTTAATTTATTTTCTTTCTCAACATTAAACATTCTTCTATCTCTATCTTCCCTAACATATCTAAAGAGATTCAAACTAGAAACAGCCTTTTTACCCTTATCAACAATCAATTTTAAATTCTCAGAATTTTTAGATTTCTCTTGCAAACTTTTTTCACTTTTAGAATCTCCATTCAATATTTTATCTACCTTTAACTTATTTTCATTTTCCTTCCTAAACCTTTTTCTCTCTAGATTTTTCTTAACATATTTAACAGGATTTACAAACAATCCAAAAAACCCATATTTAACTTTATTAAAAATATCAACATAGCTTCCACGAGTTTTAATTTTCTTTTCAGCCTTTACAATATTTCGCTTAAGTTTAACTTTATTCTCCTTCAAAAGAACATTTTTATTATTTGTTTTAGAAGTTTCCCTCAACAATTCCAAGGTTGTCCTCTCTCCTTCAATCTCCGCCAATCTCTCATTAAAAATCTTAAACTGCAATTTATACTCATTCTCAGAAATCTTATTCTCTTTGTAAAATAATATCTGCTGCTGCTTTATCCCTTCTTCAACCTGAGTTTTCTCTTCTTCCAAATCCTTAATAATATCCCGAGGTTTCAACATCTTAATCCTCTTATTTCTCAAATTTATTCTAAACTTCTTTATATTCGCTAACCTCTTTCTATGTTGATTTATAGTTGCATGATAATCTCCTTCACTAATCTTCCCTGCAAAATATCTTCTCTGAGAATTAAGAACCAATTTCCGTATATTATTTTCCTCATTATCAAATTGCCCAATTCTCTGAGTAATACTTGATTTTTTATATTTCCTATAACCAACCAAACTACTTGCAGAAAATATAATTATAAATCCAAGAACAAAATACCAATACAAATACAAAAACAAACCAAAATTCCCTTTCATACTAAACAACAACAATGAACGAGCACTATCTGCCCTTTTCTTTGCAAGTTCATAATCTCCCCTTTCAAATGCAACCCTTGCTAAATTAACCATTTCCAAAGCAGGACTATCCAAGAAAAACTCCTTAACAGAAAAACCACTCCCCTTAAAACCAGTCCCCTGAGTTAACACAGACTTTTTCCGAGGATTTGACAAAACTGCAAAAACATTATTTATTAAAGTATCAACCTCAAAAGCCAAATTATTAATCTCAATAATATTTTCAGACAAATCCCAAGCCTGTTTATTTCTATTATCTTTTAATTTTATTCTTGCTTCTTCTAAAAATCTTTCAACCTCATCAACATTAAACCCTGCTTCTTTCATTTTCTGAATTGCTTTTTCAGCTTCATCTAAGCTAATAATTATTTTCTCTAAACTTACTTCTTGTATAAGCAATCTAATATTCTGAGTCTCACTATAAGTCCTACTAGCACCATTCTGAATTAAATCACCATTAATCATCGCCTTTAAAATATTTTCTTCATAACTTTTATACGATGGCGCAGTTAATTTAACTTTAAAGCTTTTGGTTTCATTGTATTTAATTCCGGAAATCTTTTGAGGTGAAAATTCAAAATAATGCTCATCATATCCACTTAAACTAAGAGTTACATCATTCAAAGTTGAATTAGGATATTTATTATAAACATCAATCGTAAAAATATCTTCTCCCCCCCTAATTATCTCCACAGTCTTAACATAACTTTGACTTACTCCTCCTTCATCTCCAACAGAACCTCCACCACCTCCACCACTACTAACAGTTCCACCAACAGTCGTTGTAACAACACTTGGAGAACCAATAGTAATTATCTTAGAAATACTTGAAGAATCTGCATTACTTGAAGTTGCATCTGCACTTATATTCACATTTGCATCACCTGCAGAACTAGCAACATTAATTGTGACAGTATTAGTCCCACTTATTCCAACTCCTAAGGTTCCCAAATTCCTAGATAAACTTCCAGATGCTAAACTCAAATCAGAAGGCAAAGTCCAATTCAACAAAACATTACTAGCATCTGCAGTTCCCAAATTCGTAACCGTAGCAACTAACTCAACATCGTTCTCTCCTTTTGTAACATTTGAAGAATAAGTTGTAATTAAAGTAGATAATAAAGGTCCAGCAGCAGTTTGAATATTAAGCCCCCTTGCAAAAACTTCAGTTCCAGATTCAGAAGCAACACTAATATTATAATCATACAATCCTGCACTTAAATCAGTAGTATTAACATCAATAGTAATATTAACATCAGACAAAGAACCAGCAGAAAAGTTAGCAGTTTGATTCCTACTATAATTAACACTTAACCTACTCAACACTCCACTGTCACTTGAATTCAAAGTAATATTAAAATTCAAACTACTATCTCCAGTATTATTCATAATCAAATAACCCAAAGAATTATTACTTGTTCTTTGCGCATAAGTTATAGATTTAGTAAGAGGAATTGTCGTGCTGATATTCTGAGAAATATCATCATCAACAAGCAAGGTATAATTAGAAGAAAAAGCACTATTCTCTTCAGAGTCAGTTGCATTAATTTGAAAATACCAAGTCTCATTCTGAACAACAAAAGAAGCATTATAAGTAACATTCGATGCCACTAAATAAGTCAAAGCAGAACCATTACTCATTACAATAGAACTCCAATCAGCAGAACTAGAATTCTTATACATCAACTCCACAGAAGAAATATTATAATCCTCATTAACAGCGACGCTAACATTAACCAAAACCCCTGGATCCAAATCATCAGTTACATTTGGAACATAACTAATATTAGAAAATAAAGGTAAAGTATCATCACTAATAGTAACCAAATCAGAAACAGTCAAATTCTGTCTACCAGATAAATCAAACAAATAAATCTCCGCACCAAAAACTCCAGGAGAACTATTCCCACTAGCAATTACATAATTCAAACTAGAACTAACACTACTTAAACTAATCTGAGAACTATTCTGCCACGAACCAGTAAAATTATAACCAACAACAGCATAACTCAAACCAATTTCATCACTAACATTAGCACTACAAACAACATCCAAACTATCATTAACATCTCCACAAGAAAAACCTTCAACATCAGGATTTGTTAAATCAACATAAAGAACAAAACCCTTACTCCCTTGATTTTTATTTGAAGAACTATCATTAGCATAAAAAGTCAAATTATGTTGACCTTCATCAAAAACAACACTAGCATTCCAATAAGTTGTAGAAACATTATCCAAATCAATCAAGTCAGCAGAATTATTACTATACCCTGCCCAACTCAAATCCTCATTTGTAGAAATATTTAACAAAACAGTTCCATCTATATCATAAGAATTATTTAAAGGGCTCCAAACAGTAATGGCAGGAGCAGTTACATCATTAACAGAAGTATCAACATTAAAAGTTACAGAATTAGAGGCATTATTCCAAGAAGAATCAGAAGCATAAAAAGTTACAGTCTTACTCCCATCAGCAAAAATCACACTATCACTCCAGCTACTTCCACTACCAGATAAACTAACATTTGTAACTCCTCCATCAATAGTATAATTAACATCAACAACAGCATCCTCACTCAAACTAACACTCAACAAAATATTATCTGTACTATAATTCTGATTCAAAGGAGAATTAATTGTAATCACAGGAGCAGTCACATCATTAACAACAAAAGTAATCAACTCACTATTATTCACATTCCCTGCAGCATCGATTGCATAAAATCTACAAGTATAATTAGCTCCTTTTTCAACATTCAAAATAGTATAGTTCATCCAACCAGAAGCACTCAAATCCAAAGTATGATTTTCAAAAGTTCCAGAATTAGAAGCATTCTCTTCAATCTTCACAGAACTCAAACTAAAAGTATCATTAACATAAGCATTACAAACAACATTCTGACTTTCATTAGCAGGAGAAGGAGAAGCGCTAATATTCGTAATCCTAGGAGCAACACTATCTACATAAAAAGTAATATTTTTACTACCATCATTATCTGCACTATCATTTGCATAAACCTCTAAATCATTAGAGCTCTCAACAACCAAACCAGTCAATGTAACATTCCATTTAATAGCAGAAGTTAAATTAGACATATCAGTCAAACTTCCAGAATTCAATTTATAACCAACCCAATCTGCATTTTCATTTGTAGTTACATTTACCACAACACTTGTAGCAGTTTTATAAGAAGCATTTGAAATTGTATCAATAGTTATAACAGGAGCAGTTGTATCAGCAGCACCAGTATTAATCGCAAAATGAATCAATGAAGAATTAGCCATATTCCCAGAACTATCATTTGCATAAAATATAATATTATATCCTCCATTACTCAATCCAGTTAAAGTCCTATTCCAATTAGTCATAGAAGTATTCTCCATAGTAACATTCGAAGCACCATTCAAACTATAACCAGCCCACGAAGAATTCTCAGAAACAATTAAAGAAACATCTAAATAATTCTGATTATAAGTTGCATTACTCGGACTTGTAACAGTAATTACTGGAACAGTAACATCATTAACACTAAAACTCACAGAAGTAGAATTAAAATTACCTGCACTATCAACAGCATAAAACCTACATTCATAACTTCCAACACCATTCAATTTATTTCCAACAATATTATAACTCGCACTCCCACCTAATTCTAAAGAACCAATAGTATGATTTTCAAAAGTCCCAGAAGAATTCTCACTAATCTTAACACTACTCAAATTAAAACCATCAATCCAATTAATCGAACAATTCACATCCTGAGAAACATTCGCAATAGAAGGCAAAGCACTAACAGAACTATAACGAGGAGCCAAAGAATCAACATAAAAACTAATATTCTTAGTATTCTCATTATCTGAACTATCATTCGCCCAAATCGTTAAATTATATTCACTCTCTTCACTTAAACTAATATCAACATACCAATTACTAGAAGTATAATTACTCAATCCAATCTTTGTCCCATTATAATTCAATTCATACCAAGCTCCTTTCAAAACCTCATCAGCACTAATATTAATATAAACTCCAGAAGCAGTTTGATAACTTCCATTTACAGGACTCAAAATTGTAATCGCAGGAGGAGTTGTATCTAATGGCAAAGCAATCTCAAAATACCTCATAGCACTAACACCAACATTCCCATAACTATCATTCGCCCAAAAAGTCAAATTATGATTCCCCAAACTCAAATTATAAATATTAATATTCCAAGAAGTTGTAGAAGAATTAGACATCGTAACATTAGTCCCATTGCCATCCAACTCATACCAAGCTAAACTCCCTCCCTCATTCAAAACAATTTGAGCAGTAATATCATCATTAGTAAATGTATCATTCGCAGGATTAACAATTGTAATTTCAGGTCCATCTGAATCAGTAGTATAACTTCCAGAAAAATTCGCAACAGCTATCTCTCCCAAAGCATCATAAATAAATGCATACCAATTATGCAAAGCAGAATCTGACTCGGAAGAAAAATTACAAGATAAATTTACCCCACTAGAAACACTAGTATTACAATAATGCCCTCCACCACAACCAGAAGAAGTAACCGAAGTTGAATCACAAACCCATAATGTCAAAGTTTGAGAACCATCAGAATCAGAACTAATCGTCGAAACATTAACCTCCGCCTCACCAGCAATAATCACAGCATCATCACTAGCACTACTAAAAACAGGCAACTCATTAATATTAATTGTTTTACTTACAGTAATTTGTTGATTGCCCGCATCATCTGTTGAATTATACCTCAAATAATTAACTCCACGATTAGCAGAAGTAAAAGTTACAGTCCCACCATCATCAATACTTAAACTAGGTGCACAAGTATTCGTAGTATCAGTACAATATAATGTAATAACATCTGAATCAACATTATCACCTTCATTTAAAGTAACAACATAATTCGGAGCAATAATCGTAGAACTTGAATCATCCGAAGTTGTGGGAGCAGTATAATCTAAATAAAAATTCACATTCAAATTATTTGTCGCATTATTCCCATTAGTATAATTATCTTGACAAGAAACATATCTTGTAGTATATCCCTGACTAACAACATCATTTACATTACAAGCAGTATAAATCCCATTAGTTGAACAAGCATTACTCATAGCACTATAACTCAAATCACTTGAACTCCACCTACAGGACATACTTTCCTCACCAGAAACATTAATCACACTAACAGAATCATCCACTGAATCATAATAACTAACCACACTATCTCCTGCAACACTAACAATCGATAATGAAGGAGAAGTTGAATCAGTAGTATAGGTCACATTTGAAACATTTGAATAAGCAATACCATCATAAACCCTACAATACTCTACATGAGCCACATCATCACTCGGAACTACAAAGGTACAAGTTAAAGCATAAGGATAACTACCATCAGAAGTAATCCCTCCAGTACAATCAGAATTTACAAAAGTAGGAGCAATAGTATCATCACAAAATAATTGCAAAGTATCTGCATCACTATCATTCACACCATGAGAAGTAGTATTGGCCCAAATTGTAATTGTATCTCCGCCCTGAATAACCGAATGCGAAACAGTTATGTTATCCATTACAGGATCAGCATTAATTATAAAACTAAGATTATTTGAACGCTCCTCAATCCCCCCCTATTTTCATGAGTAAACAAATAAACTGAATCATCACTAGTCACTCCGGTTCCAGTAGTAATACAAACCCTCAATCCTTCATGTTCTCCAGCAGTAGTTTTAAGTTTAATCTCTGCCTTATTATTCGTCCCATTAACATAAAATTGAATTGTATCTGTCGCAGTAGAATGAATAAATGGATTACAATCAGGAGTATTCTTATGTTCTCCATCATATAAAATAAATTCACAATCATTCACACTAGCCCCATTACCAAAAATATTCCCAGTCCCCATAACTCCAATAATATTAAAATAACCTAATGCCGAATCTTCCACATCAGTCCATTTCCATTTATTTTCATCTGCATCAAGCATGGTTATATTATATTCTAAACAATAATCAGTACTATCTGCAATCATTCCACTACCACTACATTCTATAACTTGATTATCTGTATCTGTCAAACTCAACGAACAAACTAAAGTTCCTGCATCAGAAACTAAAGAAGATGACTCGTAAACATTAAAATTACTGGGAGCCCAACTTAAATCTCCAGCCCCACTAACACTCCCAATAAAAAACATCAAAACAAAAAACACAAAGATAGTTTTTTTCTTCCCGAAGGTTCTTTTTTTTCTAAAAAAAGAAGGCTCTCTCATTTCTTAACCCCCTGCTCTTCCAAATGTTTAGTAATCAATCTATCAATTCTCTTAGAAAGCATAACATCATTTTCCTCACAAAACTCCTGAAACTTCTTATACAAATCTTCATCCAAACTCAATGTAACTTTTCGTTTTCCCATCTACAATAATCTCTTTTTTTCAATAACAACTTAAACCAATCTTCCTTTTTAAATATTTCCATACACTTCTTTATACTTCTATATACTTCCATAGAAATCAGAAAAACAATGGGGCACCCCTCCCTAAAGGAGGGGTTTGAAAAAGCCCCTTGTTTCCAACAAAATTTACAAAGAATTTTGTGGCACAGAAAATTTAAAAAATTTTCTAGTGTTATGATTCAAAGAATCTTTTGATTCTTTGAATACACACTAAAAACACCAAATACAAAAACAATTAACCAAAAATAAAAATCTACTCCCTAGTACCAAAAAGCAAAGAAGGTTGTTTGTAAACTTTAAAATTAGAAATACAAAGTGAGTCTCCAACCCTACCTTCATCAGACTTATTACAAAAGACAATCAAACTCCCACCACTTTTTTTAACAACATCCAAAAGAACATCAACAAAAGAACAAGTCTTTTTCAAAGAAGAATATGTCAAAACATTTGACAAAGAATCCAAGATAACAGTATTATATCCATTTTTCAATGCCTTTTTAACATGATTCATTAAACTAGCAAACCCTTTAGACACATTAATAAAATCACAACCCTTAACCTCCCCAGACTTTTTTATTATAGGAGAAATACCATCAATAAAATAAAACTTACCCTCACTAAAATTACTCACATTCAATTTCTCATTCAAATACTCGCAACTTTTATTCAAAGTTATATAACAAATCTTACTTCCTTTTTTTTCAGCAAGTTTAACTACCCCATTAAAATAATCATCATGCTTCAACAAAAATACTAATTTATTTTTCATTTTAACTTCCTTCTGAAATATCCGAAAATACTTCTTGTTCAGGATAAATAACAATCCCTTGCCCAGTAATTTGCATTGCAACAATCTTTTTCTGATGGGCAGCACCCCTTAACTTCAAAATCTCCATAGCATTCTCCCGAACGTTTCCATGTTTCAAATTATAAAAAACAACAACCCCATCAGCTAAAAATTCTTCAACACCAGTTTTACTAAATATCTTAGGTATCTGTTCAGTCTCTGTAATCAACAATGAAGTAGCCCCAATCTTTTCAAAAAACCTAAACAACTGTTCAATATAAATTCTATAATTCTCCTCTTTACCAGTAAACGCCGAAGCTATTGCAGTTAAAGAATCAAGAGCAATAAAATCAGGTTTAAAGTCTTTAGGAATAATCACAGGATCAATATCAATTAACAATTCTCCTTTTTGTTTAGCCAACAATGCATCAACATTTCGAGTAATATCAAAAGGATTTATTCTCTGAATTTTCAAATTACCATTATCAATAAGCTCCTTAGGATTCCATCCAAATTCTTCCATATGAGAAAGCAACCTACTCTCCCTTTCTTCAAAACTCATATACAAACATTTCTTACCCTCCTTAGCCTTATTCACTAAAGTCTGTAAACAAAAAATAGTTTTACCACTCCCAGCCCCACCTGCAACCAACATAGCGTTCCCCTTAGGAATTCCTTTAGTCATCAAATCATCAAACCCTGGAACTCCTGTCAAAATATATTTACCAGAAATTTTCTTCTTAACTTTCTTACCATCATCTCCAAAATTCTCAAGAGGCTTTCTCTGTTCAGAAATCTGTTCAGCTTTAATTTCCTTAGCAATCTCAGAAACATCTATAGTTTTTTTAGAAGAACCATCTGCCTTAGAAATTTTTGATTTCTTCAAATCCTCCTTATTCTCAATAGGTTTTTGTTTAATCTCCTTCTTTTTAGAAACAATTTCCTTTTTATCAACAACTTTCTTTTTCTTCTTCACCTTCTTTTTTACCATACAATTCTCACCTCATTATAAGAAATAATAATAATATTTAAATCTATCTCAATCCACATTTCTTAAACTCAGAAACATATTTCATATCCATTACCTTCAAATGTTCCTCTATCCAAGATTTCAAAAAATCCAAAAAAGCAGAACAATCACACTCACCCTTATCAAAATCATTCTTAAATTTCAAAACCTTTTCAGTCAATTTCAAATGCTCTGCAATATGCTCTTTAGCCCCAGAATAATTACATTTTTCAAAATACTTCTCCTCTGTTGAAAAATGCACTCTAACAAACTCAATCAATTCATTCAAAACATCATTACCTTCTTTCTTATCTTTATTTATAGCCCCTTCATGAGCCCTATTAATAATTTCAAACAATTTTTTATGTTGCTCATCAATCTCCTTAACATTAACACCTAATTCATCACTCCATTTCATAAATACCATTTTATTTACCCTCTCCTTTTTTAGGCAATTTCTTAATCACATTAGAAACTTTTTTATCAACAATTTTCTTAACTGGAACAACAACATTTTTAACAACTTTCTTTTTAGACAAATCCCTAACCGTAGCCTGCAAAACATCTTTCCCATCCAATTTAAACTTTGTCAATAAAACCTGGGCTAAAAAATCTTCTCCATCAATTTTTTTATGAGTCCAATAAAAAGAATTTGAACCTTTTTTCATTGCACCCTCAATCATTTTCTTTGCCTTAACAGAAGACAACTGCCCATCAATTTGTTTCTTAGGAGATAAATCTCCAGGAGTTTTAGAAATAAACTCTTTTTCATCCTTTGCACCAAACATCTTAACAGTAGCAGGATTTCCAGCAGTAAAGTTCCAAGTAGGAGGTTCTAAAATCATTATAGCATCCCTAGAACTTTCATACAATATCTTATATTTTTCCTCAGCCTCTTTCTTAGATTTAACAATTTCTCCTAAACCTAATTCTTCCTTACCCGAACCAGTCTTCAAAATCGCCAACTTCAGCGAAGCTAAAATCCTATTCAAAGAGTTAGTCAACTTCTGAACTTCATAAATCCCACTCTTAGATAACTGAATATCCAATTTACCCTTAGTAACTTCATCAACATCTGAGGTCAATTTTGCAATAGGTTTTGAAACAAAACGAGCAATAAAAAATCCAACAATTGAAAAAGAAATCAAAATTGCAATAATTATATAAATACTAGTCTTCATCAATTGATCCCTTGCAACACCAAATGCTTCAGCATCATCAAATTTAACAACCATTCCAACATCAATTGCTTCAATATATCTTGTTACTGCAATTACATTAACATGGCGATAATCATGAGAATCCAAAAATACTTCTTCTTTTCCAGCTAATGCTTCTTCAATTGGCAAAACAATATGTTTTCCATCTTCTTCTTCTTCTTCTTCTTCAAATCTTAATTCAGTAAAAAATACTGGTTGTCCATGTTCATCATTATAACCTAATAATGACTCTCCAGTCTCACCTAAACCAGTTTTATCAGAAATAATCTCTTCAAATGCTTCTAATTCAATTCTTGCAACTAAAACACCTTCATGAAAAGGAGTAGAAACAGAAATAGACTGTTTCTTAGTTGATTCAGATAAATAAGCAGGTTTAATATATATTTTATCTCTTGCATTTATAAAATAAGCATCATTTGATTTATCTTTTCCAATCTGAGATTCCTCAGAAGAAACAATTATAATCCCCTTAGAATCTAAAACAAAAACTTCATAAAATTCTTCTTGTAAATCTCGTATTTCCTTTAATTCTTCATTTGTAAGGTCTCCATGAGTTGCAGCTATTCTAATTTTATCTTCTTGTTCTTCTAAAAATTTATCAATAAAGTTTTCAAGTGCTGCTGCAGTTGATTGTAAACCTTCTATAATTCTTTCTTCTAATAATGCTTCTGATTGAGAATAAAAATAATAAGTTCCACTAAGACTCCCAATTAAACCCATTAATATAAACGACATAATTAATATTGTTGCTAATTTCATTTCCCAACCTCGCAACACTTTTCATATATAGGAAACAATGTGTTTTCCTCGGCATCTACTCTTTTAGTCACAGCTTGAATAACTCCATCCAATTCTTTTCTAAACTCTGCACTCCTTAATAAATCCCCAATAGTTTCACTCATATATTTTCCAAAAAAAGCTAAAGCAACTTTTGAAATTTCCAGCATCTCTTTTGAAAACTTTTCACCTACCTCCTTAGCTTCACCTCCTGATTTATTCAATCCAGGATACAGCATCTTATCCTCCAAATCCAAATGTGCAACAAGAATATTCTTCAACTCCCTCAACTCATTAATCAAATCCGCATCTCCAGATTTACCCTCAGAAACTCCAGACTTTATAGACTCAAATGCATGCATAATTTCTACGTGCTCTTTTTTTAATTGTACTATTAATTTCATTTCATTTACCTCCTTTTTTCTTTATCCAACCTTTTTCATCAAGCTCAGTTATTTCTACAACTTTCTTTTTAATCAAAGGTTTAATTAAATTTATCTCCATTAGATTATCCGCACTAATTTTAACTTTAGTTTCTTTTTTTATCAGACCACTATCTAATAAAGTTCCAACAGTAACTATATTTCTTACCATTTACTTAGTCTCCTTTTGTACAGGTTTATTGATTGAATCACTAGATACTCCTTTAGCTACCCTATACACTTTATAAAATCCATAGGCCAATAAAACATATCCAATTCCACCAAAACCATGATGCATTATAGAATGTGTTATTCCATCAGGAAGAAAACTAACTCCAAAATGATGTAATTCTTCTAAACCATTATTAATAGCCAAAAAAATCATACCAACCCCTACCATCTTCATTGCATTACCTAAACTTTCTGCAAACATTCCTGCAGCCATAAATGCAAAAACAACTACCACTATAGCCAAAACCAAAGACAAAACATGCACAAAAGTTCCAACAGCATTATCTTCATCATGCTCATCATCTTCCGCAGCCATTACAGGAACAATCAACATCATCCCAACAACCAACATCATAAACATTAAATTTATTACTTTCATTTTTACCTCCTTTTTATTTTTTCATCAATTTATTTTTAAATTCTACTGCATTAATCTTTTTTTTAGGACTTGCAATAAATCCTGCTTTCTTTAAAGATTCTGAATCAACTTCTTTTTTATCTTCACCAAATACATTAAGAATCTCCCCTTTAAAAACTTCACCATTCATATTATCAAGAACCCCTTTCTTAACCAAAAAATCAATATACCACATCAAATCTTTCCGACCCAACTGCCCTTTTCCCTCCAAACTTTCAAACTCCTGCTCACCCATCGGACCTAAAACTTCCAAAAAAACTTTCTTCAATTGTTTCTCAACATTTTTAGATTCAGAAAACAACAATTTAATCGGCTTAATTTTTCTAACAGGTTTCAATGGAACTGTAAAATAAAAAGTAGTCCCTTTACCAACCTCACTTTCTAACCAAACCCTACCATTCTGACTTTCAACAATTCCTCTAATAATCGCCAACCCCAATCCAGTTCCCTGATGCTCCCTATACATTGTCTGTTCTGCTTGAAAAAACGGCTCAAAAATTCTCTTCTGGTCTTCAGGCTTAATCCCAATACCTTCATCAGCAACACTAAACTCCATCATATTATCTTTCAACTTAGCACTAACAACAACTTTAGAACCAGGCTTAGAAAACTTAACTGCATTATTCATCAAATTCCTCAAAGCCTGCATAACCCTATCTGGATCAACTTCTATCACAGGCAATTTACTAATCTTACTAAACAACTTAACTTTTTTCTCAGGCATAAATCCAACCATCTCTTTCATCAATCTTTTAATAGAACCAGTCAAATCTTTTTTAACAAACCTAAACTTCAAACGAGCAGCTTCAATACGAGAAATCTCCAAAAAATCAACAATAATATTATCCAGCCGCTTAGTATTCCTAGCAACAATATCTAATGAATTTTTCTGTTTCTCATTCAACTTCCCATAATACTCTCCCATCAACATCTGCAATTGTGCCTGCATTGGAGTCATCGGACTCCTCAACTCATGAGAGGTAATAGACAAAAATTCAGTCTTAGCTTTCTCTAACTGCTTATGCTCTTTATCCATCCCTTCCAAAACCTGAGCAGTTTTATTAAAAGACATTCCCAATGCTTGTAACTCATCTCCAGTTTTAATATTTACACGAGCCTTAAAATTCTTTTTCTCAATTTCTAAAGTTGCATTATTCAATTTAGCAATAGGGGTTATGATTTTAGATTTAATAAAAAAACTAAGAACAATGATTGCAAGGATAAAAAGAATAATAATACTCAATAGCCCATATCTTACAGTAGTTATAAAACCAATTTTTTTAGAAGATTCAATCAATGCAAAAAGAGCCCCAACCTCATTCCCAGAAGCATCAATTAAAGGAAATCCTCCACATATAAAATTTCCGTTTTCAGAATTAAATGTTCCAAAAACCCGTTCCCCATCAAGAACCTTCGCAACATTATCTGAATTAAAACAATGCACATTATTTTCAATTGTAGAAGAAATAGTAACATGATTTTCCAAATTATCCCAATTATTTTCTAAACCTTTAACATCCCTAACTGAAGCCCAATCCTCTTTATTTATAAATTTCTTATCGACAATAATTGAAAATTCATTATTCTTTCCTTTTTTCATATACTCTAAAAAATGATCTACCTCCTCCCCTAATTCTATATAACCAATTAGCTTCTCATCATCATAATAAGGTTTAACAACCCTCATTGCAAAAGCAGTTTTCCCTAATTCAATACCTGCACCAATATTCTTTGTTTCCTTAGCATTCAAAAAAGTAGCCCTTTTAATCTCATCATTAAATTTCTCATGATTATGCAACCTAACAAAACAATTCCCATCAGGTTCAATAAAATAAAAATGAGTCACAAAATATTCTTCTTTCAAATTATTAAACAAATCTTGCCCATAATCATAGAGTTTCTCCCTATCTTTTTCCAAATAAACTTTTTTTAATCCTTCGTCTTGAACAGCAATTTCCAAACCAACAGAAAGAGTTCTTATATCTCCTTCTTTAAAATCATTAAAATCCTGTTCAAATTCATAAATAGCATCAACGTAATCTCCTTCAGCAACCTTCTCTAGATAAAAACTCCCAATACCTGCAATGATTCCAAACAATAATGCGACAATTAAAAACCCAAAAATAATCTTTCTATTTAATTTCCCAAATAAAAAACCACTAGAAATTGATTTTTTTTCTTTTTTCTTTCTAAAAAAAACAAAATAGATTACTAAAATAATAATAATTCCAAGCAAAATATAAATGCCCAATATAGGAGTTGTAAAAACAATTGTTTCTTTAACAACTGGAGATTCAACAATTAAAACCCAAAAATAATCCTCTCCCTGAACCTTAGATAAACTCGGAGCATAACTCTGGGGAGAACCACTGCTTGAAATTATTTCCAAGTCAGAAGGAAAAATCTTTATATAATTATAAATTTTCTCGCCAGAACTAAACACTCCCTCATCAGTTTCAAAAACCTGATTAAACTCTTTTCCAAATTCACTATTCAATGTAATATCCTTCTCAAACATAAAACCAAACTCTTTTGAAGAATCTGAATGAAATAAAAAATAACCTTCATTATTCACAAGATATACTTTTTCATTAGAATGCTCAACACCATTCTCGCTAAAAATATCTAAAATATAATTCGCATAAACATTAAGAATAATTATTCCTACCTTTTTCTTCTCTGAATCAAAAACAGGAGTAGCATACCTTATTACAGGAACATAAACTGGATTTTCCTCACTTCCCCTATTTTCTAATTCCCCTCGCTCAATATTCAAATCCAATGGAGAAACAAAAATATCATTATCATCTAAAAGAAATGCATCATCAAAATAATATCTTCCTTTTTTATTCTGGAGTTTATCTTCAGAAATAATCTCAGTCTTATCTTCAATATTATCTACCCTAATAATTTCTTTTCCATTCTCATCAAGATATCTTATCTGATAATAAATTTGTTTATTTTTTGAAAAACTGAAAAAAGTATCTTGAAGATGTTTTTTACGAGATAAATCTCCATTAATAAATGCATTAAAATCAGGCAACTCTTTTAAAAATATTAAGTCGTCTTCAATAAAATTAAGTTCAGTTAATACTTTTTGAGATAAAAAATTCTTATCCAAATGTTCTTCAGCAAATACTAAATTAACATTTATCAAAAACAAACCTAATAATATCCCTGCAAATAAAAATTTCTTTAATTCCATAAACTTCACCTTTTTTATATACTTAAATTAGAGAAAAACCTTTTTATATGTTCGTAAAAATTATTTTTTTAATTTCCTTGCAAAAACAACCATCAACATACCTACAACAACAACTCCCACTCCAACAACAAACGAAGAGGAAGAACCACCTTCAACATCTGAAATTGAAAACCCGGTCATTGTTAAAACAGAACCAGTTAAGAAAAAACCCCCCACTCCAAACAAAAGCATACTTAATCCAAATAATAATTCATATTTCATAAGATTCGCAACAAACTCAACTTAATAAAACTTTCTAAAAAAATAAAAAAACCACCACCCCAAAACCATATAAAAAATAAAAAACTATTTAACCTTAGAAGGTAAATTCTTCGGTAACTTCTTTTCAAAACCACTCAATCCTTGCAAAAATCTTGTCAACTTCACAGAAGCTAAAAGCATTAAACCTAACCCCAAAATAAAACTAATATCATGAATTAATTCCACAGTCATTTCTGAAAAAACTCCTTGAAAAAAAGTTACTGCAATTAAAGATAATGTAGCCAAAAAGATTCCAAGAGCAAAGTAAATCATAGGTTTTTCAAATACCTCTCCCTTAAGTTTCCGACTATTCATATAAGTGACTACTGAAGCAATTAAACCTAAAACAATAGCAACCATCAACAGAACAGACCCTGAAAAACTCATTGAACCTACTGCCATTTTACACCTCCTTCTCCACTTTTTTAATTATCTTTTTCTTGACTTCTTTTTTCCCAACACCCTTAACCACTTTTTTCTCAACACCAACTTTCCCATCACTCTTAATAACTTTATCAACAGCAGTCCCAGTATGTTCAATAATACTAGAATTATCTCCTCCTTCAATTCCATAAAAAACAGTCTTTGTTTTAGTTTTCTTAATCTTATTAATAAGACTACTCATAAACTTAGCAGCCATCTGAGGTTTCTGATAAACCAATAAATTAGTAATAGAATCAAAAATCAAATAATCAAACTCATGCCTTAAAAATTTCCCAATAACCAAAGACAATTCTGTCAAAGCCCCCGGAGAACTAACATAATAAACACTCTCTCCCTGATCAGGAACTTTCTTCATAGTTTTAGAAATAGCATCTATAAAAACAACATTCTTAACATCTACCTTAGACTTCTCAAAAACTTCCTTCAAGGAATCAAAAGTCTTATTCGTTGTAACATAACAAATATTCCCAGATAATTGCTTAACTACATCAACAAGAACATCATTATATTCCACACTAGACATAATTAAAAGCAAAGTCTGATTTGCATCAAGGTCAGATTTTATATCTACCATTTTATCCTACCAACTTTTTAACTTTTTTAACTAATTCTTTAATATCAAAAGGTTTCTGTATAAAATCCACAATATTTTTACTCTTCATTAAATCTTCTTTCTCAGCTTCAGAAGTTCTAACAACTGAAAGATATGCAACCTTTGTACCCTTCATCTTTGGAATAATATCCTTAACAGGAGTTCCAGGCATCATAATATCCATAAGAATCAATGCAGGTTTTTCAGCAGTCCATTTTTTCAAAGCATCATCACCACTAATCGCAGTCACAACCTTGTAACCTTCCTTCTCCAAAACAGCTTGAACAGTAGTCCTAATATCTGCCTCATCATCCACAACCATTATAGTTTTTGCCATATTTTGTCCTCCTTTTTATTTATTAAAATCATAAAACTTCTTTAACTTTATTTAACAAAGTCTCAGGTGAAAAAGGTTTCTGCACAAATCCATCAACATCATCCATATCAACTTCTTGCTCAGGAACAATTGAAACATAAATCATCTTAACTTTATGATTCAACCTCTCTCTCAACAACCTTAACAAATCATAACCAGACAAAGTCGGCATCTTAATATCAATTAAAACCAAACTAAAACCATCTTCTTTCAAAATTTCCAAAGCCTTTGCACCATCACTAGCACTAGAAACCTCACAACCTTCTTTTTCAAGAATAGATTTCATAGTTCCTAAATCTTCTTTATCATCATCTATAATTAACACTTTCTTTTTCATAAAATCCTAAGACAACCAGCTTTTATAAAGATTTCCAATTAAAAAAAATAAAAAAATAAAAAAATTATTCAGCAGGCTCACTAGCTAAAAATGCCCACCAAGGTTTTTTTGTCCGAATCACCTTTCCAGTTTCAGCATCAACTTGTGCCTCAACATCCATTTTCATTTTAAATAAACCCAAGAATCTTGAAGTCCTTTGCGTTTTAACTTCATAAGCTAACTTTGCATTTTCTCCAGAGCCAACTTCTTTTAATTCAATTCGGCATCCATCCTCTTCAGAACAAGTTTTTAATCTAAGTCTCGTCAATGCTTTTTCACTAGCACTATCCGGCATAACTTTAACCTCTGCATTTTTACCATTTGAAAGAGTAGCTTTCAATTTAGTTTTACCTTCAACCTCTTCAGAACTAATCTTCAAACCTGTTTCAGCCCTAGAATTACCCGTCTTTAATTCAATCCTATTATTAGATTTTTCTTGAATCTGCATTTGTTGCCCATTTGCATTAACATAATTTCCAGTTCTAATCTGATTTTGTAATTCACTATTTTCTCCTTGATTAGAAGTTCCAGTACCTATATTATCTTGCAATTCATCACCACTATTTTCTCCCCCCTGTCCACCTGCAGCAACAACTTCATCAGAATTTCCTCCTGTACCCCCTCCATCAGACGCAGCCAAAACAAAACCTCCTAATCCAATTATTAAAAAACCTACCATTAACAACATCACTAATTTCTTCATATTATACACCTCCTTTCAACATTTACAACAAACCAATATTTATAAAAGTTACTAAAAAATAATCCCTTCCACCCAAACCTTAAAAACTCCTTCACCTTCAATAAACTATGGAAAAAAAGGTGAGTTTAGTAACAGGTGCATCATCAGGTTTAGGAAAAGACATAGCAACACTTCTATCAAAAAAAGGATTAATAGTATACATAACAGCAAGAAGAAAAGAAGAATTAGAAAAACTAAAAAAAGAATGCACCAAAGATAAAGGAGAAATAAAAATAATCCCAGGAGATTTAACCAACGAAACCTTCAGAATAAATCTCATATCAGAAATTTTAAAAAAAGAAGGAAAAATAGATTATCTAATAAACAACGCAGGTTATGGAAAATTAGGAGCATTAGACAAAATTGATTTCAAAGACCTAAAAGGAATGATTGATTTAGATGTCATAGCATTACAACATCTTTGTGCATTAACTTTACCCTCAATGAAAAAACAAAAATCAGGAAAAATAATAAACATTTCATCTATCGCAGCAATTCAACCACCACCTTATTTCGCCACCTATAACTCTGCAAAATACGCAGTTCATGGATTCACTCGTTCATTAAGTTATGAATTAAAAGGAACAGGAGTTTCAACATCAACAGTATTTCCAGCAAGAATGAAAACACCTTTCTGGGCAATTGCATTCAAATGCAAATCACTAACAGGAGAAGAACAAAAAACCTGCGTCCAAAAATGGACAGCAGGCTCATCTCAATCAATGCCTGTAGCAAAACACATTGTAAAAAAATTAGATTCAAAAAAACTAATAATATTGCCAAACACACTTTCAATAATCGCATATTACTTCTTCAGACATTTCAGATTCATTGGAAATTATTTCATGAAAACAAAAGCAAAAAAAGATGCTGAAAAAGTTTTAGAAAATCAGGTTTAAATTAATTATCAGCATTCTTAGTTTTTCTTTCCCTAAAGTTTCTTTTTTCCTCAGAAAGTTTCACTTTGTGAGGCACTGAAGATTTTTTAATCTTCTCAGCTAAAAAGAAAGGCTACCATCAACACCCACAACCACCTTCTTCAATTCAATATCCTTACCTGATGCACCAATAGCATTTTCAACAGCTGCATACATCCCATAACAACAAGGAACTTCCATAATCGCCACAGTTACACTCTTAACATTATTTCCCTTAAAAATCTCAGTTAATTTCTCTTCATATCCATTAACATCATCTAATTTAGGACAACCAATAACAAGACTTTTTCCTTTCAACAAACCAGAATGAAAATTCGCATCTGCAAACGGAACACAATCTGCAGCAACCAACAAATGAGAATCATTAAAAAAACTAGCATGAGGTGGCAACAAATTCAATTGAACAGGCCATTGCCTTAAAGCAGATTTCAATTCAACAGAATCCTCAGAAACATCCTCAGAAACATTCACTTCTCTCATCGCAGTCCCAGGACAACCACAAGGCAAATCACTAGCCTTCTCAACAACCTTACGTTCAATATTCATTTTCAAATCTTGATCTCCGCAGTTTACTGCGGAAGATTTGAAAAGACTAAAATTTTTTCCCTTGTTGGGAGAAAATTTTTGTATCCCAATCTCATTCAAATAATCAACAGCCTCTTTCAAAAACTCATCAGCACCATGTTCCTCCAAATGCTCCAAATGCTCCCTCACAACATTCTCTCCTTGTTTAACAATATTCTCCATAACTTTTCTTTCATCATATTTCTCTGCCTCACGCTCCTCAATTTCAATCGCACCTTCAGGACAATGTCCAATACACGCACCAAGTCCATCGCAAAACAAATCACTAATCAACCGAACCTTCCCATCAATAACCTTCAAAGCACCTTCAGGACAATTAGGAATACACAACCCACATCCATTACATTTCTCTTCATCAATTTTTATTATTTTTCTTTTTGCCATTTTATATCAATAATCTAAGCTCTGTTTAAAGTTTAGTGATTTCACAAAATAAATTGGGGGGTGCGGTGGGGTGGTAAGGGAGGGTTTCGACGATAGTCGAAGTTAGTGGGATTTTGAAATCACGAAACTAACAACTCAACAGAGCTATCGATAATACCTACTTCAAAGAATATACCTTTATATATTAAAGAGTTTCCAAAAGGATATGAACACAAATTGCACAATCTACAAAACACTAGATTTCCTAGGAAAAAAATGGACATTTTTAATTATCTTAGAATTACACAAGGGGGAAAACAAACACAAAAGATATTCAGAAATAAAAAAGAAATTCCCAGAAATAACTCCAAAAATTCTCTCACAAAGATTAAAAGAATTAGAACAAAATCAAATAATAATCAAAACAACAGACGCCTCAAAGTTTCCAATAAAAACAGAATATACCTTAACAAAAAGTGGACTTGAAATTATTCCAATTATAAAAAGCATAAAATCATGGGCATTAAAAAATAATATAAAAAGCAAACATTGCACAGAAACAGATTGTGAACATTGTGAGTTTTAATCACCGACTCCGCCCCACCCCAACCCTCCAACAATACCTTTCAACAGGACACTTTGAACACCAAGGACTCACAGGCTGACAAATAGTCTTACCAAACAAAACAAAAATCCCATTAAACTCTCTCCAATATTTCTTAGGCAAAATCTTCTCCAACTCTTTCTCAGTTTTCTCAGGACTTGAAGTCTCAACCCATCCCAACCTATTAGGAATCCTATGACAATGAATATCAATCGGCAACACCAACTCACCAAAAGCAAAAGCCAAAACAATATTCGCAGTCTTAGGTCCAATACCTTTTATAGACAACAATTCCTCTTTCTTACGAGGCACTTCACCACCATATTCCTCAATCAAAACTTTAGAAACCCCTTTCAACACTCTAGCTTTTTTTCTATAATGTCCAGAAGAAAAAATCAGTCCTTCCAATTCTTCCAAAGATAAATTCGCAATCTTTTCAGGACTATCAGCAACAGCAAAAAGTTTCGCAGAAACCTTCTCAGTACTCTCATCCCTTGCCCTCAAAGAAAGCAAACAAGAAATCAAAATCTTAAAAGCATCAGGCTTCTTCCTCATCCGATTCAATGTAGTCCTCTCTTTATAATCAAAATGTTCTACAAGAGTTTTCATTATTTTAAGGATATTTCCATCACCCATCAAACCCTCACCCGTCTCAACAAATTCGCATTCGTCACAACGGTTATAGAAGATAAAGCCATTGCAATCTCAGCAACAACAGGATTCAAAACACCACCAATCGCCAAAGGAATTGCAACAATATTATAAAAAAATGCCCAAAATAAATTCTGTTTTATCTTACTAAAAGTAGCCTTAGATAAATTAATAGCCTGAACAACCCCAATCAAACTTCCCTTAGCTAAAACAATATCTCCTGCCTCAATCGCAATATCTGTCCCAGTTCCAATCGCAATACCAACATTCGACTCTTTTAATGCGGGTGCATCATTAATTCCATCACCAACAAAAGCAACCATTCCTTCTCTCTGCAACTCTCGAACTCGCCGAGATTTATCCTCAGGCAAAACACGAGCAATGACTTTCTTAATCCCAACTTGTTTAGCAATCGCCTCCGCAGTTTTCTCATTATCTCCAGTAATCATGACAGTCTTATATCCTAAATTATTCAACCGACTAATCGCCAAAACAGAGTCCTTTTTAACAGCATCAGCAACACCAATAACACCAATTGCCTTTTTACCTTCTGCAACAATCATCGTAGTCCATCCCTTACTTTCAAACCGCCCAATTATTTTTTTCAATTTAATAATTAAAATTTTTTTCTCTTTCATCAAAACATCATTACCAATAACATACCTTTTCCTATCAATCATGCCCTCAATTCCCCTACCTCTAACAGCCTTAAATCCCTTAACTTTCAACGGTTTCACCAAACCAGCTTTCTTAACAATTGCACGAGCAATAGGATGCTCACTTAATCTCTCTAAACTTCCAGCAATCTTCAACAACCCTGCCTCAGAAGAACCAACAGCATAAACTCCAACAACCTCAGGTTTACCTTTTGTAATCGTCCCAGTCTTATCAAACACAATAGTCTTAATTTCCTTCATAGTTTGAATAGCTTCACCTTTACGAATCAATATCCCTCTCTTAGCACCCATTCCTGCACCAACAGTTAATGAAATAGGGACAGCCAAACCTAATGCACAAGGACACGCAATAACTAAAACAGAAATACCAATTCCAATTGAACGCCCCAAATCACCAGAGCCCCACCACCACGCACCAAAAGTCAATAAAGAAATAACTAAAATAATCGGAACAAAAACATTCGTAACCTTATCTGCAACTTTCTGAATAGGAACTTTTGTCCCCTGCGCCTCTTCAACCAACTTAATTATCCCAGACAAAAAAGTATCCTTCCCAATCTTCGTAGCCTTAACATGCAAAACACCATCTTGATTAATCGTAGCCCCAATAACCAAACCACCTGCCCTTTTATCCACAGGCAAACTCTCACCAGTCACCATACTTTCATCAACACTACTATCACCATCAACAATCTCACCATCTGTTGGAATTTTCTCACCAGGTTTAACAATAAAAACATCTCCAACCTTCACATCCTTAATATCAACTTCAACTTCCTCGCCATCTCTCAACAACCTAGCCTTCTTCGCCCCCAACTCCAACAACTTTTTAATCTCACTAGTCGCCCGCCCCTTAGCCTTAGACTCAATAAATTTACCAGTAATAAAAATAGTCATAATCATTCCACTAACACCTGAATAATCAACAACCTCAATAAAAAAACTCAAAATCCCAGTAGAAAAAGCAACAACAGTTCCAAGAGCAATCAAAGAATCCATACTAAAATTCAACTTCAAAAATCCCTTAAACCCTGCCTTAATAGTATTAAACCCAAAATAAAATAAAATAGGAAAACTCAAAATCAACATAACAGGGGTCATCGCATTCATAGAAATAATCTCAACATCAAACAATTTAGGAGCATACATAATAACCATTATAATAATAGTAAACACCCAAGTCCCAACCAACTTCCTAAACCATATCTGAGATTCTGTCATACGCCCTTTCCCAACTTTTTTCTTTTTAGAAAAAGAATTTGAAGAACCCGAAGATTCTTCAAACTCAACTGAAACAGCTTCATAACCTGCATCCTTAACCGCTTTCTTTAACTGCACTTCACTAACCTCATCACTAACATCAACAACAGCATTATCCATAACAGAGTTCACATTAATATTACTAACTCCAGAAACTCCAGACAAACTCTTCTCAACATGGTTAGAACAATTGACGCAAGTCATTCCACTTATTTTTATCTTAGCTTTTTTCATTTTATTTTCCTCCTGAATTTATCTGTTTAATTAACCAAATTATCAACAACACTAACGCAACAACAACCAACAAACTAATCAACCATCCAAAACCCATCACACTCCAACCATATGAACCACCCATCATTCCACCCATATCACTAAAACAACCAAAATCTCCATCACCAACATCGGCAGATACCAAACTAATCAGACTTAAAATAAACAGACTTAAAACTAACTTAGTTTTTTTCTTCCCGAAGGTTCTTTTTTTTCTAAAAAAAGAAGGCTTTTTCATAATATAATAACCATTTTATTTAATTTAAATCTATCCACCACACCCACACCCACCACCACTTGAACCACCACACGTCGGACTCCCGCAACCTCCACCATCTGCACCACCACCACATCCTCCACCAGAACCAGAACCAGAAACAACAGCCCCAGTAATCTGAGAAGCACTCGCACTACCATCATCAGTCACAACAAAACTTCCAGGAATCATTCCCATCCAACAACTCCACTGAACATTCCCACTTTTATCAGGAGTAAACTCCACAACATTCATTCCTTTCTTCAACTTAATATCTAAATTATAATCTCCAACAATAATTTCATTATTGCAGCCAGTCAATTCTTTAACATCAATATTCCATTTAACAGGAACTCCTTTTTTCAAAACAAACACATCAGGATTCCAACCACTTCGCGTAACTTCCATATCAATAATTTGATAACCTCCCTCTATCCGAACTTCTCCTGCAACACCTTCAACACCAACAACTTTAGCCTTAATAGCCTCATAACTATAATCACTTCCAATAACTAACAATCCCCTATTCAACATAATCAAACCTAAAATCAAAACCAAAATAGCAGAAATTTTCAAAATCCTTTTCGTAGCTTTATGACTAATAACAGTTGCAAAACTTCCAAATCCAATCATCACAGGCAAAGTTCCCAAACCAAAAACACCTAAACTCAAAAACCCACTAACAAAATTCCCACTACCCATTGCATACAAATACATTGCTTGCAAAGGCCCACATGCAATAAACAAACCACTCAACAAACCTGTAACTAAAGGAGCCATAAAAACACCTTTAGTATTTTTAGATACTCTAGAATTAAACTTAGTCAAAAATTTAGGATTAAACTGAAACCTTCTAAACCATTTAAATCCAAACATACTCATAGAGTAAAATATCATAAACACTCCAGCAAAAATAGCAATCCAACCACGCAAACCAACACTAAAAGCAATAACTCCTCCAATCAAACCAAACAATCCCCCAATAATAGCATAAGATAAAACCCTAGAACCTCCATAAACAAAATGTTGCATAAAACTCTTATGCCCTTTCATCGCATTCTTAGTTGTATATGAAACAACAAAACCTCCGCACATTGAAATACAATGAAATCCTGTCAAAATTCCAACAAAAAACAACAAAATCAAACTACCACTTTCCCCAGCCTCAGGAATCCCAAGATCCAAACCACTTAAAAAAGAATTATAAATAACATACAATAACACTCCAACACTTCCTATTAATATAATCCATGGAAGAAAATCAATTTTAGAATCATTACTATTTTCAGAAACATTATCCCCATTAACAACACTATAACCCATCTCTTCAATCTTCTTAACAATCTCTTCCTCACTTATTTTGCCCTCAGAGGGTACACCTCCAGGTGCAGCCTCATCAAAATAAACACTAGCAACCCCATTAGAAAAATTAACATCAACTCCTTTAACAAAATTCTTCAAACCATCTTCAATAATAGAAGCACACGAATTACATGTCATACCTTTAATTTTAAATTCTTTTTTAACCATGACAAATCTAAAAATCAATTCTTTATAACCACTTTGGTGAAACTAGTTTCAATTCTTTAGCACAACAAAATTATTCATCCCTCTTCTTTTCCTCTCAACAAATCCCTTCGCCTCCAACTTATCCAACAACCTTGTAACCTTAACTTTTCCAATATCCAATTTCTCCATCAACGAAGCTTGAAACATTCCACCACCTTCACTAGAAAGCAACTTAACAATCTCCTTCTCATCTCCATCCAACCCAGACAAATCCAATTTTTTCTTACGATTACCAACCTTAACCCTCTTAACAACAATCCTCTCCTCTTCCTTAGCAAAAATCAAAAACAAACCAATTACCAAAACCAAACCAGCAATAGCCATACTTATCTGTGTCTGCAATGTAATCGTCCCATACATAGAACAACTAGGACCATGACTACATGTCTCACTAACAATATCTTTCATACCATTATTGAATATAAATATAATTATAAAAATTACAAAAGCCATCCCACAAATCAAATATCCTACGTTTTTATTTTTCATATCTCCATCCAGGAAAAATAAAGGTTTGAAAATTTCAAAAATTTTCATTATTCTTATTTTTCATGTAATTAAAACAAAAATAACTTATTTAAACCTTCACTAATAACCCTCTCCACTCCAATATCTTTTTCTAAAATCCTCCTCACCACCATATCTCTTCTTCAATTCATCCAAATTCCTCTGCCTTATTATTTCGTTTCTCTTTTTAATAAAATCAGGAGAATATTTTTCAGAAGGGAAAACAGGTTTCTTTATTCTCTCCAAATAATCTTCAACTTTTTTATCTACAATAAACTTATCTTTTATTTCTATAACTGCCTCATGTTTTATCCAAATACTTTTCTGAATATTATAGGAATCCTTAGGCTTAATAATCCAACCAGTAATTCTTTTCTCACCCAAATTAGCTTTTTCAATTACTCCAATGAAATTACCTGAAGCACCATAAACCTTTTTCCCAGCTAAACTTTTAATAGGAACTATATTTTCAGGTAAAGACATCAAAGATTTCCCAATATTAACTCCTGCCCGAGGCATTGGAAACGGACGCATATCTCTAACAGGCAAAATCTCTTTCTTTCTTTGAGCAACCTTCTGAATCGCCATCTTCTCTCTTTCCTCCAATTCTTTTTCTTCATCTTCTTCTTCATGCATAGTATCCTTGAAAGAAACATGCATTCTTGGATTTTTAATCTTCTCTTTAATATAAACCAACCAACTCAAAATAATCACTCGAGTTTTCTTCATTAACAATGCTACAACTATCAAACCCAACAAAATAATAAAAAACCAAAGATAAGCATTAAAATAAGCCCTTACTCCTGGAGAAAAGAAAGGCCCCATTTCTTCAAGCCTGACTTTTTCAGGAACCCTAATATTAATCTTTCTAAATGATTGCGCACTATACCCTTCATAACTAGATTGGACATACAAATCATAATCTCCATCAGGAATTCTAGCAGGAAGATTCAACTTAGTTTTCTTTCTCTTCTCCTCAAAACTACCAAGATAAATAGTATCCTTACCCAACATTACTTTTTCACCATCATTCTCAATCCAAAATTCCACAATAACATCATTATTAATATCTGCCATACCCTTTATCAAATAATCTAATTCAAAATTAAGATGCTCAATCAAAGGATTAATTAAAATTATTTCCACATCAAACAACTTAACACATTTTCCAGCATAACAACTATAATCATCATTACAATCAGAATTTTTCTTACATTCAATTATACTTGAAGAACCTCCACCTCCAGACGAAGGAGAAGCTGCAGGAGGTGCAACAACCGAAGGAGTCTCCCTAGCAGAATAAACTGAAAATCCAGTAACATTAAAAGTCAAAGTCCCATTAGTGTAACTCTCCTCAACACAATCACTGCAAACAATATCATCTCTCAATATCTGAGGATTTGTAAAAGTCAAATTAAACAATCTAAGCCTAGCATCACTATTTAATCCTGTCAAAGCACTAGAATTAACATAAATACGATTATAAGAAATATTAACATATTTGGTAAAATTTAAAACATTGTCTTCCAAGTCTTCAGATAAATCCACACCATACAAAAAATTAATATCCCCATAAGCTATTTTACCTAATGTCAAATTAGTTATATTACTCAGTTCACTATTATTTATTCTCTCAGCAAAATCCGTAGAACCTCCATCAAAAACAGAATCATCAACAACAGTAGAATAATTTACTTCAATAACACGAACCTCAGAAGAATTAACATTACCTGCAATATCTGTGCAATTAACACTCCAATCATAATTACCATTCAAGAGATAAACACTAAAATTATTCACTTGATTTTTTCCAGGACCAACAACACTCTGATTAATTGAATCCTCAATTATCAAACTACAATTAGAAATTGAATTCGTATCACTAACATTATAATAAAAGTCTATAGTATTTGTAGTCATATTCATACTATCATTTGAAGGATTAATCAAACCAATCCAAGGTTCAGTTAAATCAATTGTAAAATTAACATTATCACTTCCACGAAGATTTGCAGTATCGTTTAACCATAATTCAACCAAATGATTTCCTTCAGATAAATCCAAAGTAATATTCGCACAACTAGCAATCGTCTGATTACTTCCTCCATCCACAAAATACCAACAAGTATCTGTATCATTAGAAGCAATACTATAATTAAATGAAATACTCTCATTATAATTCAAATAAGCATTATCAAAAGGAAACGCAATATTAACAACAGGATTAACAGTATCAACTCTAAAACCAACACTTTCACTATTATTTACATTTCCAGAAATATCTTCACACCAAAACTTTGCAGCATAACTCCCATCATAAACACTTGACTCAACAAAACTAGCACCATTCAAACTAGAATTTAAACTCATACTATAATTTGTAACCCAATCATCCATGCTCAAAATACATGAACTCAAATTTTCACTAGCAACAATATTAAAATTAATTAAAGAAGTTACATAAGTTTGATTCGCAGGAGAAATAATCGAGATTCCCGGAATAACACTATCTGTAGAAACACTCCTAGTTAAAGTTAAATTCGAATTACTTGCATCATCATAAACTGTGACATTAAATTTATAACTATCATCAGCCAAATCAGTCCAATTTATCACCCGACTAGAATCAGTATAAGTGGTACTATTTACAGAAGTCCCATTAGAATAATATAAATTAAAAGTAATATTAACTTCATTCAATTCCGTTACACTAACATTCACATAAATATTATCCTTAGTAAGTTTAACTCCATCTCCTTCAGTTCCAACACCATAATAAATTAGAGGATTAATACTATCTATGAAAAAAGAAACTAAAGAACTACCATTATTCCCCACAGAATCATTTGCCCAAATAGTTAAATCATGTTGCCCTTCAGTCCAAGAAACATCAGTAATATTTAAACAACTACTAACACCAAGTAAAGAACGATTCAAAGCATAACTATCATTAGAATACCAACAAGAAGAAACATTTTCATCTTCAACAGAATAATTAATAGCTAAACTATTTGTTGGATAATAAGAATTATTAATCAAATCAATAGAAATCACTGGAACACTCCTATCAACAGAACGAACATATGCCCACCAAGTTTCAGATGAAGAAGTATAATTTTGAGAATCCTCATACATACAGGTTATATTCTCATCTTGAATATCATTAAAGTCTGTTGAATTTCCAATTGGAGAAATTCCTGAATTAATTAAAGTTCCATTACGATACAAATTAAGGGTTGCTCCAGCATCTCCGGAAATAATACTACAATTTAAATCAATAGTTGTAACATTCTCAATGTAAACATTTCCACGAGTATAATTAAGAGTTAAATTTAAAGTAGAAGATACCTGATTAACAATAAATATTGATGAAGCACTCTCACTAGAATAATTATTATTTCCACTAGTATTATAAGTATAATTATAAACACCAACGCCAAGGTTGACATTCTGCGCATTAGGCACAACACCACTATCATTTCTATGTAACAAACAATTTAATTGACTCGGACAATTAGCCCCAGTAATATTCACATCAGTACCATAACTAACATTATTGCTTTGATTAAATATCATCATCAGTCCAACAGTAATTGGATTAACAACAACATTATAGAAAGTAGAATTTTCATTACCAACACTATCATTTATAGAAACATTTATACCATAATTTCCAACAGCCAAATTAGCACTTGAATTAATTAACCATCCTGAAGAATTAATACTAAAAGTATTTGTCCAATTAATACTATAATTCCCAAACGCAAAACTATCTGCCCCATCAAAATCAACACCAAATCCTTGAAGATAATCAATAGTAGTATTCGAAGGAATTGTTGTAAAGTAAGGGGGAGTTGTATCAATTGTAAAACTAACAAAAGAATTATTAACATTTCCAGCACTATCATTAACCCAAATACTTACATTATGCTGCCCTTCACTCCAAACAACTGAAGTAATATTCTCACAATCAGCAAGAGAACTATTCACACTATAACTATCATTACTATACCAACACTCATCAACACTCAAATCAGAATAAGTATAATTAACATTCAATCCAGTATCTGAACTATTAGTTCCATTAGCAGGACTAACCACACTAACTAAAGGAGTAATTGTATCAATTGTAAAACTTACAAACGAACTATTCACATTCCCTGCACTATCATTTGCCCAAACAATTACATTATGCTGCCCTTCACTCCAAACAACAGAAGTAATATTCACACCACAAGTCAAACTAGTATTCACACCATAACTATCATTACTATACCAACACTCATCTAAATTAGTATCTGAATAAGTATAATTAACATCCAATCCTGTATCTGAACTATTAGTCCCGTTAGCAGGACTAACAACATTAATCAAAGTATTAATAGTATCAATTGTAATTGTATTATTCTCAGTTAAAAAATTATTATTAGCAATATCAAACACATCATAAAACCAATCATAAACACCATCAGTTAAAACCACTACAACACCTAAAGTATATTTCAAAACATTTCCAAAAAAACTAGTTGTTGTTTGATTCACTAAGTTCCCAGAAGAATTATAAATATTCAAAGTTGCATTTTTAAGTCCCAAATTATCTGTTAAATTAACTGTGAAGTTTTGAGATGTTGTAGAATTATAACTTGTATTTTCTGGAGCAAGCAAAGTTGCATTAGGCAAAATTGTATCAATAGTAAAACTTACCAAAGAATCATTTTCATTTCCAGCAGAATCATTTGTCCAAATAGTAATATTATGCATACCTTCTGTCCAAATAACTGAAGTTATATTTGTACAATTCCCATTATTACCTAAGGAAATATTAACAGCATAACTATCATTAGAATACCAACAAGAATCCAAATTCAAGTCAGAACGAGTATAACTTATATTTAATCCATCATTAGAACTATTACTTAAATTAGCAGGACTAACAACACTAACCAACGGATTAATAGTATCTACATTAAAAATAAAAGTATCATTTGAATAAGCATCCACTTCATTAAAACAATGAACAGTCCAATTATAATTATTTTTATCCTCAAGATTACTTACATTAAAACTATCTAAAATATTTCTAGTGGAATTCTTAGTTTGATTAATTACTCCATCAAAATACATTGAACAATTTAAAGTTTCATAAGAAGGATCTGTAACATCAAATTCAAGAGAAACATTAACATCATTAAGATATTCATTATAAGTAGGACTTCTAAGATAAACAGTAGGAGGAACAATAGTCATATTAATTATATTTGAAGTTATTAAGTTTCCAGCAGAATCATTTGCCTGAACACTGAGGTTATGTTGCCCTAATTCTAAACGAGAAGTGATAATAATTATTTCTTCAGTATTATTTAATGCTATTCCATCTCCAGAGTGATTAACAATCGCATTATCAATATAAACTGAATAATTAATATTTGTGAAAATATTATCAGTTATAATGAATTTAACTTCAGGAGTAGGATCAGAAGTTTGATAACCATCATAAGGAAGAGAGATATTTATTGCAGGATCAGTTGCATCATAAGTAACAGTATAATTTCCACCAGGCCCAGTAGTTTGATTTTGAGAAGTAATCACATTAGCTACAACATCAATAACTGTCCAAAACCAGGTATAAATTCCTTCAGTAAGTACAACAACTACTCCTATAGTTGTGCTTGCAACATTTCCAACTTCAACAAAAGTTTCCTGATATAATCCAGTTTCATTATAAATTGAAAGTGTAGCATTATCAATTCCAACACCTGAATCTTCAATATTTGCAAAAAAATTAACTTGAGAATTATTCGTAGCACTATCATTAACAGGAGTTATTGAGGTAATATTTGGGGCAAGAGAATCAATTGTAAAACCAACACTAGAAGAATTAATATTTCCAGCACTATCGTTCACCCAAACACTAACATTATGCTGTCCTTCACTCCAAACAACAGAAGTTATATTCTCACAACTACTCAAAGAATTATTAACACTCATTGAATCATTAGAATACCAACATTCATCCAAATTAATATCTAAATAAGTAAAATTAACATTCAAATTATTTTTAGAATAATCTAAATTATTTAATGGAAAAATAATATTAACCTGAGGGTTAATTGTATCAATTGTAAAACTAACACTAGAAGAATTAACATTTCCAGCACTATCGTTCACCCAAACACTAACATTATGCTGTCCTTCACTCCAAACAACAGAAGTTATATTCACACCACAAACCAAAGAAGTATTAACAGCGTAACTATCATTAGAATACCAACACTCATCAACATTCAAATCAGAATAAGTATAATTAACATCCAATCCATTATCAGAACTATTAGTTTCATTTGCAGGACTAACAACATTAACTAAAGGAGTAACACTATCAATGGTAAAACTGACACTAGAAGAATTAACATTTCCAGCACTATCGTTCACCCAAACACTAACATTATGCTGTCCTTCACTCCAAACAACAGAAGTAATATTCCCACAACCAGCAAGAGTAGTATTCTTAGAATAACTATCATTAGAATACCAACAATTACTTACACCAACAAAAGTATAATTAACATTCAACCCCTTATTAGAACTATTCGCTCCATTAACAGGACTAATAACATTAATCAAAGGTTTAACACTATCAATTGTAAATGAAACAAAAGTACTAGCAACATTATTCAAACTATCATTTGCCCAGATTGTTAAATTATGTGTCCCCTCACTCCAAACAACAGAAGTTATATTTTCACAACTACTCAACGAATTATTCACAGAATAACTATCATTAGAATACCAACAATAAACAGAATCTCCAAAAGTATAATTAATATTCAATCCATTATCAGAATAATTGGAATTATTAGTCGGAGTAACAATGCTCAATGTAGGAGGAGTTGTCTCAGGAGCATCAACAGTTGTAACATTCCAAATATTAGTAATGGCCCCAATAGACTGAGAAGAAGTTTTATTTGCATAAATAAAAAATTCATGAGTTATATTTAAATCTCCAGTTGCATTCACTAACCACGTGATTACAGAAGACTCATCCTGATTTAATGTCAAATTATAAGGATTTGTAACAGTTGTATAAAATGGAGTTGTTCCTTCAACCATAGAAATTGTTCCACCTTTTGATGAACCAAGTTTAGTTATAATAACATATCCATCTCCAGGATTAAATGCCTCAGTATTATCTTGGTCTGTTCCATCATTATATGAACCTCCCGCACCACCCCATCCTCCTGAACTCCAACCTCCTCCTCCTCCACCAGAATAACCTCCTCCAGCTCCACCGCCCCAATAATTATTTCCATTATTACGAGCGCCTCCACCTCCACCAAAGCCTCCAGAAAGTCCTCCTGAACCACCAACTCCTCCATTTAAAAAGGAATAACCAAATGCATCATCATCATTACCGTTTGTAGAGAATCCTCCACCTCCGCCTCCGCCTCCGCTGCCGCTAGATCCATCTCCTCCATTACCACTAGTACCTGCATTATATGTCTGAAGACCAACATCAGGCCATCCTCCATAAGCTACCCCTCCAGTAATAGTTGTATTACCATTTTGATTACCACTGCCTACTTGGCTAGCAGCTCCTCCACCTCCAGCAACTATCATAGGTGCATTAGTACTTGTAGCTACAAAACTACCTCCACCCCCTGTGGTCATTGGTGCAGAATATGATCCCATTTGACCAACTAATACTTTTATTGTTTGCCCTGCTGTCAGGGGAAAAGTTCCCGACATCCATGCCCCTAGTCCTCCATTCGGTCCTCCTCCTTGTGCTCCATATGAATCAATTGTATAGTCACCTGTAGTAGGAACTGTCCAGCTTTGAATTCCACCTGAAACTGTGACAGCACCATCTAAAGAAGTACCTGCATACGCATTATCAGTTTGAGATTGAGAAGGTCCTGTCCTTCCAGTCTGTCCACAATTTGTAAATTGATATATTGTTTCATCATCCCTTGACATGATAGTAGTATTTAAATTATTACTTTCATTACCATGAGAATTATAGCGGTCGACATCTTGATGATTATAATTTTCAAAATAGTCTGAATTGCTTATCCCATTTAGTTCTGAGCTTGGTATAACGCTGTCAAACTCAGTAGTAGAAGTCCCATTATAAGTGGAATATGTTTGTCCTACTGTAGTGTGGTCAGCTTTATTTGCAGTAGATACATCACCAGCAAACAAAAATGACCTGACTAATGCCAGATAGATAAATAGTGTAGTCTTATGGTTTAATTTCATAGCTCTCTTCTTCTTTCAAAATTAAATCTTTTTATTTAATACACCTATATTAAGGCAAAAGCCGTGCCAAAAGATTGAATAAATGAAAAGTATAATAAAAAAGTAATTAAAGCATCAGCTACTCGTGGAGAAATAATTTGTGTAAAAAATATCCAAAATATCCCATGAATTGAATGCGTAACAAAATGTGTGGCTCATAATGGGGCAATATGTATTGTTTTGATACACTTAAGTATTTGCAAGTGCTTCATACATATCCCAAATGGGTAAAAAAGCTGCAGAAATTTTACTTAAAATAATTAATAATGAATCAATTGATAGTTTAGATAAAACTCATATAGTCCAAGGCAAACTTATCATCCGTGATTCATCAAGGAAAAATAATATCAACTAAATAAATTTTCAGTTAATTGATCTGTTAACTTTTCTAAATCTTCCTTTTCTAATTTTCGTAATAAATCCCAGGCAGGTTTTTGAGATATTGATAAATACTTATTTTCAGGGAATAATTTCATACGCCACGCAGACATGGTAACTGAAATACAAAGCCGGATACAGACTAAATATATGACAGATTTTAATTCTGAATTATTTAATGAAAAACAAGAATGATAGCCCTTCAAAACTTGGG
>JABIDS010000012.1 GCA_018651605.1 archaeon | reverse complement strand
CAGAAGTTTTATTTGCATAAATAAAAAACTCATGAGTGTTGTCTCTCTCCCCTGTAGCATTCACCCACCAAGTTATCAATGTAGATTCATTTTCATTCAAGCTCAAATTATAAGGATTAGTTACATTTGTGTAAAAAGGAGTTGTTCCTTCAACCATTGAAACAATTCCACCTTTTGCACTTCCAGAAAAAATTATTTGAGCATAACCACTTTCAGAGTTTGCTCCAGTTAAATTAGTTTGATTAGTTCCCACATTGTAAGAGCCTCCTCCTCCTGCTATTCCATTACTATCTGTACCTCCTCCTCCAGAATATCCTCCACCAGGTCCTGTTGCTCCTTGGCTACACCATTCACCTCCTGCACCTCCTCCAAAACCTCCAAGTCCTCCATTACCACAACCATCATCACCTCCAACTCCACCACCTAAAAAAGAAATCCCAAAAGTTGAGCCATAGGCATCAGTACCATTTCCAGAAAATCCTCCTCCACCTCCAGAACCACTACCCCCATTACCTCCACCCCCTTCAGTCCCACCAGTATAAGTTCCTTGCGAACCATTACCTCCATCAGAAATATTTAATCCAGATTGTCCATGCCCAGGATTAGAATTTCCACCTCCTCCAGAACCTCCTCCAGCAATTATTAAAGGAGTTACATTAATACCATTAAACATTGTAAATGAAGAGCTATCATTAACTAAAACAACAAATGTTCCTCCACCTCCTCCTCCAGCCTTAGAAGAACTCTTTGAACCCATTTGCCCAATTAAAATAAAAATCTTATCCTCGGCTGTTAATTCAAAATCTCCTTTCATCTTTGAACCATTACCTCCAACATAAGTTGTTGTTGAACCATTCCCTCCTTTAGCACCTCCCACTTCAATTGTATAAATCCCTGTTGAAGGAACAGTCCAATTTTGAATACCTCCTGCAACTGTTACAAAATCCTCCAAATTTGTTCCAGTATAATTAGTATCACAATCTTCCTGTGAAGGACCATTTCTTCCAAGAGCACCACAAGTTGTAAAATTATAAACAGCACTACCTGCAGGATCCAAAGTAACATTAACCTCACCACAATCATTAATAGTACAGGTTATATTTGCAGTTATATTAAAAAAATATTTTTCAGAAACATTAATCTTTTCTGTTGGATAAATCCATTCTAAATTAATTAAAGGAATTGTACTTGTAAAAATAACCAAACTTGAATTTGTATTTCCAACACTATCATTACAATAAACAGTCCAATTATTAATTCCACTAACACTATTCAACCCAGTAAAATTTATCCCAGCACTAACAAAACTAGAATTAGTTACTCCAAAATCTGTAGAATACCAACAATAACCTGTATTAACATCATCATAAGTATAATTTATTGTTTTACTTGATGCATCATAGGTTGTATTTAATGGATAAATTATATCTATTAAAGGAAAAGTTAAATCACTAATTGTAACATTTAATTTTGAAGTTATTGCACTATTACTTTCATCAGAAGTTTTATTTGCATAAATAAAAAATTCATGAGCTACATCTTTATCTCCTGAAGCATTCACCCACCAAGTTATCAATGTAGATTCATTTTCATTCAAGCTCAAATTATAAGGATTAGTTACATTTGTGTAAAAAGGAGTTGTTCCTTCAACCATTGAAATCAAACCACTTTTTGCACCTGATTCCAAAAAAGTTATAATAACCTTTCCATGTCCACCATAACCAGAAGTAGTATTACTTGTTAAATTTACTAAAGTATTATTAACAAATGAAGCACCACCTCTTGTTACAGTTGTTGAATCTGCTCCAATACCTCCAGTATATCCTCCACCTCCAGAACCATCCTCATTAGTTCCTCCTCCACCCCCTCCAAATCCTCCATTTCCAAAACTAGGACTACCACTTGCAGAAGTTCCTCCAATAGCACCTTTTCTAAATGCCTTTGCACCTGCTGCAACACTATTATTAAAATAAAAACCAGCTCCATCATTTTGATTCGTACAAGCTCCTCCCAAAGTACAACCAGAACCAACACCATTTGTTGAAGCATATGCATTTCCTCCATTACTATCAGAACCTGCTCCAGAACCTCCTCCTGCAACAATCAAAGGCAAAGCACCAGTATAATTATCACCATAAGTAACAAATGTTCCACCACCTGCACCAGCCTCATTATCAGAAATAGCACTATCAGCCCCTTGCTGTCCAACAACAATAATCAATCTTGTTCCAGCACTAAGACTCACATTCCCAGAAATAGATGCACCTTGACTTCTAGGAGTATTTTGCGGTTGAATTCCACCACTTGCTCCAGATGCATTAATAAAATATATTCCAGTTGAAGGCACTATAAACTCTTGATATCCTTGGGTATTTATCGTTACTAATCCAGCTAAATTTGTTCCACTATAATTAGCAGTACAATTAACTTGTGAAGGACCCTCACTCCCATTCTCACCACAAGTTGTAAAATTATATTGAGTTCCAACAGCAGGATCCAAAGTAACATTAATCTCACCACAATCATTAATACTACAACTCACATTAACACTAATATTAAAAAATTCTTTTTCAGAAACATTAATATTTCCAGTAGGATAAATCCAAGTTAAATTAATCAAAGGAATAATACTTGCAAAAGTAACTGAACTTGAATTTACATTTCCAACACTATCATTACAATATACAATCCAAGTATTACTTCCTCCAGAACTACTAAGTCCAGACCAATTAATTCCAGCAGAAACCAGAGTAGAATTTGTAACACCTCCATCAATTGAATACCAACAAGAATCATTATTAGCATCAGAATAAGTATAATTTAAAGTTTTAATAGAAACATTATAAGTAGTATTTACAGGATAAGTGATATTAACAACAGGATAAATTAAATCAGTAATTGAAATATTTAATTTTGAAGTCATATTACTTATACTCTGATTTGCGGTTTGATTCACATAAACAAAAAATGTATGAGTTGTATTCAGATTTCCAGTTGCATTTACCCACCAAGTTATTAATTGAGATTCATCTTGATTCAAACTCAAATTAAAAGGATTTGTTGTATTTGTATAAAAAGGAGTTGTTCCATTAACCATTGAGACTAATCCAGATTTTGATCCAGAAGGAGCATCAGTTATTTGATCACTAGAACAAGGATGAAGAGTACAAACAGGCGCAGGACCAAGATAATAAACATAATACTCATCACAAGCAGTAACACTTACATTCGTAGTTTCCCAATTACAAGTATTACTAGACCAATGATAACATATTTTTCCAGTAGTTGTTTGTCCAGAAGCAGTGGGATGAGTAAAATTAAGATATCCTGCTGCAGAAGTACCGCAATCACTAATATGATATGCTTGTTGCTCTTCTATTTCATTATAAGTCCCGGTTAATCTATACCACCCTACAGATACTCCACTTGAACATTCCCCAGATGCAGGAGAACCAATATAATTATTACTCCAATCTAATTCAGTATAATCAGTACATTGTGAAGGTAAAGGATCCAAAGTAACATTAACCTCTCCACACTCTCCACCCCAACAAGTCACATTCGCACTAACATTAAAAAAACTATATTGCGAAACATTAATATTCCCAGTAGGATAAATCCAGTTTAAATCAATATTTGAAACACTCTGAATAAATATCTCGCTACTACAAACTTCATTACCATTAGCAGTATTATTATTAGGTGTTGCACAGACAGACCAATTCTGCCCCTTAACTGTTTCTTGTGAAACAATTAAATCAGTTCTATTATTATATAATGCAGAAATTTGTTCAGGGGTTAAAGTTAAATCCCAAATAACAAAATCATCAATATATCCCCTAAAATGATCACTTGAAATTGGGCTAAGTGCTCCGATAAGCGTTTCAGTAGGGGCATCTAAATCAAGTTGACCTGTAGCTATATCACTAGCAACAAAATCCCCATCAAAATAAATAGTCCTATTTCTGGTAGTCCAATCATACGTAACAGTAATAAAATACCAATCTGTTGTGCTAGTATAAGTTCCAACAGTATCTAAATCATCCCCTCCATAAAATCCAAAAGCGAAAACATTACTATCCCTAAAGCCAAGATGAAGATGACGCCTTATTACATTGTCCTCAGCGGATGAAAAATAAAAATCATTATTTGTTCCTGTAGCTGACCTTTTCACCCAGGTACTAATTGAAAAATCGCTTGTAAATGATATGTCTGGATTAATATTTAAATAATCATCATCATTAAAAACATATACTCCTGTTCCACCATAACCAGCAATAGGGTCATATTCTATTTCTGCTCCCGAACCAGGAGTTGCATTATTCCAACCAATATAATCACAAACAGTTGTTCCTCCAGCACATAATTTACCTCCATCCATGGGCATTTCTAATCTTTTAATAGAATTTCCTTCAACTTTCCAATTATAAAAAACATTTGTATCTGCAGAAAGTCCTTGAGAATAAGCAGTTAAATTCTCAGTTGTAAAATTATGAATACTAGTTGAATTTAAAACTACTGAACTAAGAGTTACAGGAGCAGCAAAAACAAATAAAACAAATCCAATCAAACAAATCCCAATTAATAACAAAACAAAATATTTTTTATTCATTTTTACCACCTTTCCAATAATGTAATTTAGCTTTTCCAATAGGACGAACACGAATTTTCCCAGCACCAATTAATTCAGCAAGAACAACAGGAACAGTATTCCTAGAAATCTTTAACTTATTCGCAATCTCAATAATCGTAAGCCCATCTGTATTTCTCTTTAACAATGCTACCACTCTTGCTTTTTTCGATTTAATCATTGTGCGTCAATGCTATGCATCAACGCACAATAGTTTATAAAGATTACGCCTACTAAAGATTTAAAAATACCTCGATAAATCAATAAAAAATATACTCAAATCAACCCATAAAAACTATTCCAAAAACATCATCAAAAATATATAAATGCCCCCGCCGGGATTACTTCAATTCGATATCAAAAAAAGAATTGAAGTTCCCAAAATTTATGAAATAAATTTTTAGGATGTTCAAATCCCTATGCCCCTACCGAGGTGAGACCACTTTAGGACATTTATTAGGGGAGTAAAGAAGTATATTTGAAAAGATTTTTTCTTTTCATGTTATGTATAAGATCGGGTTGTATTTATAGTTTTCTGTGAATAATTGCTCATCTCTTTCAATCTAAGATATCAATAGATTCAATTTCGTTTTTCTAATGGATAGTATTTACACAACTCCAAAAAAGGAAAATTTCTTTTAAGATTTATATATTTTTTTATCCCCTTTAATGTCTACAATAATAGAATTATTGGAAATATGGACGATTGCATAGGATTTAGAAGCCTTTTGTTTATTAGAATAATTTTTATTTTGACAAAATCCCTGAATTGTAAAATAAGGAGTTCCATTTATTTTTATCATAGAATTTTGATGTATATGTCCTTGAAATACGGCTAATACTTTTTTTGATTTTTTAAGTATTTGTCTAACTTCTGAAGCATTTTCAACCTTTGTATATCTTTCTGGAGCAATAGACCAAATTGGATTAGTATCTAATTTTTGATCAGATAACAATTTATGTATAAAGACCAATGCCTTTCCTTTAGTTGATTTTAACTCTTTTTTAAGCCATTTTATTTGTCGTGTAGAAATTTTTCCTCCAATAACCCTTGATTTTCTTCTGTAGTCTGGTTTACTTGCTTTTCTGTCAAACGAGTTTAAGAAGATTAATTTATATCCTTTAATCTCCATAGCATAGTAAGATTGTTTTAAATTAAGGACATCCTTAAGTTCTTTCATGTTAAGAAGTTCAAGTTCATGGTTCCCAATTACATGAAATGTTTGATAAGGGAGTTTTTTTAATTGATTTAAAATTATTGGGAAACTTTTTTTTGGTTTTGTTTCAACTAAATCTCCAAGATTTACTATAAAGTCAAGTTTTAATTTTTTTAATTTGTTAATGAGTTCAGGAAAATTTTTTACTGATTCTTTTCCTTTGATTCCTTTTGATGTATTTTCCTTTGATTTTAGATTGTAATGCACATCACTAAATATTGAAAAGTTTAATTCTTTTTTTTCATAGATTAGTTTTGAATTATTTATTTTGCTGTAAAATCCATCTTTAGTATGTTTTGACGGAAAATGACAGATAAAATCAATTTTATGATTAATTGTTTTTGAAACAGGTAATTTATTTTTAAATATTATTTTTGAATAAAAAGCTCGTGAATAGGTTCTTTTTTTTGTCCACTCTTTTAATTCTCTAAACTCTGGGGGAATTTTATAAGATTCATCTACTTCTACTAAAAGATCTACATCAGAACCATTTTGTTTATGATATAATTCTTTATAAATTCCAAAATTTCCTCTTGATAGAGAACCCCAAACCCAAACTTTTTTGAAGAAAGGGTGTTTTTTTAGGTAAGGTATAATGAATTTACAAAATCTATCAAATTGTTCTTTTTGGTTTGGATAAACATATTTTATGGGTTTATCCTCTTTGAATTTACATTTATGTTTTTTCCAGTGTTTGTATTCCATATTCAATTATACAAAGAGAGGTTATTAAATATTTTGAAAAAGTATTCTAAACTGAACAATTATTCAAAAATACCTCTTTTTCTCTTCTTCAGGTATTTCAGCATGAGGATAATCTTTCAATAATCCTTTTTTGATATACTCTGCATTATTCTTAATCACTGGTGCTAAATATACTCTAACAGGTGTTCCTTGCTCATGTTCTGCTTTTTTTGTTGTAACTATCCCAAATCCTTGAAGAGATCCGATATGTTCCCAAATGGTCTTATAGTTATATTTATCTTTTCTTTTTTCTAATTCTCTCTGTAAGTCAGATTTAGTAAGACCATCTTTTTTTATTAGAATAAGGATCATTTTTCTCCTAATGGAAGACTGTCTAACAAGAGACCTAAGAAGCTCTAAATATCCTATTCGGAACTTTGTTACTGGTTCTACCATACCAAAACTAATTATTTCTCGTATATAAGTTTTATGGTATTATGGGAATAATCAAATATTCTATATTGAAATTGATAAATCCTTTTTAATAAATTTTAATTCTAAATCTCATGCAACAAGAGGCACTTTTGAAATGCAGTGAAGAGACAAGAAGATTACTGGTAGGTTTAGATAAACTACAAAATAAATTACTTTCTAAAGAAAAGATAGAAAAAGAGGATCTTAAAAATGAAGAATAATCCAGTTCGCAACAATGAAAATTGCAATGTTAAAAGATGCAATCTTAATACCTCTCAAAAAATCATTCTAAGAGAATTACTTAAATGCAAGGAAGGTCACAGAGTGCAATCATTAGAAAAACTTACTAAGATTAAGCAGAGGACTGTCTATGATAATCTAAAAAAACTTTCAATCAAAGAGTTTGTAGAAAATATCTATCCAATCTGGAGACTTTGCAGATCTCAGGGGAACTACGAAATTGTTGCAAACTTAATTAAAGATTTTGAATTTCAGCTTCATGATTTATCATTCATATTAAGACTAATTAAAAAACCAGATTGGTGGGATAAAAGAGAGAACAAGATTGTTTGTTTTGATAATTTTGAGTCTTCTGAAGTGATGTGGGGAAATAATCCTTATTCCCAACTAAAAAATAAAAATCATGTTATACAATTATTTTCAAACACAATAATTGTAATTCTTAGAAGAAAGTATTTTGGAAACGATCCATTTGATTGCTTTCTTCAAGGTGTAGAAGATTTTCTTAATATCTTAGATTATATTGAACAAAAATTCAGGTTTAAATTTTTAATAGAGGGGATTCCTCAAGTTTCAATAAAGAGTCAGCACTATGTTAAAATAAATGATATTATTGCACAAAAATGCAAAAAGGTTGGAAAAGGATTTGAAGTAGTAATAAATGGGAAACCCAGACTATGGGTTGATATGTCAAAACCATTTGGATTAGAAGCAGGAGATAAAGACAATGGATTTGAAGATATGACTCGTTATCAAGACAACACTAAAGAGATAATGCAGGGAGCTCCTAAGAACTCTGAATTATCAATTAAGGTAAATCAATTAGCAGATTCACAATTAAACCTCCATAAAATTGCTGAGAACTATGGAACTTATATCAATGGGCATATAGGAGCTATTAGAAGCATGGATTTAACAGCTATTGAACTTAGAGACGGCGTAAAAGAATTAACATCATTTATTAAAATACTAATAGAAAAAAATGCAAACTGAACAAAAACCCAACAATAGAAGAGCAGTAGTTTATGTTAGACTTTCTGCCGATGATTCTACCAATCCTTCGTTCTCTCCCATGAACCAGGAAAAATTGTGCAAAGAGTATGCTAATAGATTAGGAGACCCTATCTCTGCTGTGTATAAGGATATAAATCGCTCTGGAGCTAACATAGAGCGTCCTGGCTTTCTAAGACTAATCAATGATGCTAAGAAGGGCATGATCTCTAAAGTTTTCATAAAAGACTGGAGCAGGTTGACGAGAAATATTTCTGACTTGAGAATGATTAGGAAATTACTTGAGAAAGATCTGGGTGTAGAGATAGTCTCAACAGATGGATTGACTGATGACAAGTCTGTTGACATTTCAACTTTATCTTCAGATTGGGTTGTTCAGGAGTCTCGGAAGAAACAAGAGCAGATCCATGATCTGAAGAAGCAGGAACAAATCCCCTGTAGCCGTCCGCCGTTCGGCTATAAGATGTCTAAAAAGTATAAGATGTTCATCCCAGATGGAGACAAGGCTGTGAGTATCAAAGAGATCTTTGAGCAAAGAGATGGAGGATCAACAATAACAGAAATAGCAATGGACTTTAAAATGAATATCACAACCATTTATAACATACTTCAGAACAAGACTTACTTAGGTTTTAATTGCTACAAAGGTGAATGGAGCAAAGGAAGGCATGAGCCATTGATTGATGAAGAGACATTTAAGAGATGTCAAAAAGAAAAAACTAAAGAAAGAACATGGAAAAACAATACTCCTGTAAAAATTGAACTTCCTAAAATTCCCTCTTCTTAAAATGGACTGGACTGATTTTCTGACCAAATTTCTTTCACCCTATCCATTTCAGCAAGACACTTGTTAAATATTTTATCGTCGGCATTATAGAAAAAACCCTCCCAGAAGTCAAAAAACGCTTTTTGGAAAGCAATCCACTATAGAAAGAGTTCTCTTGTTGGTTTTGAAAATGCCTTTAGAAAGCCTGAAACAGCGAATATAAACCATTTCAGCTATTTTCTTACCTTGTAGTTTTTTTCTCTGGACTGGTCAGTTGACCAATGGCATGTAGGCATGTGCACGAAAATAGTAGAGCATTACCTATGTTATTACACTAATATCATTCCTATAGAAATTTTACAAAATAAAATAGTCCATTTCATGAAGGGTCAGAGGGTCAAGTTTTACTTATTGAAATGGTTTATCATTCAAAAGGAAAGTAAACCATCTTTTTTTCTTCTCTTGCTATTACAAATTCAAAGTCATCTATCATTCCAACAAATTTACTTCTTAACTCATTCATTATTGATTCAAACTCCTCAAAAGATTTTGCTTGTAATTCAATTTCAAAATCTCTTCCACCAATCGTTCTATTGACATTCAAAATATTTGGATGTCTCATGCAAAAGTTTTCAAGTTCTTCTGTTCTATTAGTGCTAAGAAGATTGATATAAGATTTGTAATAACGATAACCTAAAAATGAAACATCAATTAAAGCTCTGTAACCTTGAATAACTCCAAGCCTTTCTAATTTCTTAATGTGATTTCTAATTACTTGCGGACTTGTTTTTAATTTAGATGCAACATCAATCAAGGGCATTCTTCCATTGTCTGCCATTATCTTTAAAATTTTTAGATCCATTTTATCATAAGAAACAATTTCTGTTGATGCTCCAACTAAAGTTCCTTTATCCACATTGTCTTTCTCAATAATATAGGACTTAGGATATTGCCTAATGTGTGTGTAAGTTACAACTGATCTTTTACTAATAAACTTACGATATTTTTTCATAACTTTATCCCAGTAATCGTAAAAATCAAGAAGGTTCTTAACTGCCATTGCATAACCAACATCCCAAGGACCTTCTACAGTAACAAGCCACCACACTTCTTTATCTTTTATCAAGTTATCTTCAATTTCTTTTTGTTGTTCTGGACTTAGATTATGGAACTTAAAATAAACCCTTACACTCAAATAACCAAGTTTAGAATAGTCAATAACTGTCATATATCCTTTTAGAATGCCTTGTTCTTCAAGTTTTTTTATTCTATAATCTACAAACTGTTTGGATTTTCTAATCTTCTTTCCTATCTGAGTAGTTGAAATTCTTGCATCTTTATCTAATTCAAACAAGATTCTCCTATCAAAATAATCCAATTTTGAAGTATCTATTACCATATTTAGACATTAGTAATATATTACTTATAAATGTTTCTTTTTGTCTAAAATATAGATAACTTATTTTATTAACTTCTTTTCCAGTGTTATGTAACTGGAGAGTAGTAATATGAAACAATTATATTTGATAGCTCCGCCATGCGAAGGAACTATGGAAGGATTCCCTGGATCTCTTACCATAATGAAGAATTACTTAGATAGAACTCTCGGAGATAATCCTTCCCAGATATTAGATCTTGAAGCAGAAAGATTATCTGATTTGCCAAGATATATTGAAGATAGACTTCCTAAAGAAAGAGAGTTTATTGCAGGTATTACAGCTACAACTGCCACATATCAAAGAGCCTTAGAAACTGCAAGACAAATTAAGAGTTACAATCCTCAAGCAATTACAGTAATTGGTGGACATCATGTTAAGAAAGGAACTGGACAAGATGAAGTAGTTCTTAGAAGCCATCCAGAAATAGATTATGTTTGCACTGGAGATGGTGAAAAGACATTAGAAGCACTTATGCAAGGGCAAAATAGATCAGAAATCCCTAATGTAACTTACCTTAATGAAGATTCAATTCAAAGAAGCGATCCTTATGATTTATCTCAAGATGAGATTAGAACTCCTTTTAGAATTTACGAAACAAAATCTAAAACTGCAAAGTTTGATGAAGGTGTTTCTTATCCCTCTTCAAGGGGATGCCATTTTAAATGTAGTTTTTGTGCAGTTGGAAAAGAAAAGATTAGAACTAAAACAGTAGAGGATAAAGTTGATGATTTAAAATATCTTGTTCTTGATAAAGGATACAAACAAGTTGCTTTTGAAGATAATTTCTTTGCATCTGATTTAGGAAAAACAAGTGAATTACTTAAAAAAATAGTTGAAGAAAGAGATAAAGATCCAGAGTTTAGATTTAACTGGACTTGCCAAACAAGAGCAGATCATTTAGAAGCCCCTAATTCTGGAATTAGTTTAGAAGAAATGACAGATTTGATAGTTGCATCTGGAGCAAATAAAATTTATTTAGGTATAGAAAATTTTGATCCAAAAATGTTAATTAGAATGGGAAAAGTAAAACCTCCAAGAGATAATTTAACAGGAGAAGAATTTGAAAGCTATAGATCGTTTTATGAATCAAGATATATAGCTCCTGCATTTAGAGCAACTGAGACAATACTTCAAAATCCTAATGTTGAAACAGGAGTCTTATTTATTTTAGGGATGCCTAATGAAACAAGAGAAACTGAAGAAATAAACCTTCAAGCATTAGAAAAAATAGGAAGAACCGCATACAATCTTCCTGGAAGAGCTCATGTATATCAATCTCTCTCAGTTGTTTATCCTGGAACTCATGACACTCAAAGATTGCTTTTAGAGACAGATCCAACATGGACAAGTATATTTGAAGATTATACAAAATGGGAACAAGGAAATGGAAATGATCCAGATAGAGTGCATTTAAGAGAATTTATGAGAGATAACTTTGCTCATGGGGCTGGAGGAATCCCATGGGGGATCTTAGACTTAGAAGAAATGTCAAATAGGAGATTCAAAATTGATAGGAATAAGTTGAGAAGAGTTGAAGGTTACTTAGGTAAAATCAGAGCTCTTCAGGGAAAGGATGGTTGTGATTTAGAAATTCATAGTTATGTCTCTGATTTACAAAGAGCTCATGAATAATAGTTCAAAAAACTAAACCTTAATCCCTTGTTGTTTCAACAACAACCTAACTTTATCTTGTAACGCTCTTAATTCTCCTTGAGTTTCATCAAGATCTTGTCCTTGTCTTTCCATTCTTTGACCTTGAAGTTTTTCTCTTCTTTTAGCTTCCTCAAGTTCATCTTGAACTTCTTCTAAGTTGCTATGGAAAAGCTGTTTCTTTGGCATCTTCTTATTAGCCGCTAAATAAGAAACATAAACATCTAATTCTCTTGAGCTAATCTTATGTCCTAATCTAAGATTTATATCATCAGACTTCCAACCTTTTGTGAAAAGATGGCAAGCCATTCCAGACCGAAGATCTTTCCAAGTTGGTTTATCACCTACTGGGATAACTCTAACTCCTGTCTTTTTCACTGCACTATCAAAAACTTTAGAAGCCTGTCTTTTTTCAAAAGCGAATATTTTATCATTATGCTCAAACGGAACAAACTTTCTTTTTCCTCTAACTAATTTGTATTTTCCTTTTATTTTAACTCTCTTTGTATCTTTCCCTTTTTTATCTTCAACAAAGATTTCTTTCCCTCTTTCTAAAATCATTTCAAGATATCTAAAAGTCTCAGGGTAAAGAGTTAATTCACTTCTTGAATGTCTGCTCCTCTTTATTGCAGATTTTGGAAGATTAACAAGATACTCTTCACTTTTTGTATGTTTATTCATCTGTCTTGTAAAATCTTTCTTTTCAAGATTAAGCAATGCGGTAACATTCTCCCCAACATCCCAAGCTAACCAGAATAATAATAGATGTTCAGGTTTAGAAACAACACTTACAAGTTTTCTAAACCCTTCTTCATCAATAAATCTAACTTCTTTATCTTTTGTATCTGTGAAGTATTCTAAGACCTCTCTTGAAAGATCATCTTTATGTCCTGCTAATTTGAAAGGTTTACTCTTGAATATCTTATTGTAATAACTTCTTTTATCTTTGAATGGTTGTCCTTTAACATTTAGGATTTTCCCATCTTCTAAATCATCATAGACTTCTTGAATATCTGCTTTTGTTAGGTCTTTCCATGCTTTATTCTTAAACCACAGATTAACAGTCATGAATCTACTAATATATCCATAAAGAGTTTTGTATGATGCTTCATCGATCTTAGAAAGTCCATTAACTCTCTTTAGCTTATGCTCTTCAAACTCAAAGAAATCTTTGAATAAATCTCTATTAGCTTTGCAGATAGAAGTGTCTTTGAGAAGATTCGCCTTTCTTTTTTCATAACTCTCTTTTAATCCCATAATAGAAAAAAGAATGTGTAAGACTATATAAATCTTACTCCCCTTCTTAGGGAACTAAAGAGTTCTATGCCCCCGCCGGGATTTGAACCCGGGTCACGGCCTCGAAAGGGCCGGATGCTTGACCACTGCACTACAGGGGCATAAGATAATATTATCTTATAAAAAACATAAAAACCCTTCATTTTTAAACTTATCTAAACCTTCACCAAAATCCACCAACTCAACAAAACCAAAAACCCATAACATTTAAATATCAAAACTCCCTAACACTAACATGGAACAAAAAAAAGAGGAAAGCAGAGCTAAAGCCATAATTTACACAATAATAATTGGCTTCGCAGTAATTGCATTTTGGAGAGGGGTTTGGGGACTTTTAGATATCTATATTTTTCCAAACAATTTAGAACTAAGCTTATGGACAACTACATTTTTAGGAATAATAATTCTTATATCAACACACCATCTAATTAAAGAATTAAAAAAATAATAAATTAAAAATTTATCATAATTTTATTTTCTTAGCCAAATCACTAACAATAAAAACCTTCTGACGTTTTCCAGACAAAGCACTAATCCAAACTAATACCCAAAGCACAATCCAAAAAACCCACAAAATAGGAATCAAAAAAAACAAAAAAGGAGTCAACACAGCCAAAACAACTTGTCCAATAAACAAAACCAATCCATGTTTAGCATAATACATTACATACTTATCTTCTTTCCATAAAATCAACGCAATAATAAATCCAACAATAGTAAAGAAACTAGCCAAAAAAGCAAACAAATTTCTATCATCATTATTCAGCTTAATTTTTTTCTTGCCCTTAATGGGTGCGCCTGCAGGTTTCTTAGCCATTATCCAAACTTACTCATCCTTTCAACATTACTAAATGGAAACGGACGAATATTAGAAACAAAAGTCAAATACCGAATATACTTATACATCTCAGTATTCCAATATTCAGAAAGTTCAGCCAAATCTTGATTCCTCTTCCCAGAAAAAACAACAATCAACCAATTTACAATTCCAATTATAATTATAAAATATCTCCAAATCGCAAGAATAATCCCAGAAATTATCGCCACAAAAATCCTAATAAAAGCTTCAGCTCTCTCGCTAGTTCTCTTCACAGGTTTTTTATTCTTATCCTTAGAGGGTATAATTTTCTTCTTAACCATACTTCATTATATATTTTAGACTTTATAAATCTGAGCCATCCAGGATTTGAACCTGGGACCCCTGCCTTATAAGAGCAGTGCTCTGACCTGACTGAGCTAATGGCTCTGATAAAATTCCTAACATTTTAACATTTTAAAGCTTATTGGTTCATATCAAAAAACATTTAAACCTATCAAACCCCTTAAAATCATGCTAATCGGACTAGTAGGAAAACCATCCTCAGGAAAATCAACATTTTTCAAAGCAGCAACATTAGCTGATGTTCTAATAGCTTCTTATCCTTTCGCGACAATAAAACCCAACAATGGAGTAGCTTATGTAAAAATAGATTGTCTAGACAAAGATTTAAACACACAATGCAACCCTTCAAAAGGATACTGCATAAACCACAAAAGATTTGTCCCAATAGAATTAATGGACGTAGCAGGATTAGTCAAAGGAGCATCAGAAGGAAAAGGACTAGGAAATCAATTCTTAGACAACCTAACATCTGCCGATGCATTTATCCATATAATAGACATTTCAGGAGAAACTGACGCAGAAGGAAAAGAAACAAAAAACCACAATCCAACAGAAGACGTCCAAATGTTAGAAAACGAATTAGACATGTGGTATTTAGGAATACTAAAGAAGGTCTGGAAAACTTTCGCACGAACAATGCAAAACACAAAAGCAGATTTCTCAAAATCCGTAGCAAAACAATTCTCAGGATTAAAAGTCGCAGAAGAAGACATCAAAGATGTAATCAGAAAAGGAAATTATGACACAACCAAACCATCAGAATGGCCAGACAATCTTTTACTAAAATTCGCCCACGATTTAAGACACTTAACAAAACCAATGATTTTAGCAGCAAACAAATGCGACAAACCTCAAGCAAAAACAAATTTAGAAACACTTAAACAAAATTACCCAGAATTAACAATCATCCCATGCTCAGCAGATTCAGAACTCGCACTAAGAGAAGCCGCAAAAGCAGAACTAATAGAATACCTCCCAGGAGAATCAGATTTCCAAATCAAAACAACTCCAAACGAAAAACAACAACAAGCCCTAGATAAAATAAAACAAACAGTCTTACAACCCTACAAATCCACAGGTGTTCAAGAAATTCTGAACAACATCATCCTAAACCAATTAAAATACATTGCAATATTTCCAGCAGGAGCAAACAAATTAGCAGACAGCAAAGGAAACATTCTTCCAGATTGTTTCTTATTAAAAGACGGCTCAACAGCATTAGACTTTGCATACGCACTTCACAGCGACTTCGGAGATAACTTCATCAAAGCCATAGATGTCAAAACAAAACAAGCCGTAGGAAAAGACCACAAACTAAAACACCGAGATGGTTTAGAAATTATGACTAGATAATTAATTTAACAACAAAAAATATAACTTAGCAAGTCTCTCAGCCTTTAAGTAACTATTGCCATACAAAAACTCCATCAAGTAACAATCTTTCTTATAAACCAAACATCCCTCAAAATAAAAATGCAACCTTCAGAAAAACCAAAACACATTCTAGAATCACAACAATTCACAAAAGAAAACCTTTACACACTTTTCCAAAAAGCAAACCAACTTAGAACAAACCCGACAAACTCATTAAAAAATAAAATCATCGCAACATTATTCTATGAACCTTCAACAAGAACAAGATTAAGTTTTGAATCAGCAATGTTAAAATTAGGAGGAAATGTAATTGGAACAGAAAACGCAAAAGAATTTTCATCAGCAATAAAAGGAGAATCATTAGAAGATTCAATAAGAGTTTTATCAAAGTACGCAGATGCCATAGTAATAAGACATCCAGAAACAGGCGCAGCAAAACAAGCTTCAGAAGTCAGCACAGTCCCAATAATAAACGCAGGCGACGGAAAAGGACAACACCCAACACAAGCCCTATTAGATGTCTACACAATTTACAGAGAATTCAACAAAATAGAAAACCTAAAAATAACAATGGTAGGAGACCTTGCATCAGGAAGAACCGTCCGTTCACTATGCTATCTCTTAGGAAAATTTGACAATATAGAAATAATTTTCGTCTCTCCAGAAAATCTAAAAATGAATCAAGACATAAAAGATTACCTTCAAAGACACAACACACAATTCAGAGAAGAAACAAATCTCAACAACATCCTTCCACAATCAGACATCATCTACATGACAAGAATCCAAAAAGAAAGAATATCTTTAGAAGATTACGAAAAAGCAAAAGGAAAATACATCATAGACTCAAACAACCTCCAACTCATAAAACCAAACGCAAGAATCCTCCACCCCCTACCCCATGTCGAAGAAATCGACCTCCCAATCCAAACCGAAACTCAAGACCCAAGAATCGCATATTTCCGACAAGCCGAGAATGGACTATATATTAGAATGGCTTTATTGGATGAGTTGATGAATAATTAATAATAATTAAAACTCACCAGAAATATGAAATCTTCTATGAACCTCAGAACTACACATACCTTCTAACTCTCCAGATTCAGCCATGGCATCAAATCTAGCAAGCCGATAATCTACATTAACTCTTTCATATACCCTTTTAAAAAATTCAACAACAGAATCTTTAAAATTATATTCCTTCATAATTAAAACAATAAACAATAATCAATATTATATAAATATATAGATAATTAAATCTTCTAAAATAATTAAGGCAAAGGTTCTGACAAAACTTTATTTCTTCGTTCTTCAAACTCTGCATTTGTCATAATCCTTCTACAACCATACATTTGCCCTTGATAAAGACTATCATCAATCTCAGGAAAATCACTTTCAATAACATCCCTCATACGTTTATACCACTCACTATATTCTTCACCCATACAATAACACAAATCTCAAACTTAATAAAGATTTCCATAGTAAAATTCCCTACTACTCACCCCTTTCAAAAAAAAACCACTCATTCTAAAAACCAAAAAACTCATCTCCAAAAATAAACCCTCTAACGACTTACCAAAACTTAGGGGCGAAAAGGAAAAGTGCGAAGCACGGATTTTCGCGGGGTGGAACAACAACCCCTCCTCTCAAGTATACACCAACCAACATAAATATTTATAAATCAAAATCCAGATTTTAAAATATACAAAAAGCATAATTCAATTATACTTTTATACAAAAACAACATGCAAAACCAAAAATTCGTATACTCATTTAAAGAAGGAAACAAATCAATGAAAAACACCTTAGGAGGAAAAGGTGCAAACCTAGCAGAAATGACAAACATAAACCTTCCAATTCCACAAGGATTCATAATCACAACTCAAGCATGTGCAGAATACAACAAAAACAATCATCAACTAACAGAACAAATCAAACAACAAATTCTAGAAAAATTAGAAACACTACAAACAGAAACAAACAAAAAACTAGGAGATCAAAATGACCCACTACTAGTCTCGGTTCGTTCAGGTGCAGCAATATCAATGCCAGGAATGATGGACACTGTTTTAAACTTAGGACTAAACGACCAAACAGTTGAAGCAATGGCACAAAAAACACAAAACCCTAGATTCGCCTACGACTCTTACAGAAGATTCATCCAAATGTTTGGAGACGTAGTCATGGGAGTAAAACACGAAGAATTCGAAAAAATACTGCAACAAATAAAAGACCAAAAAGGAGTCCAAGTAGACACAGACCTAGACACTAACGACTTAAAAAATCTAATACAAAATTTCAAACAAGTAATCCAAAACACAACAGGAAAATTATTCCCATCAGACCCTAAAGAACAATTAGAAATGTCAATCAAGGCAGTATTTGATTCATGGGATAACGACAGAGCAATAACATACAGAAGACTAAACAACATTCATGGATTAATAGGGACAGCAGTTAATGTTCAAGCAATGGTTTTCGGAAACATGGGCGACGACTCAGGAACAGGAGTTTGCTTCACACGAAATCCTTCAACAGGAGAAAACAAATTCTACGGCGAATTCTTAAT
>JABIDS010000011.1 GCA_018651605.1 archaeon | reverse complement strand
ATATTTCAATTTCAAATAATACATATTCCCAACATAAATCTTAACATTCATCATCTTTCCAGTAACACCATTATAAACAGTCTCTTTACCATCTGCTCTAAATCCAATATCTTCTAACTCTGTTCCCAAATCATCAATCTTCTGCCCTGAAAATCCAGTTCCATCCATTATCCTTCCACTTAAAGAACCAACTTTCCCAGCTAACAATTCAATTAAATAACCAACAGTCATACGTCCAGGGATAGAATGAGGATTAAAAATAATATCAGGCCTAATTCCATTTGAAGTAAACGGAACATCATTCTCTGGAATAATAGCTCCAATAATTCCCTTCTGCCCGTGCGAAGTAGCAAACTTATCACCAAGTTCAGGAATCCTCAAATCACGAGTCTTAACCCTAATAACTTTATTTCCTTGACTATCTTCTGTAACAAAAACAGTATCAATAGTCCCATGCTCTTCTTGCCGAATCACAGAACTAGCTTCCTTTTTAGCTTTAATAGAAATCTCTCTAACCTCTGACAAAAACTTAGGAGGTGAAGTCTTACCAATAACAACCTCACCAGAACTCAACTTAGCTTCAGGAGAAGCAATACCATCATCTTCTAAATATCTATAACTCTCTTCAGTCCTATAACCAGAAACATCTTTCTCAGGGATTGTAATCTCATCTCTCAAACCACCTGCATAATTCAATTCAACAGAAGTATAGGGACGATAATAAGTACTTCGAGCCAATCCCCTATCAACAGAACCTTTATTCAAAATCAAAGCATCCTCAATATTATAACCTTCATGAGTCATTACTGCAACAACAACATTTTGTCCAGCAGGATGAATATTTAAAGTATCATAAACAAAACTCCTAACAATAGGTCTCTGAGGATAATGCAAAATATTAACATCAGTATCAATTCTACACAAAAAATTAGCAGCATACAATCCTAGTCCCTGCTTCTGAGTTTTAGAACCTCTATTCAATCTAGACGACTGGTCATAATTTGCATAAGGAACAAGCGAAGTCACAACACCCAAAAAATCAATCTTGTCAACTTCTAAATGAGTATGCTCTTCAGTTATATCCTCAGCAACCAAAGCAACCAAAGCATTTTCCTCCTCAGCAGTATCCAAATATTCCAAAACACCATTCTTAACTAAATCATTCCAACCAAACGAACCTTCCTTCAACAACTTTAAATGCTCATCTGTCAATCTTGACTTACCATTATCTAAAATTATCAAAGGCCTTAATACCCTACCAACTTCAGTAGACAAAAGAACATTATCCAAGGAACCATCATGCCTCAAACTAAACTCAATCGGAAGCTCACCATTCCTTCTTTTATTTTTCAATTTCAAAATAAAATCATCAATATCATCAATATGTCCAACAAATCGCCCATTGAAAAAAACATCTTTACCCTCGCCCCCAATCTCTTTTTTCATTCCAACCTCTGTTAAAATTTTCATTAATTTGATATCATCAATATCTGCTCGTGTAGAAATCTTCGCCAACAAAGCCAAATTCTTTCTCAGACCAATTTCAGTTCCTTCAGGAGTTTCAACAGGACAAAATCTTCCATAGTGAGTTGGATGCAAAGTTCTAGCCAAAAAATTCTCTTGTTCACCAGGCAACATTGAAGAAACCCTCTGTAACTGAGACAAAATCGCCAAATAATTTGTCTTATCCATATTCTGTGTAACACCACTTCTCTCACCAATCCAATTACCAGTCGCAATCGCAGACTCAACACGGTGCGTAAACAAAGTAGACTTAGCAATTGACTTTATAGAATAAAACTTCTTCCTCTTCTGAATTTTCTGCAAAGAATGTTGAACATCTCTCAAAAGAATATTCATATTTATCCTAAACAAATCTCCCAACAAATCTCCACTCATTCTAACTCTCTTATTCGCATAGTGGTCCTTATCAGTAAGTTTCCCAGGATTTTCCTTAGCCACAAAAAACTGCTTAATAAATTTACACAAAGTAACAGCCTTCTCAATTCTATGCTCTTTCTTCAAACCAATATGCGGCAAAAAATAAGAATCAAGCCTTTGCTTTATCCTATCTAAAATCTCTTTATCAGTTCCTTGCAAAGACGTCTGCTCAGCAATCGCCATCATCGCATCCTCCTCATTCTTCAAATCAGTATACTCATACAAATTAACAATCAAACTATCATTCTCTTTACCAATATACTTAGCAATATCACTCTCCTTAGTCAAACCCAACGCCTTCAATAAAACAATCGCAGGAATATTCTTAAACCTCGAAAAAGAAGTCTCAACAATTCCTTCATCAGTGCTTGTAATCGAAACAGGAATTCTATAACTCCCACGTTTTGAAAACAATCTCAACATAGTCTTACCCTTAGGATTCTCAATAAAAGCCTGATTCTCAGCAAGGTCCTCAGTCATAACAATTACTCTCTCATTTCCATTAATAATAAAATATCCACCAGGGTCAAGAGGATCAATATAATTATCAGGCAAATTCTCCTTAGCTATCCCTGCCAAATTACAAATATCACTTTTAACAATAACTGGAATCTTTCCAATCTCAACATTATGGCTCTCCAACTGCCCAAATTGTTTCACAGTTATCTCAACACTTATCGGAGCAGAATAAGTTAAACCCCTAATTCTAGCTTCAGCAGGAGAAATCAAATGCATACTACCATCAGCTTCAACAATCTGCGGCTTATCAACTTTAATCTTTCCCAATTTAATCTCAATATCATCAGAAGGCATAGACTGCGTCAACTCATCAACAATTTCCTGCATCCGATGGTTTATAAAATTATTAAAAGACGTAATATTAGATTCAACAAGACTATGTTCCTCTAAATATTTCTTCACTAACAAATGTTTATCACCATATTTAGCTTCCATCAAACAACCACCACCCTATAATAAATTTTCTTCTCGCCTTCAACAACTCTTTCAACTTTGAAAACATTAGAAACCTCCGCACTTTCAGGCAAAACAGCATCAGTAATCTTAATTTTCGGCAACTGACTCAAAGAAATATTAAACTCAGTGAGTAGCTTTTCAACTTCTTCTTGACTTAATTTGGTGTGTTTGGGCTCTAAAATATGCATCTTGTATTTTATAGGAGTTAACGGAATGGGATATTTACCTTTAACGACTTTATAATAATAAAATAATCAAAAGAAAGCTTTATAAACCTTTGGGTGAAGTCAAGATTTGTGGTGAAAAATATTGCCAACCAAGATAATCCTTAGAATCTTTCTTCTCATTCAACATAAAAGGAATTTCTGATTCTTTCACAATAATTACAGGATAATTAGAATCTTTCTTTATAGCTTTATAATTCATCTGGGGTTCCCATAATCTACATAACGTAACTTCTTTTTCATGTTCTGGAACCTCTCCAAAAGCATGAACAATATAAGGACGATTAGAACTACTAAAAACAATATCTCCTTTTTTCAAATCATCTAAAGATTTAATTGGTTCATCCATATAAATAACCCGATTAAAGAGTTTATAAGAATAATTATATTACAAAACAGGTTTTCATTACATAATCAAACTACTCATAACAACCAAAGAAAAACTCATCTTCAAAAAATAATTAAATTTTGCAAGATTTAGATATTCAACAGCGGAGCGCCTTGGACTTGTCCAGGCGCGAGAGCGACTATTAATATAATAACGTGAGCGAAGGCGAACATAAATAATCAAAACCTTTAAATCTTCAATCTCTCACAAAGGGAGTTGAATGAGTTAAAGGTTTCTATACAAACCTTTAAAAGCAAGGATATCCATGGATATCCATGTTAAAAATAAATTCAACAACTGCAAAGAAATTAGTCCTAAATTCAGGCTATAAAGCAGTATACACCGACAAGGTTAAAACTAATGGAGGAAACTCTGCAAAGATTTCCTCTAAAAAAGAATTTATTGATAATGAAGTCGTAGTATTCGTACTTGACAAAAAATAAAAAAGAGGTAACCAAATAAATGAACAAGCAAATTCAAACAGCAAGGGAATTATTCCAGCGACTAGAATCTCTTAACAGAAACAGCCAGACCACAAGAGAAAGAAACGCAGTAATAATTCAAAGACTTGACATGACAAAAAGATTGTTGGAAGTTTAAAAAATTCAAACAAATACCTAATTCAGAACAATTAGATTTTTTTATTAAAAACGAATATTCCTAAGTCACAAAAATAGAGATTATATTTAAAATATTTAATATATTGGATACTTAATTATAGGTTTATTACTAATCTATTTTTATGAAAATTGTAGAAGAAATTTATAAAGATATAGAATCTTTTGATAAAGGATTAATTCATTTAAACTATGCAGAATACTGTTTTCAAGAACCAGAATTTGATTCTAGTGAATCTCTTGATGTTCCAAGGAAAGATTTATTATCTATGTTATCAAATCTTTCAAAAGATTCTAGAATTATGGTTAAACAGCAAGACCCATATTCAAGCCATGAAACTTCACATCCCATATATCCTAACAATGACCTTACAAAAATTATTTTTACAGGCCACAATCATAATTATCATATTCCTGTAGATACTCTTCAAACATTTATTGATAGTAAAGAAAACTCCCTCACATTACAAGATACATATGCAAGATAATCTATTTTAATTCTAAAAAAATAATTATGGCCTGCAGGGGATTTGAAGACTTCAATCTCATAAGAGTTGAAGTTCCCAAAATTTCTATAAGAAATTTTTAGGACCTGAAGAAACCTCTGGTTTCGAAGGGTGAAAATCCACATCCTGCCGTTTAATATTTCTCAAAGAAATATTATTATGGCCTGCAGGGGATTTGAACCCCTGACACCCGGCTTAAAAGGCCGGTGCTCTAACCAGGCTGAGCTAGCAAGCCATTCCAGAGTATTACACCTCTGGATGTTAATTAAAACTGGTATTAACTAACAAAAAAAAGAACAACATGGAGTTTAAAAAGTTTTGTAAAGAATAATTATTTCAAACTAAGCATAGCTTGTTGAGTTTGTTTATGAAGCTCTTTACCATAATCTCTTTGGTCCATAATTTGTTTACAATAATTTCCTTCAGTACAGAATCCTACACTACATTTAGATTTCAAAAAATAATCTAATTCAGGAAGTTTTTCAGCAATTGCTTCTCTTTTTCTCCAAGAACTTGCCTTTCTTTCTGGTTCACAAGCATCACACAATCTTAAAGGAAATTCCAAATTAATTAAATTAACCAAATCATAATTTTCTAAAGTTCTCAATCTTATATTTTTTGGAACAATATATAATGCATCCCGAGGTTCAAAATCATCCTCCATCATTTTTCCATAAAACATTAATTGTTTTGCAGTTTGATAAACATAAGGCATCAAGACTTCAGGTTTCTTTTTTAATCTATCATCAATAACAATATTCTCTTCGATTTCTCCTAAAACATTTTTCAATGCTTCAAAATCCCCATCGGAATTTGCAGATTCAATAGTTGGCCATAATCCTTTAATTTGTTGATAAGCCCTTTCAGCACCAGAATAAACAGATTCAACACTTTGTCTCAAAGTTGCATGCCTCTTCTGCTCTGACCAAACCCTCCAAGATAAAGTGTCTGCAATTTTTACGCCCAATGATTCATTAAATTCGTTTGAAAATTCTCTCAACGCATACATATAACTCTGAGATTTTTCATAAAGTTCTTCAGGATTTTCTATTCTCATCAATTTTTCATTTAATTCTTTTAGTTCTTCTAATCCTTGCCTAAACCCTCTTGTAAAATCTGTTTGAAGGCCCGTAACAACAGGATTAACATTCATTCCAACCTCTTCACCTTTTTCTAAAGCATAATTCAAACTAGCAGGGTCCTTAAAAACAGTATAATGAAGGTAAGTATCTCTTGGAACTCTTATCCTTTGTTCATGCATTGTATTTTGTCCAATCTGCCCAGTAATCTCATGAAACATTTCAGACAAAGCGTACAACTCTCTTGGAACAAAATTCCCATTAGGATTTAATCTGTCCGCATTTACTTCAGAGGTAATAGTAGCCAAAGTATCCAAAGGAAGCACAATAAATAAATCTGCAGGATTATTATACGGAATAACTTTATTAAAAGTTTCAACCCCTCCTGATTTTCCAAACTTTTCTTTAAATTTTTTTGATAAATTAAAAACTTCCTCAGAAATTTGCATATACTCATCAAGTAATTCATGTCCTCTTAAGGATTCAGGAATCGCAATATCTCCAGTTCCAGTTTCTCTTCTTCTCGAACTTGTAACTAAAGAACGTGAAGCACATAACCCTGTCAATCCAGAATCTATCATTTTTGTTCCATGAACTCCCAATACCACTCCTGATAACCCTCCAAGAGAATGCCCTCTTCCAATTCCAGTTGCAGTTTTATTAAATAAAATATCTCTAAAATCCTTAGAATCAGGATTTTCAATATCTGCTAAAATCTCTCTTTCTAACTCTGCAAACTCCATCTTATTAGAAACTAACGCTTGAGAATAAGCCACTAATTCATCACCACCTAAAAAATCCTTCCCAAATTCCTGTTCAAAAACTCTTTTTAATTTAGGATTTTGAATATCTACTCTTGGCCAAAATCCCAGGGTAGTAATTTCTAAATCATCATCAGTAATAAAAGTTTGATTATTATAATCTATTGTCATCTTCTTTATCAATTATTATTATAAATTTATATTTATAAACATTATATCACTCAAAAATATATAACAAACCTCTAACAACAAAATCCAAAACCAACTCACAAAAACTCTCTAATCGTCTTCTCAATAACTCCACCATCATGCGCCCCAACCAACCTATCAACTTCCTCACCATTTTTAAAAATAATCAAACAAGGAATACTGGAAACATTATATTTAGAAGCCAATCCTTGATTATCATCAACATTAATCTTCACAAACTTAACTTCCTTCATCCCTTCAGCTAAATCATCAATAATCGGCGCAAGCATCAAACACGGCATACACCACTCTGCATAAAAATCAACAACAACTAATTTATGTCCATTACCAACTATCTCTTTAAATTCTTCTTCTGTAACTTCCATTTCTGAATCATTTCTAGCGACCATGTTTCAATCACCAATTCTTTTACCTTAAACATATTTATTGTATGCATATCAAATCTAGAAAATTCAGTTATATAAATGTTTTGATAGAAGATTAACTACACCCACCGCCTTCAATCTCACCACATTTTGAACACTTAGGATGATGACATCCAGCCTCAAAAGTATATTCAGTACAATTACAAGATTCACAAACAAATCTTCTTCCAATTTTGCCATTAGTTCCCATAACAACTTGTTTTTCATCACTAGATCTTGCCCTAACTTGTTTCATTAGAGATTCATACTCATCACTATCAACCTCAACATGCCTCAAATCAGATTTATTCACAACATTAACAAGCCGATTAGTATTTTCATCTCTTCCAATAATTCCATTTCTAAGCAACAAATCTTCCATCGCAATTCCAACTGCATGCTCAGAAGATTTTACTCTCTTAGGTCCAAGACCTTCTTCCTCATTAGATGAAGCTGATTGAAGTCTAACAACTAATTCAGAATAATTAGGATTAGGCCCTTGCAATATTTCTGTTCTATCCATCCCTGCTTGTGCAAAACTAACACTTCTAGCATCTCCTAGGGGTGCCCTCTCCTGAAAAACCTCCATTGGCAAAAAATAAGATTTTTTATTTTTATCATCAACAAAAAGATCACTAGTAAAAGTTATATGTAAACTATCTCCAGTAACAGGTCTTTTAATTCTATACTTCATAGCTTGAGCTTTTGTATCCAAAATAGGAGAAGGTTTCACATCATTATGAATCAGTTTTATAACATCTGTACCCACAACATCCTCTAATGAACTATAAACTCCCGTCTTAGAACCATCCCTAAAAACAGTAGTTCCAATAGCACCTGACTTATAAGACATTAAATAAATTCTAGCAACATCTTCTAGGGTAGCTTCATTAGGCAAATTAACAGTTTTTGAAACTGCATTATCCACTCCCACATTTTTAGATCCAATTTGAAAAGCAGACTGCATTTCAATATGCTCGCTAGGAGTAATGTCATGGGAAGTTAAATATCTTTTTTTAAGATTATCAGGCAATCCATCAATATGCTGTATTGTTCCAGCCCTTTGAACTTCCTCTAACAATTTCTCAAGACTCATACTAGTAGATTCATAATTCTTTTGAAGTTCTTCCCTTAAACCATTTGCCCAATAAATTAATTCTTTTCCATCCATACAAGTTTTCTTAAGAGCTACCTTAAAATAAGGTTCAATACCTCCATTAGCATCAGCAATCATTCCAGTAGTCCCATTAGGAGCAATAGTAGTTATAGTCCCATTTCTTAATTCTATTCCTTGTTCTTCATATTTGCTTCCTTCCCAAAATGGAAAAACCCCTCGATCTTTAGCCAACTCAACAGATTTCTCTCTTCCTTTTTCAGTAATATAAGTAGAAATATGTGCTGCAAATTCCTTAGATTCTTCGCTACCATAAGCCATATTCATCTGAGAAAGCACTTCTGCAAATCCCATCATCCCCAAACCAATTCTCCTAGTAGCATGGACTGATTCATATACTTTTTGAAAAGGAAATTTGCTCATATCAATAACATTATCTAAAAAATGAACTCCCTGATTAATTCTTTTATCTAATTCAGAATAATCCAATTCACCATCTCTAACACATGTTGCAAGATTAACAGCTCCAAGATTACATGCCCCAAATGGAGGCAAAGGTTGTTCACCACAAGGATTAGTAGCCCTAACTTCTCCAGCATTAGGAGTCATATTTTGCTCCTTCAATCTGCCAACATGAATCATTCCAGGACATCCATCTGCCCAAGCACAATCAACAACATAATCAAAAACCTTTTTAGCACTAATCAAAATAGTCCCATCAACATCAACTCTACCAACAACATCTTCATTATAAACATTGATTATCTCTTTTCCATCTTCAGAAACAATCAAAGAAGGATTAAACTCTTTAAAATCATTATCAAAATTAACTTCTCCCTTCCTTAACAAATTTTTAACAGTCCAAACCCTTTCCTCCAAAGAAACATTATCTTTATTTTTAGGATTAACTAATTTAAAATAATTATCATTTTCAACTTTTTCCATAAATTCGTCATCATAACCAACAGAAAGATTAAAATTAGTAATCCCACCAGTTCTTGCTTTTTCAGAAATAAATTCAAAAATATCAGGATGCCAGTATTCCAAAATTCCCATATTTGCTCCCCTTCTAAACCCTCCCTGATTTACTGCATCAGTAGATGCATCATAAACTTTAATAAATGAAACAGGACCACTTGAAGAACCAAAAGTAGTAGAAATTCTATCTGTTCGAGGCCTTAAATCACTAAAATTAAATCCAGTTCCTCCTCCACTCTTATGAACCATTGCCATATATCTTAAGGTATCATAAATCCCATTTCCTTGTTTTTCAGGATCATCACCAATATCATCTGTAGCAAGATAATCATCAACAGGCAAAACAAAACAGGCAGATAATTGTTGCAAAGCACGACCAGCATTACAAAGGGTAGGAGTATTAGGCATAAATTCTTTATTAATTAACATTTCTAAAAAAGTCGTAGCAGTCTCTTTAACATCTGCATCAGAATTATATTTCAAATCAGCCTCTGCAACATTAACTGCAACTCTTGCAAAAAGGTCCAAAGCATTCTCAGAAACATTCTTGCTAACATCTTTTTCTAAATATCTAGTTTCAAGAGTAATTCTTGCATTAGCCGAAAAATAAAGATCTTCATTAGTCCTATTATCATGAATCTTATATCCATTAGTCCCTTCAGGAGAATTCGAGTCTTGCCAATCTTCAATGTCATATCTAGACTTTATTTTTTCTTCTAAACTAATTCTTTCTTCAGGAGTTTGTCCAATAAAGTTTCTAACCTTGCTTAATTGTGACCATTTTTGTTTGTCATTAAGTCCTTCGTATCCCTTAGATAACACCACCACCCTACATACCCCTCAATTCCTTTTTTAATTCTTTAACATCTCGAAAATTTCTATAAACAGAAGCAAATCTAATATATGCAATATCATCCAATTTTTTTAATTTATTCATCACCATTTTTCCTATCATCTCACTTTTTATTTCCTTTCCTTTCCGCCTCAACTTTTCCTCAATATCCTCCACAATCTTTTCAATCTCTTCAACCGACACCACCCTTTTCTCACATGCTTTCATCAATCCTCTACAAAGCTTTTCTTTTGAAAACCTTTCCCTCCTCCCATCTTTCTTAACAATCATCACATTCCCAATCTCTGCCCGCTCATAAGTCGTAAACCTTTTGCGACATTTAAGACACTCCCGTCTTCTTCTAGTTCCATCAGGAGATTCTCTTTTATCAGTTACACGAGTTTCCCCGCTACAATATATACATTTCATTTTTTAACCTAAATAAGATAAAGAAATATTTCCACCCCTCCTTCACCACCTCTTATCACCTCTTTACCCCTCAAGTTCCCTAAAAGATAAACACAACATATTGTATGTTATCTTTTTCAAACCACAATAAATTGTGGACATTAAATTATTTAGAAGATTATTCTTTATAAATATTTATGTCTCGAAAAACACATTTCATCATACAACCTGTTGTGTTTGTAATATATTCTACACTATACATTTAGCCCAAACCACAATTTTAATACCATAATCTTTAAAAAAATAATTACTCTAAAAAAATAATGTCACACAAAATAACAATAAAAATAAAACTCTT
>JABIDS010000010.1 GCA_018651605.1 archaeon | reverse complement strand
TTAATTGCCTTGAAATTTATGAGACTGGAGGTGGAAAATACGTAGCAGATCTTAATCCTGTAGCCCTTAACCTTCTTGACACAAGGAAGGTTTGTGTTTTAAATGGTGAGGAAGAACTTTTTGCATTTGTTTGTTCTCTTCCTGAATTCTATTTAATAGAAGATACATCAAAGAAGTTATATGCAAGAGGATTGAAGTCTTTTAGTAAACTGATGCCTCATGAAACTCATTTAACCCATATAGATTGATTAGGTTTTGAAGTAGTTTCTGAAATCTTTTAAATTATCAGTCTTTAATATTCGTTCTTTCTAACTCTTTAGGTATTCCTCCTGCATTTCTTGTTAAGACTATGTATCTTTGAAAAATGATTTAGAATTTTTTTAAAAATTTTGCTAAGAGAGAATTTCCAAGATATTTTTGGTTAAGGATGAGTTTATCCCAATTATTTTTGTTTAGAATTGATTTTTTTAAATGTTTGAAGATAAAAGGTTTTGTTATTGAATGTAGGAGTAAGTTGTAGGGGTATGAGCTGAAGATTATATTTTTTTTAGAGGTTGATGAAAAAAGTTTATCTATAAATCTTATTTCAAATGCTTTTGTCATGTCTTCATAATTTATTGTTCTTAATTTTTTTATTTTTATTAAAGGTATTGAAATGAAAATTGTGTTTTGTTTGTTTATTAATTTGAAAGGTTTGTTGTTTGTAAGGTTTTTGAATTGTTCTAAGTTGTTTAGGAAAAATTGTTTTTTTACCATTAATTGATTTATGTCTAATAGTTTGTGGAATTCTTTTGGACATCTTCTGAATGCCCAGTCTCCTCTGAAAAGTAGGTAGTCTCCTAAGGAATTGTTTGAGATGTAGTAGTCTGTGCAGGAAATATCTTTATTTGATTTTTCTAAAGCGTATGATTGAAAGTAGTTTTTGAATTGTGAATCTTGAGTGTCTTTGGTTTTAAAATTTATATAATCGTAGTTTTTTGTTATTTGAATTAATTGTTGTTTTGATTTTTTTAGTTGTTTTTTTGATAGGGTTATTATTTTTTTATTTGTTTTTGGGAGTTTTTGTTGTGGAGGATTTTTTGTGAAAATTTCTGTGAAAATTTTCTTTAGATGTTTTTCTCTATTGAAATCTTTCATTACTCTTTTGTAAGAATTTTCTGCAATTTTTTCTCTTTGTTCTTTGTTTTTTATATAATATTGAATTTTTTTTAAAAGTTCTTGTTTTGTTTTGAAAGTATCTATTTCTTTTTTTGGTTTGAAGAGTTCTGTTATTGCTGGAAAGTATTCTATTAACTGAAATGAACTTGTTAATGCGACTTCGAATGCTTTTCCTTTTAGATTGAAAAGTCCTGCTTCTTCTTGGTAGCCTGCTTTTGTTAAACATAGATTTACTCTTGTTTGATTAAGTGTTTTATTGTAATCTTCTGCATTTAAGAATCCTTGATAATATTTTTTTAAATTAGGGTCATTGTTCCAATCCCAACCAAAAAGTCCAATTTTTATTCCATTGTCTGCTAGATGTTGCATTATTTCTGCCCTATCTGCTTTTGGTCTTCCAATGAATGTTGCATCGTATTTGTAGTTTGTTTTTATTGGTTTGAGTTTGTAAGTATTATAATCCATGTGAAAGTAAAGATTTGTTAATTTGTCTTTTTTGTATTCAGGTATAACTGGTTTTTGGGAGATTAATTTTATATCAAAAAATAAAGAGATGAATTTGTAAAAGTTTTGATATTTTAAATCTTCATCGCATGAGATTAGGATTGTTTTTGTTTGAGGACTTATTTGTTTTATTTTTGATAATGTTTCTGGGGTAAATTCGTCATTGAAAAAAATCATTACTAATGCATCTGGTTTTTGTTGAGCTATTAATTTGAGTAGTTTTTGATTTAGTGGTTTTTTTCCATTTCTGAAATAATACTCTTTTGTATCAAATGATTCTAATTTTGGAATAACTTTTTTTAAAGTGTGCCCCCACATTTGATAGGCATAAAAATCAGATTTATTTTCAGCACCCCATGCTGCGAAAAGAACTTTTTTTGAGTTTAGATTCATGTTTTATTTGGGAGTTTAGGGTTTTTAAGAATTGTTGAGATGGAGTTTTGAATAAACTATATTATGACTACATAAATGTTTAAAAATGATTGTGGTTAGAATCTTTTATGAGAGACGATTGGAAATCAAAAGGAGATGAATGGAGTGATAAGAGCAAGTATAATTCTTTTAATTCATATAAGGGTTTGACGTGGTATAATTCTCATTATGTTCCTATTGCGAGATGGTTTAAGGGTGAAGGTGAGTTGCCTCCGCCGATTGAATTGTCTTTGGATCCTGGACATTTATGTAATTTTCAATGCCCTCATTGTAATGCTCAAAGATATTTAGTGATTAATCCTGATGAAGTTCCTGAAGATAAAAAATTAATGACTCGAGAGCATTTAAGGAATTTAATTGATTTTATGGCTGAGTGGGGTGTTAGAGGGGTTTGCATGGGTGGTGGTGGAGAACCTTTAATGAACCGGGCTGTTTGGGATTTACCTTCATACATTGCAAGTAAGGGGATGAAAAGTTCTTTTGCAACTAATGGTGCTTTGATTAATGAAGAAATCTCTCGTGAGATGATGCATTGTAGGTGGGTAGGTGTTTCTGTTGATGCTGGTAGTAGCGAGACTTTTGAAAAAATACATGGAGTGGATCAGTTTGATAGAGTTATTGAAAACTTGAAAATGTTAGTTAGAATGAGAAATGAAACAGGTTCAAAAGTTGATATTGCTTTTAAGTTTTTGATTAATCCTCAGAATTGGCATGAGGTTTATGATGCTTGTAAATTGGCTAAGGAAATTGGTGTGAGGGATTTTCATGCTCGTCCTGTTGATTTAGAAAGAAAAGATTTTGAAGCTGCAATGAAATTGAATTATGATATTGATGCGATTCAGGATTTATTTAAAAAATGTCATGAGTTGGAAGAAGGAAATGATTTTAGGGTTTTTACTGTGATGCATAAATATAATCCTGATTTTAGAGTTAAGCACAGTTTTAAGAACTGTGTTTCTTCAAGTTTGATGATTCAGTGTTGTGCTGATGGGCATTTTTATGTTTGTGCAGACCATCGGCTTGAAGATAGGTTTAAACTTGGTGGGCATCATCCTACTCCTTTGTCAATTAAAGAATTTTGGGGTTCTTATAAACATAGAGAATTGTTGAAATCTATTTGTGTTGATGGTGAGTGTGGTAGGTGTACTTATGGGGAGTTTGCAAGGCAGATTGAGGAGATGGCTGTTGATGAAGTTGGAGATGATGATCCAATGTGTGTTGATTTTCCTTGATGAGATTTAGAAAATGGATATGGAAATAATTATTGTTTTCCAAAAATAACTTGATGGAAACTTGGATCCATTTCTTTAGGATTATTATGATTTGGTTTTGGTTCTTTGGAATATTCGAAATCTTGGAGATAGTCTGCAAATGAATCTCTTGGCCCTCTTCCAATAGGTGTTACTTTAATTTCCTCTTTGCAAGAGAGATTTGTTTTAAAAATATAATTAAGTGCTGCTGCTGTTGCATGTGCAGTTGTTAAATCTCCTCGTGAATCATTTTCTAATTCATCTAATGTAAATACTCCCACTAAACCTTCAGGAGTTAATGCTTTTTGTCTTCTTAGATTTGATTCAGCTACTTCAAAAACTGAATCTGGAAGTTTTGAAGAAAAATAACTAAATATGGCTTCGTATTCTGCTGTTCCTTCTGCAAATGGTTTTGCTTGAACATAAAAATCTGATAAAGGAAATAGTCCTTCTAGGAGATTGTTTCTTATTGATTCTATATCTTTGGGATTTGCCCATGCGACTCTTTGATTAAATTGATTTGTTTTAGGATTTTTTAATTGAAAATTTGGGTCGAATTCTTCTATTATTTCTCTTTCAAGAACTTGCCTTGGTCCTTTCTCGTCATACTCAATATCTGGATTTCCTCCAATAACATTTGCACTTAATGGATAAGGTCCTTCCCCTCCCCTATATCCTGAGTCATAAACTGAGAGTAGTAATTTATTTTTTAAAGAATTAGTTGCAATTACTAATGAAGGATGTGCATCAATTATTGGTTTTGTCATTTTTGTTTTAGTTGTTATTTATTTTTAAATATTTGTATAAAATATAATATAATTACCTAAACAATATAAATGCTTAAATAGGATTTTAATATTGATTGAAGATGGAGAGTTTGACGAAAGAGGAGCTTATTGAATTTGAAGATGAAATTAAGGAGTTGTATTTAGGTGCGAAGATTCGGAGTCCTGTGCATTTTTCTAAGGGTAATGAAGAGCAATTGATTGAAGTTTTTAAGGAAGTTAATTCTGAAGATTGGGTTTTTTCTACACATAGAAGTCATTATCATGCTTTGTTAAAAGGAATTCCTCGTGAGAAAGTTTTGCAAGATATTTTAGATAATAAGAGTATCCATTTGAATAGTTCTGAATATAATTTTTTTACGTCTGCGATTGTTGGAGGTGTTTTGCCTATTGCTGTTGGTGTTGCTATGGGTTTGAAGATGAAAGGTCTTCGTGATAAAGTTTGGGTTTTTGTTGGAGATATGTGTGCGGAAATGGGGATTTTTCATGAGTGTGTTAAATATTCAAAGAGACATGGGCTTGGAATTAATTTTGTTATTGAAGATAATGGTTTGAGTGTTGAGACTCCTACTCAAGATGTTTGGGGTTGTGATGAGTTTGATAATGTTAGAGTTATAAAATATAAATATAATCGTGAGTATCCGCATCATGGTTGTGGGCAGTGGGTGGAGTTTTAAATGGGTAGTTATAAGGATGAAGTAATAAGATCTATGGAAATGTTAGGTAGGGATGAGAAGGTTGTTTTTGTTGGGCAAACTGTAGCGTATAAAGGTAGTGCTATTTTTGGGAGTTTGGGAGATATTCCTGAAGATAAGAAAATTGAATTGCCGATTATGGAAGATAATCAGATGGGGATTTCAATTGGTTTGAGTTTGCAAGGTTTTATTCCTGTGAGTGTTTATCCTAGATTTGATTTTTTGATTTGTGCAATGAATCAAATGGTTAATCATTTGGATAAAATTAGGGAAATGAGTGATGGGGAATTTAAACCTAAGGTAATTATTCGAACTCAGGTTGGTGGAACTTCTCCATTGTATCCAGGTGTGCAACATTGTTCGGATTATACTTCTGGATTTAAAGAAATTTTTAAAGAGATTGAAGTTGTTAGATTGGAAAGAGCTGAAGATATTTTTTCTGTTTATCAGAGGGCGTTGGAAAGTGATAAGTCGACATTGATTATTGAAGTTGGTGATTTGTATAATGCAGAGATTAAGAAAGAAGATTTGTATGAGGAAAAGGTTGTGAATGTTGGAGATGATTTAGATGTTTTATTTGTTAATCCTGGTTCTATTAAGAAAAAAGTTTATCAGGATTTGAGTAAGGATTTTTCAGCTATTGAGCCTCCGTTTTGGGCTGGTTTGAGTGCTGGTTTTTTGAGGAGTAAGGGTAAGAGGGTTGATATTTTAGATTGTAATGCTGAGAATTTAAGTGTTGAAGAAAGTGCAGAGGAGATTGTTAAGCAGGGTGCTAAGGTGGTTAATATTGTTGTTTATGGGCAACATCCTTCTGCTTCTACTCAGTTAATGAATTCTGTTGAAGAGTTGTGTAAGGAAATAAAGAAAAGAGATTCTATGTTGAAGATAATTTTGAGCGGGGTTCATCCTTCTTCATTACCTAAGAGAACACTTCTGGAAGTTGAATGTGATTATGTTGCAGAAGGTGAAGGGTTTTATACTTTGTTGGGTTTGGTTTCTGGTGATGCTCTTAGCGAGGTTCCTGGTTTGTGGTATTCTTCTGAAGGAATGATTTTGCATAATGTTGTTGCTCCTATTGTTCAAGATTTGGATTCTGAATTGTCAGATGTTGCATGGGACTTGTTACCCATGGATAAATATAAGGCACACAATTGGCATTGTTTGCATGATTTGAATTCTAGAAAAAGTTATGCATCTATTTCTACTAGTTTGGGTTGTCCATTTAATTGTAGTTTTTGCTGTATTAATGCTCCATTTGGTAAACCTTCTTATCGGACTTGGTCTGTAGAATGGGTTTTGAAACAGTTAGATATTTTAGTTAATAAGTATGGTGTTAAAAATATTAAGTTTATTGACGAGCTTTTTGTTTTAAAGCCTGAGCATTTTCTTGCCATTGCAAATGGGATTATTGAAAGAGGTTATGATTTAAATATTTGGGTTTATGCTAGGATTGATACTGTTAATGAAAATGATTTGCCTATTTTGAAGAGGGCTGGTTTTAATTGGTTTGCTCTTGGGATTGAATCTGGAGATGAAGAGGTTAGAAAAAGTGTTTCAAAGGGGAGGTTTTTGGAGGGAGATATTCGAGAGATTGTTGGGAAGGTGCAGGATGCTGGGATAAATGTTATTGGTAATTATATCTTTGGTTTACCTGAAGATGATTTAGAGAGTATGAGGAAGACTCTTGATTTGGCTAAGGAATTGAATTGTGAGTTTGCGAATTTTTATTGTGCTACTGCTTATCCTGGTTCTAAACTTTATTTGGAGGCTTTGGAAAAAGGTTTGAAGTTGCCTGAGAAATGGGAAGATTATGCGCAGCATGGTTATAATTTTTTGCCTCTTGCCACTAAGCATTTGAGTTCTGCGGAAGTTTTGAGATTTAGAGATTCTGGGTTTGATGATTATTTTACTAGTGAGAGATATTTGGAGATGATTGAGAGAAGGTTTGGTATTGATGCTCGGAAACATTTGGAGGAGATGACAAAGTTGAGGTTGAAAAGGCGGGTGTTGGGGGATTAGTGTTTTAAGTTGAAGTGTGTTAGGGGATTGGTTATTTTTGAGTGAGATAATTTTTAAAAAGGATGATTTGTTGTGGTTGGGATGGGATTTTCAGATAAATATCGTGTGGATTATATTGGAAAAGAGATTCTTCATATTTCTAAAGGAATTGTTGATAATCCTGAATTTAGAGAAGTTATTGAAATTGGGGGTTCTAAAGAAATAGTTGCTAAGGCGGATGTTATGATTGAAGATGCTGTTGCAGATTTTCTTAAGAAAATTCCGGTTAATTTGGATGGTGAGGAAAAAAGGCGAAGAGTATTATGTGAGAATCCTTTAGGTTTGATAGCTTTTGACCCTGTTGATGGAACTAATAATTTTGTTAATGGTTCTTTTTTTTATTGTTCTATTGCGACTATTTTTGATAGTCCTGAGCCCAAAACATTGGGAGAAGCAGTTTGGGCAGGAATTTATGATCATGTGAGTAGTAAGAGAGGATATTTTGATAATGGAAATGTTTATTTTGTAAATGATAAAGGAAATATTCCTCAGAAACCTGAATCTCCTAGAATTAAATCTATTTCGGATTTAACAAAAGATAATTTTTTAAATCTTAGTTTGGATTTTGGTCCCAGAGAGATTCCTGAAGATACTAAACCCTATGACGATATTCTTGCCAAATCTTGGAGAAAAAATGTTAGTTGTGCTGGTTATCATTTAATGGAAGTTGCTAGTGGGGGAAGTGATGCCTATATTTGTCCTGTTCAAAAACCTGAGGAGCTTGTTGCAGGAATTCCAATGATTGAAGCTAGTGGTGGAGCTGTTTTAACTTTTGATGGTAAGAGGGCTGGTGATTTGCCTTATGATTTTGATAAAAGGTATTCTATTGTTGCAGCTAGAACTCCTCAACTTGCTAGAGAATTAGTTGGGATGATTAAATCTTCTCCTTAACCTTATTCTTAATTGCTGTTAAAACCATTAAATCATTTTTATCTAAAGATTTTGTTGTGAAGATTAAAAGAATATAGATTAATAGGAATAAAGAGGTTTGGAGTGCGAGGGTGATTGAGTTTGGAGGGATTATTTTTTTTGTGTAAAATAATATTATTGTTGGGATTGTTGAAATTATTAAAATTATTAGCATTTTTGTTTTTACTGGGATTATTTTTGTTTTGTTGTGGGCCTGAGCTAATGATAAAAAACTCCAGAGGATGTAGGTCATCATTGTTGCAAATGCGGCTCCATTGATTCCGTATTTTGGAACTAGGAGGAAATTTAAGATTAAGTTTAAGATTGATGCTATAATTATGTTTGAAAGAACTATTTTTGATTTGCCTGCCATTGATAAAAGATTTTCAGAGACTATGAAGATAGAGTAAAAGAACATTCCTATTGCAAGGAATCTTAGTGATTGTGATGCTGCTAAATATTCAGGTTTAAAGAAAAGATTGATTATTGCTCCTGGAAATAATAGGATAAGGATAAGGAATGGAAGGTTTATTATTAAAATCCATTTCCCTATTTGTTTGCTCATTTCCCTTATTACTTTGTTGTCTCTTTTTGCAAATTCTTTGGTGATTAATGGAAAAAATAATTGTATGAATAAGCTTGGTGCAATTGCCATTAGAGCTGCTAGTGGAACTGCTGCGCTATAAATTCCGGCTTGTGCAACATCTTCTATGAAATATCCTATTGCAAATAAATCTAACCATGAAAAAATAAATGCTACTAATCCTGTGAAAATTAATGGCCAAGAATATGAAAGGAGTTCTTTTTTTATTTTGTTTTTTGTTTTTTTATCTAATTTGTGTTTTTGAAATAATGCAGGTATTTTATGTTTGCAAATGTAGAATGCGATTATAGAAACTATTAACATTCCTGAGATGTATGAAATTATTACTGCTTTTGTTTTTAGACCTATTGTTATGAGGATTATTAATACTAGGAGTTTTATGGAATTATCTAAGACGTTTCTTAAAAATGAGTAGGTTTTTACTTTTTCAAATGCCTGAATTATTGATAAGAATATTCCGCTTAAAATTGTTAATGGAATTACTAAACTGAATCCTTTTAGATAGATTATTAAATCTGGTTTGTTGAAAATTTGAATTGAAATGAATTCTGCTAAGATAAATAATAAAATTCCACCGAGAATACTTGAAATTAGCGATGCTGTTAAGGATATTTTTATTAAGTAATTTATTTTGTTTATTTCTTTTTTCCCTCTATAATATGCAGCATATCTTATTACTCCTCCTAATAGTCCTAATGAAGCAAATGCTATTATCCATCCTGAAACCATTACTGCTAATGAAAATAATCCGTAAACTTCTGGACTTATTCCTGAGATAACTATTCTGTAAAGAAGAGTTATTATTTTTGAGAAGATTATGAAAAGGAATAATATGAATGAGGATTTTGCTATTAATTTGAGAGAGTTGTTGAGAGTTGTTTTCTCTTTTTTGTTTAATTTTTGTTTCATAGATTAGTTAGGTGTAGGGGTTTTTTAAAGTTTGAGAAAGATTAAATAAAATTATCATGTTCGTGAGGATTTTTTAACCTATGAAGATATCTGTTTGTTGAATCTAATCTGCATCCATTTCTGCATTCTGAAATTCCTTTTTGCCTTAATCTTTCTAAAACTTGTTTTCTTTTTTCTCCCTTCCAAATTTCTGAAAAAGATTGTTGGTTTAAATTTCCATAAGTGAATTCTTCGTTATTGTAGAATAGATTACAAGGTATGACGTTTCCTCTTGCATCAATAAGGGCCATAAATGAGGTTCCGTGACATTCATGATAGTCTCTTTCTGTATCCATCCTTTCTATTGTTGCTTTTCTAAAAATTATTTTGAAGTCATTTGAATGGAACTTTTTTAAACTTTCTTCTAGCTGATTGTATTCTTCGGGATTTATTATAAATTCGTTAATACTTTGAGGATGTTTTGAGTAAGGTTTTAAAATTAAATAATCGACTCCTATTTGTTTTAATCTTTCTGCTAGGTTTGCTATGCTTTCTATTGCTTGAGGAATAATAAGGCATTGTGCTCCGATTGTTGTTTTGATGTTGTTTTGTTTTCTGTGTTCTACTGCGTCTTGGATGTTTGTCATTAATTTTTCAAAATCTTCTTTATTGGTTCCATGGACTTCAGCATAACTTTCAGGAGTTCCTGCATCTATGCTGAACTTTATCCAGGAGATGTTATGTAAGCATTGTTCTATTTTTGGTTTATTAAAAAAAGTCCCATTAGTTGTGAAAGAAATATCTAAGCCATACTCTTTTGCTTTGTTTGTAAAAAGACAAATATCCTTATGAAGGAATGGTTCTCCTTCTCCTCCGAACATTATTGATTTTACTCCTTTTTCTGCCATGTCTTTTAAGGCTTGGAGCATTATTTCTGTGTTGATGTATTTTCCCTGACAATCTAAATAATCTAATGCACAGAAAACACATTTGTGGTTGCATGCATCTGTTGGACCTATTTCTACATAAATTGGTGGGCAGTCACCTTTTTCTAACCATTCTTTTGTTCTTTCAGGATGATACATTAATTTATGATTATCCACATACACTTTTTTCATATTAGAAGAAATTTGTTTTTGTTTATAAATATTTATGTAGGAATGGTATGGATAAATTATTGTTTATGAATATATTCTAAGGGTTGTTGTTTTATTTCTTCCCAATTCTGGTTTATCCATTGTATTGTATTGTCTATTCCTTGATCCATGTCTATGGTCGGTTGCCAGTTTAGTTCTTGTCTTGCTTTTTCTGAGTTAAGAATATATTCAGAATCTTGTCCAGGCCTTTCATTTACTAATTCTATTGATTGATTAAAATCTTTGTTCATTTTTATGCAAATTTTTTTTACTATACCTTCTATACTATGCCCTTTGTCTGGAGAAAAATGATAAACTTCACCTATTTTGCCTTTTTCAAGAACTTTTAAAATTCCTTTGCAAACGTCTTCTATATAAAGATAAGATTTTACCGCTTTTCCACCTCCATGAAGATGTATCTTCTTATTTGATTTTAAATAGATTATTGAACGAGGAATTATTCTAAATAATTGTTGATGAGGCCCATAAACATTAGTTGACCTTATAAATATTGCTGGGAAATTGTATTGGTCTATTAAATTTTTAATAAACATGTCTCCTGCAGCTTTTGATGAAGCGTAAGGTGTGCTTGGATTATAGGGAGTGGTTTCATCTGCATTATTGCAAGAGCCATAAGATTCTGGAGAAGAGATTTGAATGTATTTTTTAATTTGAAGTTTTTTTAAAGCATTCGTAAGTTTTACTATTCCTAAAGTATTTGTAGTGAACCAATGTTCTGGATTTTCCCAACTCTGTCCAACCATTCCTTGTGCAGCGAAATTAACAATTGAATCTATTTGTTCTTCTTTAATGAGCGAGATTAATTTATCTAAATCTTTGTTTATATCCATTTGAAAGAATTTAAACCTTTCTTTAATATTTTTCTTATAGGTTAAAAAGATGGCATTACCTTCTTGAGATCTACTTATTCCTATTACCTTGTAGTCTGTTTTGTTTAATAATGTATTTATAAAATGGCTTCCTGAAAAAGAATTGCTTCCGATAACTGCGATTTTCATTTTAAATAAAATTTACATGCTCTGGAGCATCTCCTGATGAATGTTCTAAATCTATTTCTCCATTTTTTAAATCCCATAAGAATTCATTAACTTTGTGTTGACAACATAATGTTCCACAATCTGTTTTTGCGTTAAATTTGTCTGAAGCGATATAGTTCATAACTTCCCAATATCTGTCGCTTTCCCATATTTCTTTGAAAGATTTTTCTGCTATGTTTCCTATATGAAATTTTTTATATTTATCGTTAAAAAAAGGACCGCATGGGGCAACTAATCCTGACCCTGAAAGCTGTAATAAAAATGGGGCTCCATAACATTGAGAGTATTTTCTTTTTCCCCGACTTAATATTTTAGACCATTTTGCTTTAACTAAGTAATTTTCATTAGATAATGATTCTGCTTCATGTATTCTATTTTTGAGTTGTTCGTTAAAGTATTTATCATAATTAACTCCTAGGCTTCCTAATTCGTCGTCGCTACAATGTTTTATAACTAAATAATCTACTTCTAATTCTTTTCCTAGTTTTGCTAGAGGTACTATTTGGTCTGAATATTCTGGTAATAAAACCATTTGAAGCCCTATTGTTACATTTAAATTTTTTTCTTTTTTTATTCTTGTGCATTCTCTTATTAATTCTTTTACTTTGAAGAAATTTTCTTCTGTAGTTCCATGAATTTCTGCATATTTTTTTGGCTCTCCTGCAGAAATATTTATTCTTAAATATGTTAAACAGGGTAAAATTTCTGCAAGTCTTTCTTTTTCTAATACTGCTCCATTTGTTCCCATTGCCATATCAATTCCTTTGCTTTTTCCATAAACAATTGCGTCATAAACATGTGGGGAGCATTGGCTTTCACCATCACTCATGAAACTTATTCCTTTAACTCCTATTTCTGCACAATCGCTTAAAAATCTGAATATCACTTCTTTTGTTAAATTTTTTCTTTCATTTTCTTGAAGTTTTCCATAACAATAAGTACAATTATAATTGCATGCCCGCGTTAATGCACAATCTATTGTTATTGGGGCTATTTTTTTTCCATTAAGCCAATCTCTAACTCTACCTTTATGCCACATTAATTTGTGTCCATCTAATATTAAATTGTGTTCTTTTTTGTTTTCCATTTTTTAATTAAAAGTGTTTTTTATATAAAACTATCGTAGGATTGTTAATTTTTATCCTTCTTCTAATGGATTAATAATCATATTTTTATTAAATTCGTCTCTTGATAATTTTGGTGAGGGGTCTTCTATACTTCCACCGAAATCAAGTTTTGGGGCAATTTTATGATGTTGATTTATTAAGATGTTACATAGGACTGGACCTGAATAATTTAATACTTTTCTTATCTTATATAATTCACTATGGTCTTTTATTGTTATTGTTGGAATGTCGTAGGCTTTTGAAATTCTTATAAAATCTGGAATTGCTACTCCTTTATCTGGATTTGATGCTGCGTAATTTGAATTTAACCAAGTATCTTGAGTTTGTTGAATTATTCCGTATCCATTGTTGTTAAATAAAAATATTTTTATTGGGAGGTTATGTTTTCTAATTGTTGCTAATTCTTGTATATTCATTTGAATTCCTCCATCTCCAGTTATACAAGTTATTGATTTTTTTGTTGCAAAATATGCTCCAATACTTGCAGATAAAGAATATCCCATTGGAGAATGATTAAATGCAGAAAATAATCTTTGATTTTGTTTTATTCTAAATGCTTGCATTGTCCAAGTTAGATTAGAACCTGCATCTGTAAGAATAATATCACCTTCATTGGATTGTTTAGATAATTCATCTAAAAACACATAGGGATTTACTTTTTCTTTTTGTTCAAAAAATTCTTTTTGGCAAATTGGGTATTTTGTTCTCCATTCTTTAATTTTATCTAACCAATTGGGAATATTTTTTGAAGGAATTTCTTTTTCTAATAAACTATCTAAAAAAATGTTTGCATCGATATTTATCTTTAAATCAATATTCATTCCTCTTGGTTCATATTTCTCTAACTCATAATTATCTATATCTAATACTACTTTTTTGGCTTCTCTTCCGAATTTTGAGAGGTCGTTTCCTGTTTCATGTGTATCTAATCTTGTTCCTAATGCTATTATTAGGTCTGCATTTTGAACTGCGAAATTTCCTGCTCTTTCTGCAGCAACTCCAAATCCTTCAATTACTAATGGATAATCATGTGGAAGCATATCCTTTGTTGCCCAGGTTAATGCTACTGGGAAATTTAATTTTTCTATTAACCTTTTTGCTTTTTCTTCTGCCTTAGCTAATTTTATTCCTCCTCCTAAAATAATGATTGGTCGTTCAGAATCTTTTATTAAATTGATTAAGTTAGTTATCTTTTCGTCTAAGTCTTGAGGATATTCTTCTGTTTCTGGGATATATTCTCTTAATTTTGAGATGTCTATATCTTGTCTTTGTAAATCGTCTGGGATATCTAATAAAACTGGGCCTGGTCTTTCTGTTTTTGCGATATGAATTGCTTTTTCTAATTCATATCTTATATCGTAGGGGTCTTCGATTAATTTTGAGTATTTTGTTACTGGTTTGAACATTTCTACAATATCTGTTTCTTGAAATCCTATTTGTCTTATTTTTGAATCCTTTTTGCATTGTGATAATGGTACTTGTCCTGTTATCATCAATGTTGGGATTGAATCAAAATAAGAACAGCATACGCCTGTTACTAAATTTGTTGCTCCAGGACCGCTAGTTGTTATTGCAACCCCGAAATTATTTGTTAGTCTTGAATAAGCATCTGCAGCCATAGCTGCTGTTTGTTCGTGTTGAGGGCAGATATATTCTACATTTGGATTTTTAGAAATAGAATCAAATAAATGAACTGCTGAAACTCCTGTTATTCCAAAAATATATTTTATATCTTTTTTTGCTAAAAATTCTATTATGTAATCTGAAAGTTTCATTTTAAGGTTGATATTCTGAAGCAACATAAGGTTTTCCTGTTGTTTCTTCATATTGATTTACTAGTGTTGCTATTCTGGTATCTAGGTCTGATCTTTGTTCATGAGTTTCCATACCTCTTCTCTTAATATGTAAATTTTCAATTTCATCTACTATTCTAAGTTCTTCTGGTTCTTCTCTTAATTTTTCTCCTAAATCTCTCTTTTCCATTTTCAAATAATCTTAAAAGCATATATAAAGATTTATGAGGTAAGATATGTTTTTAGAGTAGTGTAGTTTGATAAAACTTAAATAGGTTATTTTTGAAGTTATTAGATGAGACGATTATCTGATGCAGCATATAGAATTGAGGGGCAGAAAATGTTTCAGATTCTTGCTCGGGCTCAGGAATTGGAAAGAGAGGGTAAAGAGATAATTCATTTTGAAATTGGAGATCCTGATTTTGATACTCCTTCGAATATTGTTGATGCTTGTTCTGATGCTTTAAAAAATGGGAAGACTCATTATACTGCCTCTTCTGGAATGCGAGAATTTAAAGAAATTGCTGCAGAGGTTACTGAAAAGTCAAGAAAATTTAAACCTGATTTGAATCAAATCTTGGTTACTCCTGGTGCTAATGTTCAAATCTTTTATGCTATTGCATGTGTTGCAAATCCTGGTGAAGAAATTATTATTCCAGACCCTAGTTTTGTTTCTTATAATTCTATTATTAGATTTTTAGGATGTAAGCCGGTTAAAGTTCCTCTTAAAGAAGAAAATGAATTTAGGATGAGTCCTAAGGATGTTGAAAAGGCTATAACAGATAAAACTCGGATGATTATTATTAATTCTCCTCATAATCCTAGCGGGGCTGTTATGAGTGAAGAAGAACTTGCAGAGATTTATGAAATTGCTAAAAAACACGATGTTTATTTGTTGAGTGATGAGATTTATGCTAGAATGATTTATGAAGATTCTGAAACTAAATTTTTTTCTCCGAGTATTTTTGATAAATGTAAGGAACGAGTTTTGGTTGTTAATGGATTTAGTAAATCTTATGCTATGACTGGGTGGAGAATTGGAACTGTTATGGGTCCTGAAAATCTTATTGAGAAGATGGGTCTTTTATTGGAGACGACGACTTCATGTGTTTCTCCTTTTTTGCAGTTGGCTTGTATTGAGGCGTTGAGAGGGAGTCAGGAACCTATTGCGGAGATGATGAAAGAATTTAGGAGACGGAGGGATTTTATTGTTGAAAAATTAAATAGTTTGCCTAAGGTGCATTGTGTTGAACCTAAGGGGGCATTTTATGTTTTATTAAATATAAAGAATTTGGGATTAAGTAGTGAGGAGTTTACAGATTTAATGTTAGAAAAAGCAGGAGTGGCAACTTGTCCTGGAGTTTATTTTGGTGAATCTGGAGAAGGTTATGTTAGATTTTGTTATGCTAATTCTATGGAAAATATAGAGAAAGGGATTGAAAGAATAAGGAGGATCATGGATCAAAAATGGGAAAGCCATTAAGAATTAGTTTTGCGGATTTAACTTATACTACAAAAGGACTTTCTAATAATACATTTCCATTTGGAATTTCTCTTGTTGCTTCCTATGCTAAGAAAGTTTTTGGAGATAAAATTGATGTTGAGATTTTTCATTATCCTAAGAATTTTATAAATTATTTAGAAAATGAGGTTCCAGAGGTTATTTGTTTTTCTAGTTTTTCTTGGACATTAGATATTTCTCATGAATTTGCAAAAAAAATAAAAGAAAAAAATCCGTCAGTAATTGTTATTTTTGGAGGACCTAATTTTCCTATTGAGTATAATGAAAAGGAGAAATTTTTGAAAAAATATTCTGCTATTGATTTTTATGTTTGTGGTGAGGGTGAAAAAGCTTTTGTAGAATTATTGAAAGATTTAGAAAGATATAATTTTAATAAGGAAAAATTTAAAGAAAGAGAAATCAAACTTGGAAATTGTAATTATATTTATAATGGGAAATTGATTGATGGAGGATTTTTTCCAAGAATGGAAAATTTGGATGATATTCCTTCGCCTTATTTGGGAGGATATCTAGATAAATTTTTTGATGGAGTTTTAATTCCAATTAACCAAATAGCTAGAGGTTGCCCTTTTAGGTGCGCTTATTGTCAGGAAGGTAATATTTATTTTTGTAAAATATCTAGATTTTCTAGAGATCGAGTTAAACAAGAGTTAATTTATATTGCGAATAAAATAAAAGTTCCTAATTTAGTTATAGCTGATTCTAATTTTGGAATGTATGAGGAGGATGTTGAGATTTCTAAGGATGTTTCAGAAGTAAAGGAAACTTATAATTGGCCTAAATATATTGAATCTTCATTGGGAAAAAATAAAGATACGGTTTTAGAGACTGTAAAAAATTTTAAGGGAGGAGTTTTTTTAGGGGCTCCTGTTCAATCTACTGATGCTCAGGTTTTGGAAAATATTCATCGGACAAATATATCTAATGAAAAGATAATTGAAATAACTAAAACCGGCGAAGGTTATGGTGGGAATAGTTTTTCTGAGATTATTCTTGGGCTTCCAGGAGATAGCAAGAATGCGCATTTTAAATCTATGTTTGATATGATTGATTTGGGAATAAATGTAGTTAGAGCTCATCAGCTTTTGATGTTGCCAGGTTCAGAGATTTCAACTCTTGAAGCAAGAGAGAAATATGGTATAAAAACAAAGTTTAGATTGCAACCAAAATGTTTTGGAGATTATGAAGTTTATGGAGATGTTATTCATTGTTCAGAAATTGATGAATTGTGTGTTGAAAATAATACTATGCCTTATGAAGATTATCTAAAATGTAGGAAGTTGGATTTAAGTGTTGAAATTTTTTATAATAATGGAATTTTTTATGAGCTTAAATGTTTTTTAGAGAAATTAGGGATTAAAACTTCTTATTTTATTGAGAAAATTAATGAAAAAGCTTCTGAAAGTTTGTTAAAAGAATTGTATGGGAATTTTATAAAGGAAAATGAAGATTGTCTTTGGGAAAGTTATGACAAACTAGAAGAGCATATTAAAGGTGATGGCATGATTGAAAAATATATTGTTGAAAAATTAAGGGATAATGAGCAATTAAAATATAGGGCTATTGCTTTTTTTCGTCGTATGGATGATTTACATGGAGTTGCTTTTGAATCTGCAAGGGAACTTTTGAGGGAGACGGGGTTTTTGGATGAACTGAAAGAAAAATATCTTAATGAACTATCTGATTTTAGTTTGTTAATGAAAAAGGAATTATTAAATTTAGATATTGTTGAGAATAGAAAATTTAGTTTTAATTTTTTAAAGCTTTTGGAGAAAAAATTTGAAGTTGATCCTTTTGATTTTATGGAAGAAACTGAGATAAATTTTTTTCATACTAAGGAGCAAAAAAGATTATTTGAGGGTTATTTAAATCAGTTTGGTAAAACTGAGAATGATTTAGGGATTATTTTGAGTAGAAGTCATGCAAACAAATTTTATAGGATGGTAAGATAGATGCAGAAAAAGCAAGTTGTGTTTATTGAAGGATTTCCTACTGCAATGGTCTATAAGATAGCAAAAGAATTTCGGAAGAGAGGATATGAAACTGTTTTAATAAGAATATTGAAAGCTAATAATGAGAATTATGGATTTTATAAACAAGCTTATGATAAAATAATTGATATTGATATACCTTATGTTTCATTAAATAAAAAAAATTTTTTGAAGATTGTATGGATGTTCTTTAGACAAGGTGGAAAAATTTTTTCTGCTTTTTTAAAGATTTTTAAATTGAAACCATATATTGTTTTTGGAAGAGCTCCAATAAGTGTGCCTATTGCTTTTTTTAGGATTTTTTTTAAAAAATCTGCTTTTGTTTATTTTCCTTATGATATTCGTAGACAAGCATTTCCTAATTTGAAAATTGCTAAAAAAAATATTGGTTTTTTTGAAATGATTGCAGATAATTATTGTTTTGAACATTCTGATGGAATTTTACATAAGGGGGCTTCTTATGAATTAAAAGATTTGCAAAAAAGAAAATTAATAGATCTTTCAAAACTTCCGAAGCATGAAGTATCTATCTATCCTTATTGTTCAAAAGATTTTATTGTTCCGTTTAATAAAAATAAGCTTTCAAAAAAGGATGGGGAAATCCATATGGTTTATGTTGGGGGGACTGGTAAAAAAAACGAGAAATTTTATTTTGAACAACTTAAATCTGTTGATATGCTTATTAAGAAAGGGATTCATGCTCATTTTCATTTTGGTTCAGAAATTTCTAGTGATGAGGAGAGGGAAAGGGAAGAATTAGTTAAAAAGAATTTTTTTGAGAAATATAAAGATATTCAAGGGATAAATTATTTTCATCTTGAAAAATCATTTAATGCTAAGGATATTGCTAGGGAAATTTCTAAATATGATTTTGGTTTTTGGCCTGAATGTGAATATGATGTGCGACTTGCTACAGGGAATAAATTTTCTACATTTATTGAAGCAGGAATTCCTTTTTTTTATTTTAAAAAACATGAAATTAATGATGAGATAGCTAAGGAATATGGATTAGGTATTCTTCATGCGGATGGTGTTAAAAATTTTAAAGAATTTATTTCTAAGCTTGATTATGATAAGTTGATTGAAGGTGTTAAGAAAGCGAGAGAGAATTATTTGATGGAAAAGCATTTTTCTAGGTTGGAGGAGTTTGTTGAAAGAGTTGTTAGGGGGAAGAGGGGTTGAAGGTTAATGGAGGGGGTTGAGTTTGTTAGAGGTTTTAAGCAGAATTAGAGTAGAATTTTTTTACAATTTCTAGTTCTTGTGAGTAGTTTGGTTTTAGAGCTTGGGTTGCTTGGTCTGGGAATTTGTAGTAGATAGTGTTTGCTAGTTCTATACGGGCTATTTTTTTAGAGATTGATTCTAAATCAAACGGATATTCATTGTTTAATGCATTTTTTTCTGCTTCTTCAATAAGTTCTTCAGGAGTTAGTTTTTTTGAATAAATTTCTACGCATGGAAGTGTTACTCTCCAAGTGTAATCTGAATCCCACATTACTCTTCCACTTAGTGTTGTTGCATTATGCCTCGTGTCATGGTCTCTAATAATATCTGTAGATTCATGGCGATATTCTTGTCTAGGATAACCTACTTCTTGATAAATTTCTAATGCCATATCAGCTCCTTTAATCTGGTGAGGCATTCTTTTTGCATCATCATTAAGTGATTTTAAGTTTCCTGCTTTTCGTGCGGCTTCAACTGCTTTTTGCCATGCATTCGGATCTTCCCCATGAAAACCAATATCGTGATTCATTGTTGTTGGAACTACTATTTCTCTCTTAGCTTTTGGAAAATAAGGTAAAAATGTTATTGATAAAATTGTTGCTATTTCTCCATGTCCTGGGTCGTTTCTTGCATCCATATATGGTTGTGCTGCTTCCCAAATTTTTAGTTCTTGTTCTGTGAGAATGTTTAGTCTTTTTAGATTGATTCCTTGTCTTGCTTGGTCTCCTAGAATGAAGGTTCTGTAATCTATTGGTTTGTAGGTTTGGGGGTTGAATTGCATGTTTGATAATAACTATTTGGGTATAAAAATATTTATATATTGTTTTAAAAGAATATCTTTATGGCTTTGGAAGATGTAGCAAGATATAATAAAGGACTTTTGGATTTTCATAATCATTCAACTTATTCTGATGGCGGGGATACTCCAACTGAGTTGGTTAAGAGAGCGGTTGATAGAGGGGTTTCTGCTATGGCTTTAACAGATCATCATGGTGTTGGAGGTTTACCTGAATTTATGAATGCTTGTAAGAAATATGATATTTTAGGGATTTCATTTGGTACTGAAATAAGTGCTGAATTGCCTGAATATGTTTTAACGCCCCAGGATATGTCTTCTCCGGATTTAATTATTCTTGGGAAAAACCCTAATGTAGGACCTATGAAAGGATATCAAGAGATATATTTTAATGATATGGAAAAAAGACATCTTCCAGAAGTATTAGATGGTTTGAGGAGTGTGGGATTTGAAATACCTTCAGTAGATTTGAAAGAACAATGTGCTTCATTTCATTGTCCTCCAGATATATGTCATAGTTTTATTGATTATAAGGATAATATTGAGGTTTTAAAAAAATATGTTAGGACAAAAGACCCTGAGGCTACTGATGAGGCGATTGAAGGTAAGCCTATAGCATTTGTTAATCGATGGTTATATGCAATAGGTATGCCTGCTTATACTTCAAGGTTTAAGGGATTTGATGTTGATGATGCAATTGGTCTAACAGAAGATATGAATTGTAAACTTTTTATTGCTCATCCTGGTGGAGACTATGGATTTTTGACCGATAGAATGTTAAGTTATTTCATCACAAAAGGAGTTGATGGAATTGAAGTAAGAAATTATTTTAATAGTGAAGAGCAGAATACTAAATTTGATAAATTGGCTTCTGGGTATGATTTGATTAGGTCTGGAGGTTCTGATTGTCATGGAGATAAAGGCCCTTTTAGAATCGGATGCTATGATAAGCCCAATAATCAATTGCCTAATGAAATTTTAGAAGAGCTGTGGGATAGATTGCCTGAATAAATTTTAAATGAGAAATGAAAGTTTTGCTATAAAGAATTTATTAAATAAATTTAAGACATTGGATGAATTAATTGAGTTGTTAGGAGATTTTGGAAGTCGAGATAAAACGATTGTTTATACAAATGGTTGTTTTGATTTATTACATGTTGCGCATGTAGAATTATTAGAACGAGCAAATTATTTAGGAGATTTATTGATTGTTGGTTTAAGTTCAGATTCCTCTATTAATAGGACAAAAGGTTTAAGCCGCCCTATTATTTGTGAAAAAGATAGAGTTCAAATTGTTTCTGCATTGGATTGTGTGGACTATGTTGGAATTTATCAAGAAGATACTCCTTGTGAAATGATTGCTAGATTAAAACCAGATATTCATGTTAAGGGTTCTGATTATAATCCTGAGGATTATTCTAATATGCCTGAAGCAGAGGTTGTTCGAGGATATGGTGGAAGAGTTGAGATTATTGATACTATTCTGAAAAAGTCGACTAGTGAAATAATTAGAAGAATAAGGGTCTATTAACTATATAAATCTTTAAATAATATTTCTTTATGTTTTTATTATGCCAGAATATAATATAATGGAAGAAGCAGGACTTTCGCAGATTAAGGCGCGAGGGCGAAAGGAACAGAGTGAGGAGGACATAAAGGTTGCTGAGAGGCTTGATTTTAGTTTTTATGATGGTTCACGGGAGAAGGGCTTTGGGGGATATTATTATGATGGTAGATGGCGTCGTGTGGCGGAAATTATTAAGAAAAGATATGGTTTGCATTCTGGTTCTAAGGTTTTGATTGATAGATGTCATAAGGGGTTTTTAGTTTATGATTTGATGAAATTAATTCCTGGAATTGAAGTTTGGGGAATTCATCCCTCTAGTTATCCTTTGAATCACACCATGGAGGGTTATGGGCGGTGGGTGTTGATTAATGGGGTTGAGAAGGGAGATTCTGAGGTTATTGAAAAGAAAGCTTGTGATGAGGTTATGCCTTTTTTAATTAAGGCGGATAATTTGAATTTGCCATTTAAGGATGATTATTTTGATTGTGTGATTTCTATTGAAAATGTTTGTGCTTTTTTTCCTGAAGATTCTGTGGAGGTTTTGAGAGAGTTGGTAAGGGTTGCAAAAAATAATGGTAAATCTAGTTATATTCAGAATGACTCTTGGAGAAATGAATATGAAGAGGGGAAATTAAGGGCGTGGACTTTATTGTGTAAGGATTTAAGGGGTATTGATGAGTGGATTAAGTTATATTCTGAAGTGGGTTTTGAAGGAGATTATGGTTGGACGGTTATTGTTTGATTTATTTGTAGATAATTGTTTGGATTAATAATAATGTCCAGAGAAATGCGATTGTTGAGCTGGCAATTGTTGTTAGAGTTAATTGAAGTGTGAAGAAAACAAATGTTTGAATATAGAGGGCCAAGGTTGTTATTAGGGCTGTTTGAAGTGTGATATGTTTTTTCTTTGTTTTAAAACCGTAATAGACTTGAGGGATTAGAGCGTATCCAAAGAAAATGTTTAGTGTCATTAAAGTTAGGTCTTGCCATGTCATGGTTTGTTAAGTCTCTTTGAATTTATAAATTTTGAGGTTCATAATATCTCAACTACATAAATCTTTAAAAAGTAAATTGGTGATTTCTTATTATTATGACTAAAAGAGCATTAATTATAACTGGAAATTTGGTACAAGATCATGAATATATTTATCCATATTATAGATTACTTGAGGAAGGTTTTGAAATGATTGTTGCATTGAAAGATGGTGCTAGTTGTGAGGGGATTTTAGGGACAAAGATTCCTAGTGATGATAGATGTCGTGTGATTAGTTATGAAGAGTTGAGTAATTTTGGAGATGATGCAGACATTATGGTTTTGCCCGGGGGTGCTAAAGCAATGGAAAAGTTGAGGCAAGAGCCAATTGTTTTGAATTATATTCGAGATTGGGATATTCAAGGGAAAATTATTGCGAGTATTTGTCATGGAGCTCAATTGTTGATTTCTGCTAAGATTGTTCAGGGAAGAAATATTTCTGCATATTATAGTATTAAAGATGATGTTAATAATGCAGGTGCGAATTATGTTGATGCTGGTTTTGTTACTGATAGGAATATTGTTTCAAGTCCTCATTATAAATATCTTGGAGATTGGATGAAAGAAGTTTTGAGATTGTTTGAGGTTCAACAAAAAAATGATAAAGAAAATTCAAATTTCTGATAAAGATAAACAAAGTGTTTTGACTCATGATTGTCCGGTTGATTCAAGTTTGAAAGAAGTTAGTTTTAGGGATGTTGTGGTGAACAAGCCCTGGGGTTATGAATATTTAATGTTTGAAAATAATAATATTGCTATTTGGTTTTTGTATATTAAGCCAGGACATTCTACATCTATGCATTGTCATCCTAAAAAGAAGACTTCACTTTTATTAATCACTGGAGAAGCTAGATGTTCTACATTAAATGAAAGTTCTGAACTTAAGGCAAAGGATGGTTTAATTTTGGATAAGGGAGTTTTCCATAAAACAGAAGCTATTTCTGATGAGGGGATTTTTGTAATGGAAATTGAAACTCCTGTAGATAAAACTGATTTATTTAGGTTGAAAGATAATTATAGAAGAGAGATGAAATCTTATACTGATAAAAAAAATATTTCAAATGAATTGTATAATTATCACTACCTTTTTTTAAATGATAAGCAAAACTCTACAAATGTTTTTGGGAAATATAAGTTCCTTGTTAGGAGTTTTAGTAATAGTAATAATTTTTTAGAGAATATCAAAGAAACAGGTTCTAAGGTAGGTGTTTTAATTTCTGGAAAAATTGAAAGTTCTGGAGGTGATATGGAATTTGGAGATATGTTTAATATCTCTGACTTGAAAGATTGTGAAATAAATTCTCCTATAAAGGTTTTGTTGATTTATGAAAGAAAAAATCTTGTGAGAGTTTCGGATTATATTATCTCTTTTTTGATCGAGCGAGGTATTCAAGATGTATCACTTGTTTCTGGAGGGAACTTAATTTATCTTTTAGAATCTTTAAGAGTTAATGGTGGGATGAATTATATTTGTAATCATCATGAGCAAGCTTCAACAATGGTTGCTGAAGGATATTCTAAAATGAAAAATGATATTAGTTTTGCTATGGTAACTAGTGGGCCTGGGGCCACAAATGCAATTACTGGTGTTGCTGGAGCCTGGATTGATTCTAATCCTATGTTAATTATTTCTGGACAATCTCATGAAAGTCAAACAATTAAAAAAACAAAATTAAGGCAATTAGGTGTTCAAGAAATTAATATTATTGATATGGTTCGTCCTATAACTAAATATGCTGTGACTATTAGAGATCCAAAAAAAATTAAATATCATTTGGAAAAGGCATTGTATTTGGCAAAATCTGGAAGGCCGGGGCCTGTTTGGTTAGATATTCCAATAAATATTCAAGGGGCCATTGTAGAAAAAGATGAATTGGATAGTTTTAAAATTATCGAAAAGGTGTCAGAGGTTGATAATGATTTAGAAAATCAGATTAATGAGTCTATTAAATTGATTAAAAAATCTGAACGACCGATTATCTTGTTGGGTAATGGTGTTCGTCTTTCAGGTGCTGAAAAAGAATTTTTAGAACTTGCTGAGCTTCTTTCTATTCCAATTGTTACATCAAGAAATGCTAATGATTTGATTTGGGAGGAACATCCATTATATATTGGAAGGGTTGGTTCATTTGGAGAAAGAGGTGCGAATCTTGCTATTCAAAATTCTGATTTTGTTTTGAGTTTGGGTTCTAGGATTGCCTTGGCTGTAACTGGATGGGCATATAAGGATTTTGCTAGAAATGCAAAAAAAATTATTGTAGATATTGATGAAGAAGAATTAAATAAGCCGATTATTAATCCTGATCTGGCTATAAAGAGTGATGTTAAGAATTTTATCTCCATTATGCAGTCTCAACTTAGAGATTATATTTCTCCTAATTTTGAATCGTGGAAGGCAAAGATAAAGCATTGGAAAGATAAATATCCTATCGTTTTGCAGAATTATAAAAATTGTAAAGATGGTGTAAATACTTATTATTTTACAGATTTGCTTTCAGGAGAATTAAATGAAGATGATGTTGTTTTGACTGATATGGGAATGAGTTTTCAAACAGTTATGCAAGCATTTAAGATTAAAAAAGGGCAAAGGCTCTTTACATCTGCGGGTTTGGCTGCAATGGGTTTTGGACTGCCCGGAGCTATTGGAGCTTGTATGGCTAATGGAAATAAGAAAACTATTTGTATAACTGGTGATGGAGGTTTAATGATGAATATCCAAGAATTACAAACTATTTTTCATAATAAACTTCCAATAAAGATTTTTGTTTTTAATAATAAGGGTTATACTTCTATAAGGGAAACTCAAAAACATTATTTTAAGGGATATATTGCTTCGGAACCTTCTAGTGGAGTTAGTATTCCTAATTTAATTAAAGTTGCTGAATCTTATGGGATTAAAGCTAAGAAAATTAAAAATCAGGAAAATTTAAGAGAAGATATTCAAGAAGTTTTAAATTACCCTGGACCTATTCTTTGTGATATTGATGTTTCTGAAAATCATTTGGTTATGCCAAAACAAGGGGCGTTTAATCGTCCTGATGGAAAAACTGTTCCAAGGCCTATTGAAGATATGGCTCCTTTTTTAGATAGGGAAGAATTTAATAGTGAAATGATTATTGATCCTGTTTTGTTTGACCCTTATAAAGAATAATTATTTTAAAATATAATTTATAAATTTTCTTAGTTCTATTGGGTCCACAGATCTTTGGTTTCCAATTATTCTTGTTGCTAGCCCTCCTATGCTATTTCCTAAAAAAGAAATTAGCATAGGGTCTGTATTTTTATAAGCTAAAAGAGAAGTTAAGGATAAAACTGCGTCTCCTGAACCAATAGTATCTAGTGGTTGGGTAGTAAATGAGGGAGATTCTATGAATTCTCCATTGTCATAAAATATATTTCCTTTTTTTCCTAGAGTTATATTGATTTTATTTACATTAAGTTTTTGATTTAATTTTTTTATAGGTATTCTGATGTCTCCTTTTTTTTCTTGAAAAGGGAGTCTTAATTCTCTGTCATTTATTGAAACAAAATCTGCCCGAGGATATTTGGTTATGAAGTTATATCCTAAATTTCCTGAATTTAATTGACAATTAATTGCTAAGAATTTATTTGAATTCGTTAGTAAATCGATTATTCTCTGGGTCAGCATTCCATGCCCAAAGTCAGGAACTAAAACCATGTCAAATCTTTGAAGATTATTTTCTAAAAATCTTAAAATTTTTTCTTCTGTTTCTAAATTTATTTTTAATTCATCTGTATTATAATTTTGAAATACTTTGTGTTTTTTGTAATTGTCTATATATCTTGTTTTAATTAAAGTTTTAGACTCGCTCTGTGTAAAAATGTTTCTTTCTATGTTTTGTTTTAATCCTTCTTCTATAAAATTGTAATTGTTCTTTCCAATGCATGTTATTATTGCAATATCTTTTACGAATCCTGCTAAATGATTTGCTATTGCAAAAATTCCTCCTAAGTGTGTTTCTGAATCTAAGAATTTATAAGAAACTTGAGTTTCTTTTCCTGATTTTTCCATGGATTCGCAATAAACATATTCATCCAAAATCGAATCTCCGATTACTATAATTCTTATATCTTTTAGAGAGTCTAGAATTTTTAAAATATCTTGAGAGGAGTGTGATTGTTTAAGGTTTTCTAAGAATTTTTTTGATTCGTCTGGTATTGCTTCAGTTATTTGGTTTATTATTTTTGAGGATGAGAAAGTTATTTGGTCTGTTAAATACAATTCTCCTCCTACTGATTTTACTGCTTCTTCTTCTAAAGAGAGGTTTGAAGATATTTTTTCAGTGGTTTGTATTTTATCTATATCTTTATTTCCTAAGACTTCTTTACCTTTTACATAAATATCTGGTTTTATTAGTCTTAGGGTTTCTATTGCTGTGGACCATTTATTTAGTGCAACATAGTCGATTGTTCCTTGGGCAGCTAATTGTTTTAATCTTATTTTTTCGTTGAAGAATGGTCTTCCTGGGCCTTTTTCAACGAATCTATCAGGGGTTACAGTTACGACTAAAACGTCTCCTTGTTTTTTAGCGTCTATAAAATGCTCTATGTGTCCTGGATGAACTATGTCAAAACATCCGTGACAATGAACTATTTTTTTTCCTTGTTTTTTAAGAGAATCTATCAATCCTGCTAAGTCTTCTATCTCTTTTATCTTGTTATCAAGCATAATTAAATTGTGTTGAAAATGCTTTTAAAGATTATGGAGGTAGTTTATAGATATTATTTTGTAATGTTGGATTTTATCTTAATAATATTTATATAGTCTCCTTTTTGAATTTATTTATGGGAACTGAACTTTATCCTAATGAAAAACTAAAAAAATATTGTGAACATTTAAAACAAAAAATTCCTCTGAATAAGGAGATTCTTCTCATTAAGGGGCCTCAAATTAATTTAAATGCATTTGAACTAGAAGTTGCTAAGAATAGATGTTATTATGCATATCCTCCAACAGGATTACAGTGTCTTGCTGCTGCAATGAGAAAACACGGATTGAAGATTAAAATTTTGGATTTAAACTTTGAGCTTTTAAAGAGAATAAAAAATGAAGAGTCATTTGATTATAAAAATTGGATATCAATATTGGATGATTATCTTGAGAAAAACAACCCCTCGATTATTGGAGTTTCCAATACTTTTGCCGTTGATGTTCCTAGTTTAATCGAAATATTAAATTATCTTAAAGGGAAAAATAAATTGATTTTAGCTGGAGGGCATAATGCAACTTATGATGGAGAAAGACTTTTAAATGAAGGTTTATGCCATTTTGTTTTTCAGAAAGAATCTGAAAATAAAATAAAGTTTTTTATGGATAACCTTTATGAAAATAAAGGAAATCCTGCAATGTCAGGTATATTATTTAAATATGGGACTGAAATAATTCAAACTACTGGAAATTCTTGTCCTGTTAAATTGGAAGGAAATTTAATTGAAGAGCATAAATTAGTTCCAATTGAAGAATATTGTAAGGTTGGAACTCTTAGCCCTTATTCAAGAATCTCTGGTAAAGATAAAACTTTTGCAATGATTGGGTTTAATAGGGGTTGTGAGGGAGGATGTAAATTTTGTGGAGTTCGAGATTATATGGGGATAGGAGTTAGAAGTAGAGAAATAAAAGATTTTTTAAATGAAATGGAGTATCTCCATAAAGAAAGAGGTGTTAAACACTTTGAAATTTCAGACGATGATTTTGCGAGATATCATGATAAATCTATGGAAGTTTTACAAGGAATTATTGATAAAAAATTAAATATTACTTGGGCCTCTAATAATGGCCTTATTGTTCGAACATTAAGTGATGATCTCTTAGAAAAAATGAGAGATTCTGGGTGTATAGGATTTAAAGTTGGAATTGAAAGTGGAAATGAAGAAATGTTAAGAGAAGTGAGAAAACCAGGAACTCTTGAAATTTTTAGAGAATTTTCAAAAAATATTCGGAAATATCCTGAGATGTTTGTAGTAGATTATTATATTGTGGGTTTTCCAAATGAAACTTTTGGTAAAATGATTGAAACATTAAAATTTTCAATTGAAATGGATTTGGATTGGAGTGGTTTTTCAGTATATCAGCCAAATGTTAATTATTTTGGAGATGAAGAAGAAAGAGAAAGAAAAAAAGATAACGATATTGGGGATTTTATACCCACAAAGGATTTAGAAAAAGGTAAATTAAACTCTTCTGAAGAATTTTCTGGATTAAATATTTTTAAAATGCCTCATGATAAAGTTCCTTCCAAGACGGAACTAGGAGAAATTTGGTTTACATTTAATTTTCTTAGAAACTTTATATTTAATAAAAATCTAGAGTTTGGCTGGAAAAGGGATAAATTTTTATCTTGGGTCGAAGCTATTGAGGAACGATATCCTACTCATCCTTATATGAATTTTGCTCTTGCATTGGTTCATTGTTTAAGAGGAGATGTAATTAAAGCAGAAATTCAATATGAAAAAATGATTAAAAATCTTAATGATGATTATTGGAAGGAAAAATTTGACGATTTTGAATTAACAGAGGTTTTAAAAAAATTTCCAAAGACTGTAAAAGATGCCGAGGAAACTTTGATTTTTTTGAGGAAAAAATATGAAATGCGAATTAATGGATGAGATTGTAGTTAAATATAATTGGTCTGCCCCCTATTATACTAGTTATCCTCCTTTACGGGAGTGGACATTTAATTTTAAATCTGAGAATTTTGAAAATGCCCTTATGGATTTGATGAATAAAAATGAACCAATTTCATTTTACTTTCATTTCCCATTTTGTCGTCAAAAATGTCTTTATTGTTTTTGTAATTCAAAAATAACTTCTGATAGGAGGGAAATAAAATCTTTTTTGAGAGACATTGGGACTGAAATTGAAAGATTTTATGAATTTTTTAAAAAGCATTCGTTTAAACCTGTTGTTAAGGATATTCAAATTGGAGGCGGTTCTCCTTCATATATGACTGATGAAGAATTTAAATTTTTAGTGGATAAAATAAAATTATTGGTTGATCCTCTAGAGTTAGAAGAATTTGCTTTTGAAGTTGATCCACGATCTATCGATTCTGAGAGAATTGAATTTTTTAAATCTTTTGGGGTTAATAGAATTTCTCTTGGAGTACAGGATTTTGATCCTTATGTTCAAAAAGCAGTAAATAGAATTCAACCAAAAGAACTTGTTGAAACTTTTTTTACTCCAAAGGTTAAAAGTGGTTTAAAGGGGATAAATATTGATTTGCTCTATGGACTTCCTCTCCAATCTATAGATTCATTTAGAAAAACTGTAAAAACTTCTATATCATTATCTCCTGAAAGAATAACTCTTTTAAAATATGCGCATACTCCTGAAAGAGAAATTTGTCAAAGGGCTCTTGAAAAATATTCTTTTCCAGATTATATTGAAAAAACTAGAATATTCAAAGAAGCATTAGATAGTTTTGAGGAGGCAGGATATGTTCATGTGGGTATTAATGATTTTGTAAAATCAGATGATGAGTTAGCTATTGCTTTAAAAGATAAAACATTGCATAGGATTTTTAATGGTTTTTCTCCTGGAAGAGCTAAAAATCTTATTGCTATCGGCCCATCAAGCACTAGTGCATTTAATGGATATTATTTTCAAAATGTTTATTTGGAAGATTATAATGAGCAATTATCGAAAACTAAGTTTCCTATTTTAAAAGGTTATAAACTAAGTAAAGATGATTTGATAAGAAGAGAGGTTATTAATTTATTACTTTGTGAGAGATTAATAAATATAAAAAAAATTGAGGAGAAATATAATATTGAATTCAAGGAATATTTCCAGGATGAAATTGAAAAATTAAAAAGTTTTATTGCTGATGATTTAATTGAATTTTCTGAAGAATTTATAAAAATTACTTCATTGGGCAAAATGTTTATACCTCATATTTCCAGTAAATTTGATAATTTTTTAATTAATAAAGAATATAAGGTTTCTGGGCCTTAATTTTTATTTGCAATATCTATAATAAATTTTTCTAATCTTGGAAATTGTTTTTCCAAATTAAAATCTTCTCTTGCTCTGCTAATTTTTTTTTCTAATTCTTTGTAGTTTAATTTTTTAATTCTATTTTTTAAATTTTTTATACTTAGTTTTCCGTTTAAAGCGATTGGTAAATTTAATCCATATCTTTCCATAATTTTGCCTGTATATTCTACATTAAAAGGATAAAAATGAGGGATTCCTGCTTCAAAAAATGTTGATTCTCTGTTTCCAACTGCAAATTTGGGGTCTAAATTATATCTTGGAAAATTTGTTGATGGTGGAAAAGATATGGCAAAATCGTATTTTGATACTTCTGAAACTATTTCTTTAGGGTTTTTTGGTTGATGAATATGGAAATATTTTATATTTGGAAAACTTTTATATTTTGTGAAAAATCCTTTTTTTTCCTCTATCTCTGAATTTAGATTAGAACTAACATATATATGAAAATGTATTTTTTGTTTTATTAAATGTTTTGCAGTTTCAAAATAAATCTCATAGAGTTCTTTTGTTTTTTTCCCCCCTGAACCAATACAAACAAGATGTAATTCATTATCTTTTTTTGAAAGCTTATTTTTATTAAAAGGTATTATAAATTCATTTGAACAATATGGATGAAAATATAGCGTCTCTTTGGGGATTTTTACTTTTTTTCCTAGGTATCTTCCATGAATAGAATTTAATTCTCTAGGTGCTCCTTTGTGTAATATTCCATTAGATTTTTCGAAATTATATTTTTCTGAAATTATTTCTAAGTTTGATAACCCTCTTTCTGTTTTTGCAATTTCTTTTGTAGGAGCATAATGAACCCTGATATCATAGGGGAAATAAATAAATGAACTTTTTTTGAATAATATTCTAAAAAAAGAAATTGGAAGATTGGGATTTGCCCTCCCTATTATTACGCAAGGTTTTAGTTTTAATGACCTTATAAGTGTTTTTGTTAGAGGTTTTATTTTTTTTAATAAATTTAAAATTAAGTTTGGAATATTTTTTTTATTTAATTTTACAAAATCAAAATTTAAATCTATAATCTGATTAAATGCATCCTTATGGAATTCCTTGTCTTTTGGTGAGGGGCTTAAAATTCTAATTAAAATTGTTTTATATCCTCTTTTTTTGAATTCTTTTGCTATTTTGTAAATCATTACTGTTGAATAACTTTCTATAAATACTATCTGTTTTTTTTCCATTTTATAAATTTCTTTTAGAAATGTTTTCTCTTAAGGATAAATAAATATTTTTTAAAAAATTAATTCTTTTGTGATTTTGAACTCCAATTTTGTAAAGGGGGCTTGCAATATTAAATCTCCTTTTACAATTTTTGCAAGAGCTCCATTGGGTAAAAACTAGTTTATCTTCTATAAAAAAATTCTTATATATCATTTTCTTTTTGCATCCAGGACATTTGATTAATAAACTATACCTCTTATGTTTTTTTTCTTTTTTAAATTTAGTTGGAACAACATAACTGGAATATTTTCTTCTTGCTTCTAATATGTCTTTTTTTAATTCTAATACTTCGCTATCAGTCATATTATCAGTCATATTAAACCAATTAGTTTCATTCATATGATTTTTTATAAAATCTAATTTATCTTTTATTATCTCTTTTTTTATACAATGATTATATATTTCGCTTCCAGGATAAGGTTGAATGAACCCTAAGTATATTTGTTCTGAACAATTTTTTTTCCAATAATCTAATGTTGTTTTGGCAGTTTCTTTTGTTTCGGCTCTATCTCCAAAAATAAAATTTCCTTGGACAATCATTTTATGTTTTTTTGTTAAGTTTATTGCCCTGTCTATTAATTCAGGAGTTATTGGTTTTTTCATACTATTCAAAACTTTTTGGCTGTAACTTTCAAAACCAAAACTTACTGCATAACATCCTGCTTCCTTTAACTTTTTTAACATTTCATCATCTATGTTTCTTACAGATAATTGACAAGTCCATTTACACTCCCAATCTAATTCTTTAATTAAGTTTTTTATTTCATCACAAAATTTATAAAGTCTCTCTTTATTTATTGAAAACAAATCATCATAAAGGGCGATTAAATTTATTTGATATTTTTTTACATTTTTTCTTAATTCTTGCATTACATTTTCTATTGAACGTTCCCTGTATCTTATCCCAAGGCAATGATAACAAAATGTACATTGGAAAGGGCATCCTCTGCTACACATTATGGGATAAACTCTAGGATAATCAAAAAGCCCATACGGACTATTATTCGCACTCATATTGTTTAATTGTTTTTCAAAATCCATTCCTTCAAAGTCGGGAATAGGTAATTCATCTATATTTTTTATTGCTTCTCTTGGTTTTGTGATTATTGTTTTTTTATCTTTTTTGAATATTATTCCATTTACTTTTTCAGGAGAGGTTTTGTTTTTTATTGTTTTTAGTAATTCTATTATCGTAGTTTCTCCTTCTCCTATTACTGCATAATCCGGTTTTAGAGATTCGAATATTAATTTTGGTTCCGGAGTTATAATCGCCCCTCCGAGAATTATTTTTGAATTTGAAGAATAATCCCTTATTGTTTGTATTATTTTTTCTAAAACCCTGTATCCTATTCCTATGTGTCCTGTGCAGATTATTTCATAATTTTTAAGTTTTAATTTTCGTGTTAATATTTTATCTATTTTTCCATTAAGGTGATTCAGGTTTAAACAATCTACTTCATACCTTTGTTTTTTCATTGATGCAGAAATATAAGCTAATCCTAGTGGAAAGGAATATTCATAATTAGGTTTGTCTGTTAGCAAATATCTTGGAATTATTAAAAGGATTTTCATGTTTTTGAAATTATACTTCATTATATAAAGATTGTTAAGTTAAGATTTATATAATTATCAATAATAAATTTTAAAAATGGTTTAATCTAAGAAGAATTATGACTAAATGGATTTTAATAACTGGATCTAGTAGGGGTCTTGGAAAAGAATTGGCAATAGTTTTTGCTGAAAGAGGATATAATATTATAATTCATGGTAGAGAATCAGAAGATTTGAAAATTGTTCGTGATGAAATTTTTAATAGGGGTGTTGATTGTGAAGTTGTTGGAGGAGATTTAATTTTAGATGAAACTATTGAAAAACTAGTTGAAATAAGTATCAGAAAAAATATTTTTATTCTTATAAATAACGCTGCCATGGGTCTTATTAAGCCATTTGATGAATTAAATGAACGAGAAATTAAAAATAATTTAGAGGTTAACCTATTTGCACCCATAAGTTTAACAAAAAAAATTTATGATTATTTTGCAAAAAGAAAATCAGGAATAATAATTAATATCAATGGTATGGGAGGATTAAAGCCTAGCCGAAACCAAAGTATTTATTGTTCAACAAAATATGGTTTGAGGGGATTTACAGATGCTTTAAGATATGAAGCAAAAGAAAATGGTGTGCGAGTGATTGGTGTTCATTTAAGTGGTATGAAAACGGACATGTATACATTAACTGGAGCTGATGCAACAAATTGTATGGAACCTTCTGAAGTTGCGGAGGTAGTTTATGATTTGAGTAAGAGCAAGGAGAGTCTAATGGTTGATGAAATTTTAATAAGTAGGATGAAATATTAACCTAAACTTATTTAAAGAGCAGTTATCTGGATTATTTATGCAAAGAGGAAAAGTTGCTTCAGTAGTGTTTGTTAATAATGATAAAAAAATTTTGCTTCATCTTAGGGATGACAAACCTGATATCCAAAGTCCAAATACTTGGGGATTTATTGGAGGGCATATTGATGAGGGGGAGAGTGTTTCTGACGCATTGAAAAGGGAAGTAAAAGAAGAGATTAATTTTGATGTTAAAAATCCTGTTTTGGTTACAAAATTTGATGATTGTGTTGGAAATGATGTTGTAGTTTATTTGGCTAAGATAGATTCAAGATTAGATGAATTGGAATTAAATGAGGGACAAAAAATAGAGTTTTTTAGTTTTGATGAGATTATGAAATTAGATAGGGTTCCAAAAGTTATTATTGATTTCCTTAATGAGTTTAAGGAAAAGATTTTTGAATAAGTAAATTTATATATTTTACTATAGTAGAATTTATAAATGATTTAATGGTTTTTAAAACATCCTAAAAACAATATTTTTGTTTTTAGAGATTTCCAAAATAACCCTTATTAAAGTGAGTGGTTTTAGGATTTTAAAAATGGTAAAAAATGTTTATAATGCTTCAAAATTAGCATTTCATGGAAGGAAATTAAATGATTTTTATAGGGGGAAAATTAGTGCGCCAATTTATGTTCGGATAAAGCCGACAAATAAATGCAATCATAGGTGTTTTTATTGTTCTTATGTTCCTGGAAATGATTGTCCTGTTTCAGAGGAGATTAATTTTATGGATGAAATTCCTAGAGAAAAGTTGTTGGAAATCTTAAGCGACTTTAAAGAGATAGGAGTTAAGGCTATTACGTTTTCTGGAGGCGGAGAGCCTTTAATTTATCCACATATTGTTGAAGTTATGAGAAAGGCTAAGGAATTAGATATTGAAATTTCTATTATAACAAATGGGCAGGAATTAAAGGGGGGGAAGGCAGAGGTTTTGAAAGATTCTGCATGGGTTAGAATCTCTGCAGGAGAAATTGATGCTGAAACTTTTGAAGTTGTTCGTAAGAGACCTAAAGAATGGTTTTATTCACTTGGAGAAAATATAAAAGAATTTTCAAAAATAAAGAGTCCTGATTGTGAATTAGGAATTAATTACGTTGTTACTGATAAAAATTATATGAATGTTTATGAGGCGGCTAAATATTTTAAGGAGCTTGGAGTTAATCATATAAAATTTACTCCGGTTTATATGCATACTGATTTTTTTGGTTATCATGAACCTTTTAAAGAATCTGTTTTGGAGCAATTAAAAAGGGCTAGAGATGATTTTGATGGTGAGGGTTTTATTATTTATGATACTTATGAAAATGATTTTGAATTAACTAGTGTGAATGAAAGAAGATATGATAAATGTTTTATAATGCAAACTGTTCCAGTCATTGGGGCAGATAGTTGTGTTTATTTTTGTCATGATAAAACTTATACAAAACATGGAATGTTAGGTAGTTTGAAAGAAAGGAGTTTTAGGGATTTATGGTTTAGTGAAGAGGCTGAGAGAATTTTTGAGACCTTAAATCCAAAATTTGCTTGTAGGCATCATTGCACTTATGATTCTCGAAATCTTTTATGTAAGAATCTAATTGAGAATTTTGAAGATTTAGAAAGATTTAAACCTTCTGAAGAAAGATTTAAGAATTTTATTTAATTATATTTTTTTCTTTCTAATATTGTCTCTTATGAAAAGATATTTTTTTCTTAAATAATCTAATTCGTCATAATAATCTGTGCTTATTTTATAGGGTCTGCTTACTGCATAATAACCCATTGAACATTCTCTGCAATGTAATTGGATTGTATAATAAAAAGGATTTTCTATAATGCAGTTTTTGTATTGGATTTTTTTATTGCAATAAGGGCATTTAGTGTGGATAGAAAATTTATTGGATTTTTTTTCTCTTTTTAATTTGAAAGGTATGATGTGTTTGAAATATTTTCTTCTTGTTTTTAGAATCTCTTTTTTTAATTGTAAAACTTCCTTATCTGTCATTTTATCTGTCATGTTATACCAAGTGATATGGCTTATTTCGTTTTTTATGAAATTAAGTTTGTCCTTTATGATTCCTTTTTTTATACAATGGTTATATATTTCACTTCCGGGATATGGTTGAATAAAATAAATTTTTATCTGTCCATTGCAATATTTTTTACAATAATCTAAGGTTTCTTTTGCTGTTTCTGTTGTTTCTGCCCTGTCACCAAATATGAAGTTACCCATCAAAGGCATTTTCTCTTCAAAAACTAATCTAATTGCATTGTCTATTAATTTTGGAGTTATTGGTTTTCTCATGCTATCTAGAACTTTCTGGCTATAACTTTCAAAACCAAAGCTTACTGCATAACACCCCGAGGATTTTAATTTTTTTAGCATTTCTTTATCTACATTTATTACTGAAAGTTGGCAGGTCCATTTACATTCCCAATCTAATTCGCCTATTAGTTTTTTTATTTCATCACAGAATTTGTAAAGTCTTTTTTTATTTATAGAAAATAAATCATCATAAATATTAATTATATTTATTTTGTATTTTTTAACATTTTTTCTTAATTCTTCCATTACATTTTCTATTGAACGTTCTCTGTATTTGAAGCCTAAACAATGATAACAAAAGGTACATTGAAATGGGCAACCTCTACTACACATAATTGGATAAATCCTAGGATAATCGAAGATTGAATTACCCGCCCTATTTTCTAATTGTTTTTCAAAATTTAAACTTTCAAAATCCGGAATTAGAAGATTATCTATATTTTCAATTACTTTTCTTGGACTTGTGAATTCTGTTTTATTATTTTTCCGATAGATTATTCCGTTAACTTTGGATAAATCTTTATTATTTTTTATTGTATCTAATAATTCTATTATTGTTATTTCTCCTTCACCAACTACTGCAAAATCTGGTTTAAGAGATTCAAACATTAATTTTGGTTCACTTGTTATTATTGTTCCTCCGATAATCACTAGAGGTTTGGTTGGATGTGATTTTGAGATATTAGTTATTTTTTTTATAATTGAATATCCTATTCCTATGTGCCCTGAACATACAATATCATATTTTTTTGAATTTAATTTTTTATTTAATATTTGATTAGTGGTTCCATTGTAATGATTTAAATTTAGACAGTCTACATCGTAACCTTCTTTTTTCATTACAGAAGAAATATAGGCTAAACCTAGTGGGAATGTATATTCATAATTTCTTTTATTTGTTAAAGCGTATCTTGGAATTACTAAAAGGATTTTCATGTTTTTGGAATTGAAATTGATTATATAAAGATTATTGAAGTTAAGTTGTTCTTTTGAGGATGATATAATCTTCAATTTGTTTTTCTATATTGAATTTTTTTAAAATGTTTTCTGGAAGGATATCAAAATCTTTTTTGTATATCACCATATATTGTATGTTTCTTTCGGTTATACTTTTATCTAGTTTATCCATATCGCGAAAAAGGGTTGTAAGTTCTAATGATTTTTTATAATCTAAAAAATAACATAAATGAATATAACAAAGAACGTTTTCAGGAGGTTTGTCTTTTAAATAACTAATTGTATCTTCAAGGCCTCTATCTCCATACATATTATGAGTTGAATAATCTGCCCTTGTATGTAAGATATTTAAATAAATGGATGTAAGAATAAATAGAAATATTAAAATAAGCCATAATTTCTTTTTTGGAATCCTATTAAATAAGATAAAACATAAAAATAAAGGGATTATTGCATATAGCGTGCTTCTTATTAAAACAAGTTTTATGACTTCAATGATATCTAAGGTATTTACTCTCCCTTGTACTTCAGGTATTAGAGGGTCATGTAAAAAAATTATAAAATATGATAGAATAAGAAGAGATGTGAAGAATAATGGAAGAACTATTTTTTTAAAATTCCTGATTTTTTTTGGAGTAAAATAAATTAATAAAATAGTTATTGGAGCAATAATTATTGAATAATATTTAACAAAATTCATAGCACTTTGTCCAAGCATTAAATTAAATGCTAAAATTACTAAAGAATATAAGAACAATAAGATTGCGCCTTTATTTTGGGAGACATATTCTTTTTTTGTTAGGACATTTATTATTATCTTAAAAGAAATTAAAATAAATAAAAATACAAAAAAAGGTGTTGTAAAATAAAAAAATGTTCTGAATGCCCATAAGGAACGAAGTATGGCTGAAGGATTAGTCAAAAAGTTTTGTAAAACTCCTAAAAATGAATTATGAAAAAATAAATAATAAAAATTTAAATCAAATATTTTAACATAGATAATGAAAATTAATGAGAATAATATGCCTGTTATTATATGAAGTTTGATTACTCTGAAAAGTTCTTTAAAGTTTTTTGTTAAGATATTTGTGATAATTAATGTTACAAAAAGAATTGTTATTCCAGTTAATTTTGAAGCAAATATGAGAAATAGTGAAGGAATAAGATATTTAAATGGCTTACCTGAAATATATAAATAAATAAATAAAAGAAGAGCGAAATTAAGTAACCCTCCGTTAATTTCAATTAAAATTATATTTTGAATGGTTACAGGATTAATTGCATATAAAAATGCAGCAAATAATGACCAATATTTTATGTTTTCTAATTCTTTTTTTTCAAGTAATTTTTTTGAGGTTAAATAAACTAAGATTATTGAACCTATTGAAAATAGTAATGAAACTATTCTTACTGAATAGGTTGATTCTCCAAATAAAAATATTATTAATGAAAGAAGATAAATATAGGTTGGGGGATGATAAAGCATTATGGATTTATCTTTTATTAAAACTCCCTCCTCATATCCAAAACTTCCAGAAATTTGTCCAGAAGCTATTTCTTTTGCAGCAGTTAAAAATACCACTTCATCCCCATAATATAATTGGTCCGCAGATAAAATTACAAAGGTTAAATGAAGCAAAATTATAAATCCTAGTATTAATGTAGTTTTTTTCATTTAATATTTTATGACATATTATTTAAAAAGATTTAGGAGTGGGAATTTTTATTTATGTTAAAAATAGATTGCATTATTCTTCCTTGCTTCTCCAACTCTTAGGTAAATTTTCTCTTATTTCAATATTTTTGAATTCTTCTGTTTCCCTAATACTTGCATTTTCTGCCCATTCAATCATTTCTTTAATTCCTTCTTCAAAAGAAGTAGTATCTTGATATCCTAAAATTTCTTTGGCTTTATTGTGGTCTGAATAAGCATCTTTTACTTCTTTTCTTGCTTCTAGGTAAATTACCTCATGTTCTGGTTTGTTCATTGCTCTTTTTACTATTTCTGTTAATTGATTTACTGTGTATGGTTTATCTGCTCCAATATTATATATTTGATTGTATGCTTGTTGATTTTTAATTGAATTTGCTATTACTGGTGCAATGTCTTTTACTCCTGTAAATGCCCTTGTTTGTTCTCCATCTCCAAAAATTGTTATTGGTAAGTTTCTTTTAATTTGGTTGATAAAAATTCCTAAAACATTTCGATATTTGTCGTTTATGTTTTGACGAGCTCCAATAACATTATGTGGTCTAAAAATAATATAATCTAATCCGAATAATTCTTTAGCGCATTTTAAATCTTGTTCTATTGCTAACTTTGCAATCCCATAAGGGTCTTCAGGTGTTGGGACAATATCTTCCCTCATAGGTAACTGATTTTTTCCATATACTGCAATTGAGGAAGTGAAAACAAAACATTTGATTTTATTTTTTATTGATTCGTTTATTAAGTTAATGCTCCCTAATAAATTATTTTTATAATTAAATCTCCTGATAAAATGGCTTAATCCTTCTGCTGCATAAGCTGCTAAATGAAAAACATGACTTATTTTGTTTTCCCTGAAAATTTTTTGAACTAATCTTGTGTCTTCTATACTCCCATTTACAAATTCGGCTTGAGTATTTATGTTTTCTATAAATCCTCCACTTAAATCATCTAAGACTATTACATTATTGCCTTGTTCTATTAGTTCGTCTACGATATGACTTCCTATAAATCCTGCTCCCCCTGTTACAAGTATTTTCTCATCCATTTTTATAATATATTTTTGGTTTAGGAGTTTATAAGGATTATTATGATTTTATAGGGGATTAGACTTATTTAATTGTATATGGCATAATATAAAAATTTAAAAAGAATTTATTAGCCTTTTTTATATGGAAACAAGAACTTGGGAAACATTGTGTATTTTTGATGAACCTAAAAATGTTAAACAAATTAATTTTATAGAATCTGTTCTAGAAATGCCAAATGGGGTTGAAGATGTTATTAGGATAGGTTGGAATAATCAATTAGAATTAAAACAAAGACAACTTGCAAAAGATAATATTAGTACTGAGATTCTTCCTTATCACTTAGATAATTCTGCTCAACCATTAAGTGCATTGTATGAAAAAAATGAATTAAAAATGTGGCCAGGACCGGTTGTTTCACTTAAGGATATTAAAGAATCGGATTATGGAATTGAACTATTAGTTGGACAAACTTATTTTCCATTTATTGAAGGTCTTAAAAATGAAAAAGTTTCTAAATTGTATGAGGAACAAAGAATAAATAAACCTCGACCTGCTTTAGCTATTTGCACATATGCACTTACCCAAGATAATCAAATAACTTTAACTATTCGTGGACCAAAAACTAATATATATCCTGGAAGACTTTATGGGCAAGGAGGTAATCCTTTATTTCCAGATACAAATATTTCTAAACACCAACAAGGAGAAATGTTTGACGAGACTCATATTGAGATAAAAGATTATAATCCTGAAGCATTTAGTTTTGGAGGAATTATTGTTGATAAAGAACAATTACTTGATAAGCCTGATTTAGTTGGGTGGATTCCAGTTAATTTAGAATCAAAATTAATACAAGAAAGGATGCAAAATGTTTCTTATGAAAATAGATCAAATGATGCAATAGGAGTTGTATTTGCTCCTGCTATGGAAGGAGAATTATTTGATTATCTTGCTAATAAAACTCATCCTATCCCCTATTGTCCTTCTGCCCAAGGAGGTTTAGTTTTATATGGACATCATAATTTTGGTAATGAATGGTCTGATAAACTTCTTGAAAAATTAAATAGATAAAATATTATTATATTTTCTAGTAAACAAACATTTTTAAATGTCAATAAATCTTATAATTTATGTGGAATGGGAAAAAAGTATCAGTAATATTTCCTTGTTATAATGAGGGGATTAATGTAAAGAGAGCGATTGAAGATTTTTTATCTGTTAAATATATTGATGAAATTGTTGTTGTAGATAATAATTCTAAAGATGATTCTTCGGAGGAAATTAGAAAAACCGAGGCTGTTTATGTTTTAGAAACAAAGCAGGGTTATGGTAATGCTTTGATGAGAGGCATGATGGAAGCAACAGGGGATATAATTATAACTGCGGAGCCTGATAATAGTTTTATTGGCAAGGATGTGATTAAGCTTCTTTTGTATTCTGATGATTTTGATGTTGTTTTTGGAACAAGAACTTCGAAGGCACTTATAGGTCCTGGTGCTAAAATGAATTTGTTTAATCGATGGGGGAATATTGCGGTTGCGAAACTATTAGAGTATTTGCATGGGGGCCCTTGTTTAACTGATGTTGGATGTACTATGAAATTAATAAAAAGAGAATCTTATAATTGGATAAAAAATAAACTTTCGGTTGGAGGAAATTGGTTTTCCCCAGAATTTATGGTTATTTGTGTAAGAAGTAAATTAAGGTGTGTGGAAATTCCTGTAAACTACAGAGAAAGGATTGGAGATTCAACAATTACCACAGATTTTTTTAAAACATTTAAATTGGGAATGAGGATGATTTTTATGATTATTGCGTATAGGTTTAGGAGGATTTGAAAAATGAGATTAGAAGATAAATGTCCTGATTGTGAAACTATACAAGGAGTAAGTTATTGTAAAAAATTTGATACAGAATGTAGGGAAGAAATAGTCGGAGTGGGTAATATTAATATTCATAGATATCGTAGACCTTATGGGGATTTTGATGCAATAATTCTATGCGATGGGGATAAAGGGAAAAATGGGAATGGGGAAGAAAGATAATGAAGAGGTTTGGAAAAATAAATTAGATTAAAAACTTATTTTTGTTTTTATTTTTTATGTAAGTATAGATTTGTGAGAATTTAGAATGTAATTTTTCTTTGTGATAGTATAAATCTATGTAATCTAAAACTAAGTGTATTAAGGTTCCAATTATGATGAATGTGAATACTGGGTTGTAGAAAGATAAGAATATGAGGATTATTAAATATTCTATTCCATGGAAAATAATTATTACGTGTTTGTGTTCTTCTTTTTGTTTTCTTGTGAGTTTAACCCATTTTTTTCTTTTTTCTATGAACCAATGATGTGCGTTTTTGAGACTTAGATTTTTTTTGTGGAAGATGTAATATAGATAATGATCTACGTCGATTAGGAATGAAGCTAAGAATATTATTAGGGTTTGTAAGGGTGTTAGTTGGAAAATTAAGTAGAGGATTATTGAGGCTATTGCCCCGATTGTTATGTGGTATTTTGTTAGCATGTTCACCTATTCTTTCAATATCCTTTTAACTATTTCTGAGAATGCAGGACGAGTTATAAATACTCCTGTTGAAATTCCGATTATAGTTGTGATTGCGAATCCTTTTAAAAGTCCTGCTCCTGCCCACATTAAAGGTAATAGGGCGAATAAGGTTGTTATGTAAGTTCCTAAAATTATGTATAATGCCCTTTTGATTCTTTGTTTTAATGAGATTGAGGAGGTTTGGGCTTCATCTAAGATTATTATTTGTGAGTCTACACCTGTTCCAATTGCTGCGATGATTCCTGCGATTGAAGGTAAGTCTAAGTTTCTGCTGAATAATGCTGAAACTCCTAAGATGATTGCAACTTCTGATAAGCTTGTTAATATTACTGCAAGAGATAATTTTATTTTTCTATATCTCAAAAATATCATTAATCCTACTGCCAAGATTGATGCTATTCCTGCTATTAAAATTGTGTTTATGAATTCTTTTCCTAGTAATGGTGAGATTGTGTCTAGTTTTTCTATTTGTAATTTGAAAGGTAGTGAGCCAGTTATCATTACTGTCTGGAGTTGTTTCATGTTTCTTACAGCATCATTGTAAGCTTCTTCTCTTGTTGCGCCTGCTCCAGAGCCTGAGATAGATATCTGAGTTGTTTCTGAACCTTTTAGATCTCTTCCTATAAATAATGAATCTGTTAGTTGGTCATCTAAAAATAATTCTAATTTTTGGTCTAAGTATTGTGGGTTTTCAGGGCTTATTCCTAAAGCGTCTGTGATTTTTGCGTGTCTTTTTGCCGCAGCTTCACTTAGTGAAATTGAAAATCTGAATTGGCATATTTCTCCTTGTTCTGCTTTTCCGCATTTGTAGATTCCTGATTGTTCTCCTGTTCTTGCCACATAGGTTACATCTTTGTCTCCGCCTGAGAATACGGTTTCATTTCCTATTCTTGCTTCAAACTTCCCCTGTTTTGCTATTAAATCTTCTAATTCTTTTGGTGTTGAGCCTGCTATTTCAATTAACATGTGATTTTTTCCAGATAAATCTGTTACTTTCCTTATTTGAACATCTTTTAATCCATAGACATTTAATCTTTCATTTGTTACTGCAATTAAATCCATTAATTCTGTGTCAGATAAATCTTTTTCTTCTGCAGTCACTAATGCTCTTGCTCCACCTGATAAATCTAATCCTGTTTTTATTCTTGTTTTTGGAATTTCTTTAACAGATAGTTCTGGGATTGTATCTGTGAATAATAAGACTTCTCCTTGTGTGGTTGTTATTGTTAATTTTATTTTTTCTTCTGTTGGGAAGAATTTGTTTATTGCATTTGTGTAATCATTGAAGGTGTTTATTGATTCTCCATTTATTGCAGTAATTATTTGCCCTTGTCTTAAACCTTGTTCAAATTCTGTTGAGTTTTGGTCTAATGAAACTATTTGGAGTCCCTCTGAAAAGTTTAAGGGAAAGATTGCTAATAGGGAAGCTAGGACGCAAACTATTAGGAGCCATATTTTCCAGTTCATTTAATTTTACCTTCCTTGGAATCCATATACCATTTTAATATTGATGCATTTGTTATCCATGTGTTTGGAATGTCAAATATTAAACCGATTAATAATATTGTAAATATTTGTTTTAAGATTAATGAAAATGATTGTGTTATTATTAGGGCTGTTGTTATTGCGACTATTGAGGTTAGGGTCATTGTTATTCCTGTTTTGAATGCTCCTGCTAGATTTTTATTTACATTTCCGTGTCTTTTTAATAACCTTGTTGTGAGCATTATGTCTGAGTCTACTGAATAACCAATAAGCATTAAGAATGCTACGATTCCTGCTGTTGATAGTTTTATTTCTAAAAAGTTTACTAATGCTAATGTCATTAGGATGTCTGCGAATGCTGAAATGACTACTGCGGCGCTTGGAATGCTGTATTTGAAATAGAAACCTAGATTGATTAATAGGGCTAGGATTCCTGAGATTATTGCTAGGTTTATTGGAAGTCTTCCTGCGAAAAATAAAATTGCAGGAATTATTATGATTGCTGTTAAGGTTAGTTTTAATTTTCTTCCTGAGCCAAAGATAAATAAAACTACTAATGACATAAAAGAGAAAGATAAAATTATTGCGTAAAGTAATTGTGTGTAGAATGATTGACTTAATGTTGAGCCTGTTGATTCAATGCTTGAGTTTTCGTTTGTTAGTTCGTAGTTGAGAAAATCGGTTATTTCTGATTTTAATGTTCCTACTTCTTCTGGTTCTATTGGGCTTTCAATGACAACTGCTTTTTGATTTCCTGAACGAAAGTCTGAAAGTTCTCTTATTGCGAAATCTTCTTGTGTTTTTTCTAAGTGTGTTCTTAATTCATTGAGATTTATTTCTTGTTCTGGAAAAATTGTTATTGAAATTCCTCCGGTTAATGAAACGTCTTTTAAAATGAAGTCATTATTCTGTTGATAGAAGATTGCTAATTGGGCTAGAGATAGAATTATTAATATTAATGGGATTAGAAGTAATAGTTTGTAGTTCTTGTTGTACCAATTTGCAAACTTTTTTTCTTTTAATTCTGTTACGATGTTTTCTGCAGTTTCTGTTGTCATATAATAAATTGATTGAAAAGGGGTTTTTAAAAGTTTGGAGTGGGTTTATTTCTTTTTAGAAAGAGCTGCTTTGCAAATTGCCCAGGCATTTGTTTTTTTTCGTTTACCTTTTTCCTTGTAGGTTTTTTTGATTTCCTGTTTTTTTATTTTCTTTTCTACTTCTTTTACACATCTATCAAGTTTTGCTGGCATTTTGTTTTGGTCTTTTTTTTAGATTTGGAATATGCGCCGGCCAATTCAGAAATTTTTAATTTCTGAATTTTCGATTCTCACGAACCTTCAGACTGAAAGAATCAAAGATTCTTAGTGCCGTCCGTCACATTTTTTATGCGCCGGCCGGGAATTGAACCCGGGTCATTTGGTTGGAAGCCAAAGATCATAACCACTAGACCACCAGCGCTTAATTCTAGTAGTTTTAAGGTGTTTTTAAAGTTTATTGAAACGCGCTCGGCAGGACTTGAACCTGCGACCTATTCCTTAGGAGGGAATCGCTCTAATCCAGCTGAGCTACGAGCGCTTAGTTAAATTTTTAAATGAGATAGGGTTTAAAAAATGTATGATTATAAAAATTTTGGGTGTAATTGATATATTGACAGGATTGTTGTTTTGGTTATTTGGAATTTTGGGTTTTGGAAGTAGTGAGATTGTTTTGTTGTTGGGAATTATTTTATTGATTAAAGGGATTGTTTTTATTAGTGGTTTTAGTCTTATGAGTTTTTTGGATATTATTATTGGGTTGGTTCTTTTGTCTAGCGGGGGCGGAGCTGATTTGCCGAATATAATTGTGATAATTGTTTGTTTGTTTTTGTTGCAAAAGGGTGTTTTTAGTTTGGTTAGTTGAGGTTAAGAATAATTTCCTTAGGATAAAAATGCAGGGGACAAGATTCGAACTTGCGAAGGTACTAAACCACAGGATCTTGAGTCCTGCCCTTTTGACCACTCAGGAACCCCTGCATTATGGTTTTTTTAGTAATTAAGGGTATAAAAATCTTGTTAGGATTAAAATTTAGGAATTTTAGTTGATAAAAAGTTTTATAAAGGGTTGTTTTTAGGTATAATTGAAGACGACCATAATAGTTTGGAGACACCTGTTCCCATTCCGAACACAGAAGTTAAGCAGACTATGTTATAGGTATTAGTTTCAGAGATGAAGTGAAGCTTATGAGTTGTCTTCTACCTATTTTCTTTTAGGAGAAAAGGATAAAAATAGAAAAATGATAATACCAATAAGATGTATAAGTTGTGGGAAGCCAATTGGGCACCTGTGGGAAGAATTTAAGGAAAGAACTGAGAAAGGTGAAGAAGGTGGAAAGGTTCTTGATAGTTTAGGTGTTGATAGGTATTGTTGCAGGGCTATGTTCTTAGGGCAAGTTGATAATTTAGAGTTGATTAATAAATTTAAAAAATTCTGATGAATTTTTTAACTCGTTCAAAACTTTCTTTTGAGGATTTTAATTACATAATCTTAATAAATGGTTTGTTTGTTTGTTTTTTATGGTCTTAAAAGAATTGAATGAATTGAAATGGATTGTTTTGAGGGCGCGTTCTATTGGAAAAAAGGTTGTTATGACCAATGGATGTTATGATGTGATTCATCGAGGGCATATAGATATTTTGAGGAAGATGTCTGAATTTGGAGATGTTTTTATTGTTGCGTTGAATTCTGATTCTTCGGTTAAGAAGTTTAAGGGAGAAGGTAGACCTATCAATAATGAGGAGGATAGGGCGTTTGTTGTTTCTGGAATTAAGGGGGTTGATTATGTTGTTATCTTTGAAGAAGATAATCCTTTGAAATTGTTGGATGAGTTGAAGCCGGATTTTTTTGTTAAGGGTGGGGCTGGAATTGGTGAAAGGATTAGGGCTGAGAAAGAATTTGTTGAAAGTTATGGCGGAAAGATGATTTGTTTGGATTTGGTTGAAGGTTATTCTAGTAGTGATGTTATTGAGAGATTAGGTTAATTTGTATCTTGAAATATGTTTGCAAGTTTTACATTTGATTATTTTATGTGGTTTTTTTATTCTTATTTGATGGTTGTTGGGTTTGAATAATGTAAGGCATTTTTTACAGAATTTTTTTCTGTAATGTTTGAGTTGGATATTTTTAGACATGGCTAATCTTTTTGCTTTTTTGATTTGTTTTGGTGTTGGATTGTTGTTGAAGGTTTCTTGAATTTGTTGTTCTGCTTCTTGTTTTGATAGTTTTGGTTGTTTCATAAAGTTATTAAGGGAGTAATTATATAAATGTTTATGGTTAGAAAAAAATTTCCTAAGTTGAAATCGCGAGTTGTTTTGGCTCCGATGCATAATATAACTAATGTTGCGTTTAGAGTTTTGTGTAAGAAATATGGGGCTTCTATGGTTAGTACAGAACTTTTGAGTGCTAATGCTTTGGCTCGTGGAAATAGTGCTGTGGAGAAATTGGCTTTGAATGATAAAAGTGAGAAGCCTGTTGTTGGGCAGATTTTTGGGCAAAAGATTGAGAATGTTGTTAAGGCTGGGAAATTTTTGGAATCACAAGGTTTTGATCTGATTGATTTTAATTTAGGTTGTCCTTCTAAGAAAATAATGGGGCAGGGTTCGGGTGGGGCATTGTTAAGAAGGCCTGGGAAGGTTGGAGAAATTGTTAAGGCATTAGTTGATGTAGTGAAGATTCCTGTTACAGTTAAAATAAGAAGTGGTATTGATGGTCGTAATCGAGCTGTTGAGATTGCGAAGATTTGTGAGTCCAGTGGAGCTTCTGCAGTTATTGTTCATGCTCGAAGTGTTGAGCAAGGTTATAGTGGTAAAGCTGATTGGAATGTGATTAAAGAAGTTAAGGAGGCTGTTAAGATTCCAGTTATTGGAAATGGTGATGTTTGGAATGGAGAGAATGCTAAGAGGATGATTGATGAAACTGGTTGTGATTATGTTATGATTGGTAGGGGTGCTATTGGAAATCCTTTTGTGTTTAAGTCTGTGAAGATGTTTTTGGATAAAGAAAAGATGATTGAGCAATCTTCTAGTGAGAAGGTTGAAGATTATTTTAATTATATTAAGTTGTGTAAGAAATTTGGAATATTCTCTGTTGTTGATGCAAAGTTGAAGGCACAGGAGTTTACAAAGGGTTTGAAGGGGAGTGTGGAGTTGAGAAGGGAGTTGAATAAGGTTAAATCTTTTGAGGAGATTGAGAGGTTGATGAAGGGGTTGGTTTAGAAATATGTTCTCAAATATAGTGATTTCTGTTACATAATGCTTTTAAAGAGAATTCTTTTGAGTTAATTGAGGTGTTGCCTCAGATTTTCTGAGATGTTGATTAAAATGAAAAATATGTATAGTCGTTCAAACACATTGCAAGGCCATTTTGAGTTGAAAAATCCTTTGAAAGATAATTCTAGAAAATCTAATGTATCAAGACAGAATCAAAATAGGTTGTCTACTCTGAAGGGTCCTTTTTTTTCTTTTGAAATTAGAAAGATTTCTACATTATATCGCCCTGAGAATAGTTATATTGAAAATTTTCAAAGGAAACATAAAATTAAAACATTTGAAGATGCGTATAAATTATGCATGTTAGAGTGTCGTATTAAAGCTCAGGAAACTATGTACTATCGGGGTATGGAGGAATTAAAAAAATCATTAGAACAAGAATTGGATGAGGTTCAAGGAGAGTGCATAGATTTAATGGTGAGGATACAAAAAAATGGATAAAAAAATGTTAAGTTTAATCTTTGGAATTTTGGTTTTAGTTAGTCTTATTAATTTGAGTTCTGCTTTAATTATAGATTCTGTTTCTATGACTCCTGATGAGGTTGCTCCTGGAGATAGTGCTACAATTAAAATTGAGATTGAAAATAATGGTGAAAATGATTTGGAAGATGTTAGTGTGAGTTTGGATTTTGCGAATGTTCCTTTTGCACCTCATAATTCTGCAAGTGATTATGATATTGGTGATTTGGATGAGGACGATGATGATAGTGCGATTTTCAGGGTGATTGCATTAACTGATGCAGAGTCTGGAATTTATAAAATTCCTATTGTGATTAATTATCTTGAGGAAGATGTTGAGAAGGTTAAGAATTCTTTGATAAGTATTACTGTTAATTCTGAGCCTGTTATTGGTGTGAGTGTTGAGGATAAATTATTGTTGAAGAATAAGGAGAATGAGGTTTTGGTAGAGGTTACTAATAAGGGTTTGAGTGATGCGAAGTTTGTGGAAGTTGAGATTAGGGATTCTAGTGGTTTTGATATTTTTGGTTCTAAGAATTTTTATATTGGAGATATTGATAGTGATGATTTTGATGCTGTGAAATTTAAGATTTATTTTGATGAGGATGCTAAGGAGAAAATTAATTTGCCTATTCGTGTGATTTACAAGGATGGAATTAATGAAGTTTATAGTGAGGATTTTAATGTTGCAGTTAGTGTTTATAGTCGGGATGAAGCGATTAAATTGGGTTTGATTGAAAAGAGTCGAGTTGGTTTTTATTTTGGTTTAATTGTTGTTTTAGTTGTGGTTTATTTTGGTTATAAAAAATTTAAGAAAAGGAAAAAGTTGAAAGTTGAGGATGATGATTTTTAGGGGTTAAAATGTTACGTGACTTCTTTGTATTGGGTTTGAACAATCTTAAGAGGCGGAAGCTTCGGTCATGGTTGACAATGATTGGGATTTTTATTGGAATTGCGGCTGTTGTTGCTTTGATGTCTTTGGGGCAGGGGTTGCAAAATTACATTAGTGATGAATTTGAAAAATTGGGAAGTGATAAAATTATTATTCAACCAAAAGGTATGGGTCCTCCTGGAAGTGCAGGAGGTAGTTTGATTTTAACAAGCAAGGATTTAAGAGTTATTAAAAATGTTCGGGGTGTTGAATGGGCAGTTGGAATGTTGCTTAAACAAGGGCAAGCAAGTGTTGGTGATGAAGTTGGGATTGGTTTTGCGTCTGGATTAACTCCGGAAGATAGAAAAACCTTGAATGAGCTTCAAGGATGGGGAATCATTGAAGGAAGGAATTTAAAAAAAGGGGATAAGTTTAAGGTTGTTGTGGGCTATAATCATATTCACAAAGATATTTGGGATAAACCTTTGAGAATTGGTAGTAAGATTAAAATTGAAGGGCATGAGTTTAAGATTGTTGGAGTTATGGGAAAAATTGGAAATCCTATTGATGATGGTTTGCTTCATGTTGATAAGGATGTGTTGAAAGATATTTTAAGTGTTGAAGATGAAGAGAGTCAGATAATGGTTAAGACAGCTCCTGGTTTTGATACTGAAGAAGTTGCAGATACTATTGAAAGAAAATTGAGGAAATCTCGTGGTGAGCGGGAGAAGCAAGAGACTTTTAATGTTCAGACTTCTGAACAATTGTTGAATACTTTTCAAAATATTTTTGCGGTTGTTCAAGGAGTTTTAGTTGGGATTGCAGCTATTTCGTTGTTGGTTGGAGGAATTGGAATTATGAATACTATGTATACTTCAGTTGTAGAACGAACTAAAGAGATTGGGACTATGAAGGCGATTGGTGCAAGGAATTCTCAGATTTTGTTGTTATTTTTAATTGAGTCTGGTTTGTTAGGTTTGGTTGGTGGTTTGATTGGTGTTGCGATTGGGGTTGGATTAGCCAAGAGCGCTGAATATCTTGCAGGATTATATATTGGAACTCCTTTGCTTCAGGCGAGTATGGATCCTGTTATACTTGTTGGAGCGTTGATATTTTCATTTGTAATTGGGACTTTGTCAGGAATTTTGCCTGCTTTGCAAGCTAGTAGATTGAAACCAGTGGATGCGCTTAGATATGAGTGAGAAGACATAAATTTTTATAGTATATTGGAGATATATTAAAATGGAAAAGAAGAAAACTAAAAAAGTAGATAGAAAGGACGAGATAATTAGATTGAAGAATGTTGCTAAATGGTATAAGGCTGGGGATGAGATTGTTAAGGCTGTGGATGGGATTGATATTGTGATTCATAAGGGGGAGTTTGTTGCGATTGTTGGTCCTTCGGGGAGTGGGAAGTCGACTGCAATGAATATGGTTGGTGCTTTGGATATTGCAACAAAGGGAGATATTTTTTTAGATGGTATTAATATTGAAAAATTACATGAGTCTGATTTGGCTCAGATTCGGGGGCGTAAGATTGGTTTTGTTTTTCAAACTTTTAATTTAATTCCTACTTTGACTGCTTTGGAGAATGTGATGTTGCCAATGGTTTTTCAAAGAGTTCCTTATGAGGATAGAGTTGAGAGGGCAAAAGAATTGTTAGGGAAGGTTGATTTGAGTCATAGGTTAACGCATTTACCCAATATGTTGTCTGGAGGGGAGAGGCAAAGGGTTGCTGTTGCTCGTGCGCTTGCTAATAATCCTGAAGTTATTTTGGCTGATGAGCCAACTGGAAATTTAGATACTAAGAGGGGAGAAGAAGTTGCTCAAATGTTTAATAAATTAAGTGATGAGGGTAAGACAATTATTTTGGTAACTCATGATATGTATGTTGCAAAGCATGCTGATAAGATTTATAAGTTGAAGGATGGGAAGTTTGTTAGGTAGTTATTCTTTTCAATTAAAAATATAAAGTCTATTTTACGTATTATCTTGTAAAAAGATGATAAAAGATTATTTTAGAATTGGGTTTAATAATTTGCGTAGACGGAAGCTTCGTTCGTGGTTGACGATGATTGGGATTTTTATTGGAATTGCTGCAGTTGTTTCTTTGATTTCCTTGGGGCAGGGTTTGCAGAGTGCGGTAACTGCGCAATTTGCTACTTTATCTACGGATAAATTAACTATTCAAAATGCTGGTACTGGAATGGGACCTCCTGGAAGTACTGTTGTTGATAAATTAAATGAACATGATTTGGATTTGATTGAAGATGTTGCAGGTGTTGATATGGTTATTCCTAGGTTGTTGAGAATGGTTAAATTAGAATATAATGATGCTGCTAAATTTACTTTTGCTACGAGTATTCTTAAGGAAAAGGAGAAGGCGGATTTGGCTTATGAGGCAATGGGTTTGAAGACAGGGGAGGGGAGACTTATTTATTCTGGTGATTCTGGGAAGGTTGTTTTAGGAAAGGATTTGGTTAAGAAATCTGTATTTGATAAAGAGGTTAAGGTTGGTAAAAGTATTAAGATTCAGGGGCAGGAATTTGAGGTTGTTGGGATTTTGAAAAAGAGTGGGAATTTTCAGGTTAATGGAATTGTTTTGTTGATGGAGGATGATTTGAAAAATATATTGGATCTTGATGATGAATATGATTTGATTGTTGCACAAGTTGAAGAGCCTAAAGAGATTAGAGAAGTTGCAGAAAGAATTGAAAAAGCGTTTAGAAGTGATAGGAATATTGGCGAAGATGATGATGATGATTTTGCTGTTGAGACGCCTTTGGAAGCTGTTGGTGCTGTTACAGACATTATTAATTCTGTTAATGTTGTTGTTGTAGGTATTGCATTGATATCTTTACTTGTTGGAGGAATTGGGATTGCTAATACTATGTATACTTCTGTTTTGGAGAGAAAGAAGGAGATTGGGACGATGAAGGCTATTGGTGCTAAGAACTCTGATGTCTTGATGTTGTTTTTAATTGAATCTGGTTTGTTAGGTTTGGTTGGAGGGATTGTGGGGGTTTTGATTGGAGTTGGTTTATCTTTTGGTGCAGCTTCTGCTGCTAATAGTGCTTTGGGTTTAAAGATAATTGCTGTTGAAATTAATTATGCTTTGGTTTTTTCTGCTATTATGTTTTCATTTTTAATTGGAATTTTTTCAGGTTTAGTTCCTTCTGTACAGGCAAGTAAATTGAGACCTGTTGATGCGTTGAGGGGTTGAAAGTTAATAATTAAAAGTTCTTTCATAAGTTTTATGGTCCATCCAATCGAGGATAATTGAGACCACAAATATTTCTTGATTCTCTACAGAATATAACAATCTCCAAGCATTTGGTAAATTGTATTTCCAAAGATTATTTATTTTGCACTTATTTATATAATGTTTTGGAATTAATCTCTTAGGGATTTGAATCCCACAGAAAGCATTTTCTTCTATATCTTTGAATGCCCTTACCAACCAATTATATATTTTCTTTTCATCTGAATGAGATTTTAATAATTCTTCAAATGCTTTTTGTATTTTATTATCTCTAAATCTTACTTTTGAAGGTAATTTCATCTTAGATTCCAAAAAAGTTTTTTGTTTTTTATATGTTCGTTTTTATTTTCAGGATAAAATATCCAGCCAATCTTGCCTTCAGAATCTACAGAGATTTTTCTTGAGTAAAGTAAATAATCTATAACAACACAAAAAGTTTGATACATCATTTTCTTTGGAAGATTTTCCCATAATGCTCTTTTTTTGAATTCTCCATCAAAATCTTTTATGGCTTTCTCTACCATTAATACTGTGTCGAGTCTTGGATATCTTAATATTTGTTTTATTTCCATGTTATATCAATGGATATAACAATATTTAAATGTTTTTGTTTAGAATTTTTTACTTTTTATATTTTTAATCTTTTTCTTTAATCTAAGAATTTCTTTTTCTTTTCTTATTTTAGCTCTAATCTTTTCTTTTTCTCTTATTAATTTCTTTCTTTCTCCTTCTAAATACTTTCCAGCTTTTTGAATTCTTTCAAATTCTTTTTTCAAAATCTTTAATTTTGAGCTAGTTAATAATTCTTTTTTTGTTTCGATTTTCAGCCTCCTTTAGATATTTTTATTAGGGATCTTTTATTTATATATTTAACTTTTCTAAAATTCTTTCATCTATAATAACAATATGTCCTATATTTTTTACATAACTATATTTAACAATAATTCCTTTAACCTTGTATTTCTGTTTCTTATTTAATTTAATCTTTAAACTATCTATCTTGTTTTCACTCAAAAAAACTTCATCAACTTTTCCAATAAGATTTCCTTCTTCAAGGTAAACCTTCTTTTTTATTAATCCTTTAAGGCTATTTTTTGGAAATTTATTCATCATTTTAGTTTTAATCTTTTCTATAATATTTTTCCTATAAGTAAAAACTAAAACTCCTGATACTCCTAATATTAAACTAATCCAAAAAATATTCAAATTATTTTCAATCATATTTGTATTTCTTATAATAAATCCTGTTATGTTATTTTTTCTAATAGATAAAATTCCTATTAACATAAAACCTGCAAGGACAATTAGGGTGTTTTTAGATTTAATCTTTTTCAAGTTTTGTTTAATTTTATTTTTATATTCCTTATGAGTTTTTGGCTTTCTTTCTTCTTTCTTTCTCTTTTTTAATAAGATAAAGATAATTAAAATTAATAAGATTATTAAACTTGCAAGGATTATTAATAACTTATCTGTAAATTCTCCTATTGAGGTGGTTCCTAGCTCTCCTTTTTTTATTTTAAATTTTTGCTCAGCAAATGCCCTTTGAAGATTCCCATAAAGAATGTCTACTCTCAAAATATATTCTCCATCTACTAATTTAAGTTCTTTTATTTCTTTATCATAATTTAATTCTTCTTGTATTGCCTTTGTTTCTATTTGACTAAAAATTTCATTATCTTTACTATCTATAATTGTGTATTTTATCTGAACATCAACCTTCTCTATTCCTTCTTGTTCTATTAGATTAACATTAAACTCTAAGGTATCTTCTTTAGTAATTATTAAATCAGTAAATTTTATAGTTACATCAAATAAAGCATCTGAACAAATTCTCTTTTCTATTGGTTTTCCTTCTATTCCTTTGCAGTTTCCTGTATTTTTACATTCTCTTATTTGATATTTATCTGAACAAATACTCCATGAACTACAATCCCAGACATAAGTGCATTTTTCTATTATTGTGGTTGAGCCACCTCCTCCTCCAGAAGAAGGGGTTGTAGTTGATGTTGGAGAGGTTATTTCAAATGTGTCTATTGCTGATGCAAGACTTCCTGATGAACTATTAGCATAAAAGGTTACAGTATAAGTTCCAACATCATTTCCAGTATAATATGAGTCCCCATTGTTAGTTAAGGAAATAGTTTTTTCTGTGCTATTTGGAAGTGTTAATACTGCCCAAGTTGATTGAGCATTTAATGCAGAAATTGATAATCTTATTATTGAACCTTGGACAGCAGAAGTTGGATAAATTGTGTAAGAAGTTATACTCACTGTTTTATGGTAAGAGGTGTTGCTGAAAAATCCGATATTTCCTGTATAGGTTATGCCTTCTGCATTTCTTGTTGTTCCTTTGGCTTCTGTTAATGTAGTGGGATTATAATTTGTTGAAGAAGGTGTTGCTGTTGCCATTCCTGTTCCAAACATGCTTACTGAATATGATGAAGAATTTGCAGTTAGTGCAGATATATTTTGAATAAAGAGAATTGTGATAAATAAAATTAAGATAAATAAAACTTGGGTTTTTTTTAATTGTTTCATTTTATACTTCCTCCAGGATTAATTATTATTTCGCAATTATCTTCTTTATAAATTTTCCAATGTGCTTTAGTAAAAGTCATATTGGCATTCAAGGTTAGTGTTCCTGAGCCAGTCATAGTGATATTATCTGGAACAGTAAAATCAGTATTTTTAACACAATTATCAGAACAATCAATTTCCCAGTTTCCAGCTGTAGGTGTGCAAGTGTCTATTGCTGCTCCTGCTAAGATTCTAACAATAGAATTATTTGTATTATTTGAATTAACTTGACTTATATTTGAAAAGAACAAAACATCAAATTCCCATAAGGAGTTTGAATTTCCGGTTGCATTTACACTCCAATTTAATTGACATGTAGAAGAAGATGAATCCATATAACCGCAATCTTGCGATTGACTACTAATTGAATAAAAAGGATTTCCAGAGGATTCATTAATTTGATACATATTTTCCAATGTTCCGTTATAACCTGAAACAGGGTCTGGGGAATTTCCAGTAAATGTAATAAAATCCAATCTTATTCTTCCATCTCCTCCTGCTCCTCCTGTATCGTCAGAAGCTACTCCTCCCAATTTTCCCAATGCACTCACATTGTTTATAGTAATATTTAAAGCTCTTAACCATACTGTTCCACCTGCTCCTCCTCCTGAACCTCCTGAACCTCCGCAACTAATATTACCTATTCCTTTTTCTCCATCTACATTTATTGTTGCATTTATTATTTTATTTCCAATCACAATAGCAATTCCTCCGCCATCAACATATTCTGGAAAGGGATTGCAACCATCATTATCTCCTCCTCCACCTGCTCCACCTCCAAAAAATATTAAATTTAAATTTTCAGTTCCAGCTACAGACCCTCCATCAGAGGGATAACCATCAGTAGAGTCGCCAATTCCTCCAGCAGTTCCATGCCCTCCTCCTGCACCAGGCTCACCATTATATCCGCTTGGACCATAACCTCCACCACCACCATTAGCATTAGCATCCAAAGTTCCTATTCCTAATCCGAGAAAACCTTCTCCTTGATCTCCCCAAGCACTATTCCCTCCACCATTACAATCTCCTCCCCTATAACCTCTCTCACTGACATTGACACTTCCACCTGTGAAATTAATACTTCCATTAGCCTTAAATGCAACAATTCCTCCAATATAACCATTCCAAGCAGGAGCAACAATAGAACCATTAATATTAACATCTGTATAGTGGGGAATTTTTACAATTTGGCTAACTGTTGCATTTGTCTGATTAAATACTCCTGTATAATAATTGTTTTCAAGAACCCTATTTAATGTAATATTTTGCCCATCAATAGACGAAATTGTCACAAATTCATAAGTTCCTGCCATTCCTCCAGAATAATTTTGAATTTGTATAATTAAAATTTCATCTCCTGGAGAGAATTCAGAAGCATTACTAATATTGATATTAGAAGTCCCAATACTTGCATTAATAGTTAAATAAGTATAATTATTAATCACTGTATCAAAATATGTTACATTTAATTCTCCCTCAGACCCATCTCCAAATGGATTTGTGGAATTGTCTCTCACAACTCCTGAAATATTTCCGCAAAAAGATCCAACTGTTCCAACACAATTCACTGTTGCATTGACCCAAAAAGTTTGATCCTGAGTTACATTTGTTATTTCAGATATATTCGGTGCTAGTAAAGAAATATTTAATAAACTATATGTTTGATAGATTTTACAAGTTATAGTTGCTGTATCTCCTGCTGCATTTTGTGTGGAATTAACTTTAAAGTTTGCAGAATAACTTCCAACAACTGCATCATCGCAAGTAAAGTTTATTACTTCAAAATCTCCGTCGCTGAAATTAACACCATTTGCGTAATTTTGTGATATTACAGAACAATCTCCTGAAACGCAATTTACTTCTGTGTTATTGCTTATTCCAGTTGAGTTTATTTTAATAATTGTACTGAAATTCCCTTCATTCAAATTTCCATAACCTACATCCAAAGAACTCTGATTCCATTCTATTAAAGCAGCTAAAACATCGCAACTTACAGTTATATTCCTGCCTGTTGCATTATGCGTTGTGTTGACATTATAAATTGCATTATAACTTCCAGCAGCCTGGTCTTCAGGAGGCGAACAAGTAAATTTAACTTCATAAGAAGAACCATCAGTCATATTTCCAATGCTTGAAGTATTTGCGGACATAAAACTAATACCATCTCCACCTAACTCACTTACAGCAACATCAACATTAAAACCTGTGGAGATTATTCCTTCATCTAAATTAACACTATTTCCTGAATAAACATTTCCTAAATCCAATGTTGCTAAATCCCAGACAGCAGTAGAAGCAGCAATAGTGCAATTGATAGTTATATTGCTTCCAACAGAATCTTCTGTTGAATTAACATTATAAATAACTTGATACTCTCCGGGAGATTGTCCTGCAGGAGGAGAGCAATTGAACAATACTTCTTGATTAGAGCCTCCTGCCAAAGTTCCGACATAAGTAGGTATTGTTGACATAAAACTAATTCCATCTCCTTCTAATTCATTAATAGTTATATCTTCATTAGTGCCAGCAACATCAAAACTTGCATTTGAATTTGTTTCCATTCCATCATAAACATTCCCTAAATCAAAGCTTGTTTGATTCCAGATAACAGTTTGTTGATTACTTATAATACATAAACCATTAATTTGATTTGGTTCAGTATCATTTAAAGAAGTAATATTGAAATAAGCAGATAGGCTTCCTATTGTTGAATTTGAACATGTGAATTCTGTTAAAATTATTTGTCCATTAGTCATATCAATTCCATTTGTCCAATTAGATGTTATTTCTGTGCAGTTTCCTGACTCGCAAGTAACATTCACCTCATTCTGATCTCCTGAAGCAGTAACATTTACATAACCTGTAATATTCCCATTTGCTTGAAGTTTTGCACCCATATCTAAGGTGGGAATACTCCATTCTACATTGGAGCCCTTTTCTTTATATTCTATTAAGATAACTCCTTCGTCAGCATCAGAAACTGTGCTTCCTAAAGTTGAGTCTCCTTCAACCACACTAATTGAAACATTATCTCCTGCAGAAAGATTAGCAAAGTAGGTTATCATAGTAGTTGATTCGTCATGACCACCTGAATCTCTCATATAAGATGAACCAGTTCTTCCAGCATCAATAGTTGCTCCATTAACTCTAATATCATATTGAGGGTGTGACCTTAAACCAGAAGGAACTGTTTGCGGACTATTAAAACTTATCAAATAATAACCCTCTTGTAATACTGTTATGTTTTCCTCTCCATTTGTATGAGTATAATAATCAGTGTCTTTCTCATTATCAGTAGACCATATGGCATATTGAGTAGTTGCAGGATTCCAGTCATCAGGAGCAGCTCCTGTTACATTTGTAGTAATGGAATGAAAAAGTCCTGTATTTCCATTTGCTATTTTTTTAACATAAACAGTAGCGTTTAAACCGTCGGTTGTAATGGTGGTTGTAGTTGAAGTCATTCGATTTATTCCAATAGTTAAATCCTGGTTAGTACTAGTTGTTTCTACTAAACCTGCCCAATGTACACTACTATCTTGATGTGCTGGAGAATCAGTATTACGAATATAACCTTGCATAAATGTTCCGCCATCAACAATAGTGTCATCTAATTCAACTCTGCCTCCAACATTACTTCTAGTTGCTGCTGCTCCTTGTGGAATATTTACAGTAACATAATAATAACCAATATCAGCTAAGGTAATAACATTGGAATCTGTAACATCATCGTGGGTAAAAGTACTATCTTTCCTATACTCTGTCCATTCCATATCATATGCCCAAGTAGCATCTTGATTCAGGTCAGTATTAGATGAGGGAGCTGTTGAAGTTGTACCTGTTGCAAAGAAAATTTCTTCTTCTGGTTGTATATATTCAACATATAATGCAAACATATCATTTGCTCCAATTGCTTCATTTGTTTCTGCTACTCCTCTAACATATATTTCAATATAACTTCCAGCACTAACATCTGGAACTAAAACATTAAGATTAGATCCTGTTTGAAAATGATCATAACTTCCGTCAGTACCCCTCATATAAGAACCTCGTCCTGTTCCAACAGGAACTATTGTTCCATCGACATAAACAGCAGCTTCAATAGCTGCTCTCTGATCATTTGAACCAGAATAAGATAAATCAATAAGTGGCAAATTTAATGCTATAAAATAATCACCAGTGGTGTCAACTTCGATTCTGGTTGGATTACCTGCAGAGTATGTAAGATGATTATCATCATAATCTTGAGTTGACCACTTTAATGCAGAATAAGTATCATCAGCATTGAAATCAGTTCCGACAGTATCATTAGTTCCCATAAATACACCGCATCCTTCACAAATTTCTGCTACAGCTGTTACAAAGGGTAGAAAAAGATTAAAAAATATAACTGTCGGCAACAATACAAGCAAAATAAATTTTTTTTTATTTAATTCTAATTCCATTTTAACTAGAGATTATTATTCCAGTACCATTATGATACATTTTAGCTGAGCAATCTGAAGTAAAGCAGAAAGTGTCTGTTGTTGTTATATTTCCTGTTGCATTAATATCTCCGCTTGCGATGATATCTTCTGTAACATTAATGGTTCCATTAACTTCTAGTCTTTGGGTTGGGGTTGTTGTTCCGATTCCGACGTTGCCTGTATCAGCTTCTAATCTCATTACTTCTTTAGAACCGCCTGACCTTCGCCCTCTAAACACTAAGTCTCCATAATCTATGCCTTGGTGTTCATTAAAAATTCCCCAAACTGAAGCCCCACCAACACGATTTCTTAATATCAACCCTACAAAGTTGGCTGCAGTATTTTCGTTGTGTATAAATAATGCATCTGATGCATCAGGTATTGTCATCATATCACTATCATCATGCACTGCATCAGTTGCATCAGTCTTAATGTCCAATGAAGTCCATGGACTATCTGTCCCAATACCAATTCTTCCAGAAGTTGTAAAATTTCCACTCCCATTAAAATTATTATTTGTGAATTGGTAGTTTGCATCTCCACCACTTGCACCTCCTTGAGTATTCCAACAACTTCCTGTTGAATTACAGAAATAGTCTGCTGAAACATTACCTGAAAAGTTTCCTGAACCATTAACTTCTAGTTTTTGGCTTGGGAATTTTGTTCCAATACCAACATTATTTGATGAACCTTTAATAAAAAAAGTATAAGCATCATCATCACCCTCAATTCTAAAATCTGCGTCTAAACTCGCTTCATTAAATATAATATTTCCTGTTGAACGCATAATCATTGTATTAGAAGCCCCTCCTGTACCTAAATATAAATCACCAATAGGGTCTGTTGCTTTTATAAATGCTGTTCCATTATTTAAAAAATTAATAGAATTTCCATCCATAGTCATTTCTTGCGTTCCGTTAATATGTAATAATTCACTAGGATTATCAGTTCCAATACCTAAATAACCTGATTCTCCCTCTATCCTCATAATTTCTGTATCCACACCACCATCATTAACATTAAAGACAATATCCTCATCCTCTCCAGAATGTTTAAAACTCCATTCTCCATCATTCAACATAGTTATAGTTGCATTTTCATTAGCATTATTACCTCTCAGATTAATAGTTGCTGAACTACCTGTTTCTGCAGATAATCTAAGAACTGGGTTATCTGCAGATAAATGTAATAATTCACTAGGATTATCAGTTCCAATTCCAACATTACCTGAATCTCCCTGTATTCTCATAGATTCGGTATCTACACCACCATCATTAACACTAAAGACAATATCTTCATCCTCACCTAAATGTCTAAATTCCCATAATCCTCCACTAAGCATTTTAATTTCTGATTGTTCATTTGCATTATTAGAACGCATCCAAATCCTAGCTTCACCACCACCATCAGCATAAATTTTAAAAGTAGGATTTAAAGCACTGAGACTTAATAAGTCACTAGGAGTATTAGTTCCAATTCCAACATTTCCTAAAGTTGTAAAATTACCTGAACCATTAAAATTATTATCTGTGAATTGGTAACTTGCATCACCTCCGCTTGCACCACCTTGAGTATTCCAACAACTTCCTGTTGAATTACAGAAATAGTCTGCAGTTATGTTTCCTTGAATAGTAAAATTCCCTATACTATCTAATCTCATAAATTCTTCTTCATCAAAATACCAATTATAATAATTTGAATTATTCATATTCCATTTTAAATACTTATCACCTTCTTCAATATCTATATGTTCAAAATAATCAGGATATCCTGTGTTTGAAGTAAAAGAAAAGGTGCTTGAAATTCCAAAGTCACCAATAGTTTTAATTCTATCTTCATCAGCATCCCAGGTGAAATAATTACCTGATCCCATAGTTATAAAAGAATCTTCAACTTGGTCACCAACTGAAATCCCACTTGTAGCTGAAGTAACTTTAAAATGACTTGTTCCATTTATTTGGAAATCATATTGAGTTCCATCATAATTATAAACATACCTTGTTCCTGTTAAAGTATTTCTTAAAGTATTTGAACCATCTGTTAAAAGTAAATCTCCATCACCTACCTCTTGAGGATTTATAATCATATCAGAACCATTATAAAATATTGAAGCATCTTGTCCTGCACCTAATAATAGTTTTTTGTTGTCTTCCTCAATAATAATTTCCCCAGTTGTTGTAAAATCTCCACTCCCATTAAAATTATTATCTGTGAATTGGTAGTTTGCATCACCTCCGCTTGCACCACCTTGAGTATTCCAACAACTTCCTGTTGAATTACAGAAATAGTCTGCTGAAACATTACCTGAAAAGTTTCCTGAACCATTGACTTCTAGTTTTTGGTTTGGTGAGGATGTTCCTATACCTACATTTGCATTAAAAGTTAAATTTTGATTATTAGGGTCTGCATCAAATGTTCCGTAAATCAAGGATTTACTTATTTCATTAATAATACTTCCTCTATCCTGATTATCTATAATTAAAGTATTTGAACTTGTATTTTGATTAAATCCTGATTTATATCCTATAAATATATTACTTGCTCCTGTTGTTAATCCAGCACCTGATGAAGAACCAATTATTACATTTTCATCTGCACCTGATAAAACATCCAATGCACTTTCGTGCCCTATAAAAACATTGTCGCTTTTATTAGAATCTCCTTCTATACCTTTCCCTGCCCTATAACCTATCCCTACATTACTATCTCCTTTTGCTGTAAATCTTAAACTAGAACCCCCAATCGCGGTATTTTGCGTTCCATAAATTAAAAAACCTAATGAATTAAGTCCTAATCCCATATTATCAGAAGTAGTAGCACTTGAAGAAAGAGCCCCGTCACCTATAGCAAAGTTTCTATAACCATCTACATTCTCAGTAAGAGCATTTCTTCCAAAGGCTATATTATTATCTCCTGTTGTGGTTTCTTCTCCTGCCTTATCTCCAACAAAAACATTATTATTCCCTTCTGTTAATTTCTCTCCTGCTTCACTTCCAATAGCAATATTTCTAAGTCCGGTTGTTAATTCTGCAAGTGTTGAAATTCCTAATCCAATATTATAACTAACCGGTTCAAAATTAATTAATCCCTCTACCTGTAATAAATTGTTTGGTGTTGTTGTTCCTATACCAACATAATCTCCAGGATTAGCTAGAGTTACGTTTCCTTCAGTCCTATTCCATGAAGTTGAATTATATATTCCTTCACCTGCTGTTGAAGGAAGATTAGATAATTGTGAACCATCTCCATAATAATACTCTGCAGTTACATTTCCTGTAATATTTATATTCCCACTTCCATTAATTGTTCCATTGAAATTAATATCTTGTGCGAATAATTTTGTTATTCGTGAAGTTAAACTTCCAAGCCAGCCAAAGAATCCTGTTTGGGAAGTTGTGATATTGCCTGTAAATGTTTCTGATTGATTTTTTAATGCATAATTTGTAATATTTAAACTTCCAGAATCATCATCTGACTCGCACTCTACACTACCATTTTCATAGATTAATCTTATTGAACTTCCAGCAGAACATGAGTTTATTATTGAGAAATTAATAAATGAAACATTATTAATTTCTCCAACTGATGATTGAAATTCTAGTCTTTCATTACCATCAAAATCAAGGTCTTCGTTATTTATTTTATAATCTTTATAATAACTTATTCCGTATTCTAGGGTTGGATCAATCATTACATTCCAGGAACCATTGGCTATTCCATCGCTGAAATTTTGTTCAAAGACTAAATTTCCTCCAGTGACATTATCATATATACTAATTGTTAAATTAGCTAATATTGTTAAATTTCCTGAAGTTAAGTTTATTACATTGGTTCCTTGATCTGAGATTAAAAACCCTGAAACTAAATTTAATGAAAAGATAAGTGCAAAAAGAAACAAAATAATTTTAAATTTCATTTTTTTCCTTCCTTTTTTAATAACTCTATTAATGCTTTATTTAATGAAATAGAACGAGGAACTGTGAGCTTCCATTTTTCCCATATTTCTTCAGGAATTTCTAATAAAAATTTCTTCAGTTTTTCCTCTTTTTTCATTTTACTTAGTAATACTTATTGTGATTTATTATTACTTAGCTTTACTTAGTATTTAAATGTTTTTGTCTTGAAATTTTATATGGTATAAGGCTCTGTTGGAACAATTAAAAATATAAAGTCTCCTTTAGATAATATGTTATAAAAGGTGTTGAATTAAAATGCATGATTATTTAAGACTCTCGATTAGAAGTTTGGTTGAAAGAAAAGCTAGAAGTGTGTTAACTATCTTGGGGATTTTTTTAGCTATTGTTACGATTTTTGTTTTGTTGAGTTTGTCTTTGGGTTTGAAGGATTTTGTTGATGACCAATTTGAAATGTTGGGAGGGAATAAATTTTTTATACAGCCCAAAGGTTCAGCAAGTGGTTTTGGTGGGGAGGGTGCTGTTGAATTAACTTTAGATGATTATGAAATTGTTAAAAAAATTAAAGGTATTGAGGATGTGACATATTTTGTTATTGGAAATGGAAAAATGGAGTTTAATGAAAAAACGCGATATTATTTTGTTCTTGGATTGCCTGAAGATGAAAAAGAAGCTCAATTAGTTTTTGAAGCTTCTGGGATTGAAGTAGAAGATGGAAGATTTTTGAAAGATAGTGATAGTAAAAAGATTCTTATGGGTTATAATTATGGGCATAGAAAACTAATGGGTAAGAATGTTAAACCTGGAGATAGTGTTGAAGTTAATGATATTGAATTTGAGGTTGCAGGGATTGTTAGTGAGGTTGGGAATCCTGGAGATGATCAGCAGGTTTATATTAATTTTAATGATTTTCAGGAATTGTTTGATTCTGGAGATAGAGTTGATATGCTTTGGATTGAGATTAAGGAAGGTGAGGATATGAGTGAAGTCTCTGCAAGAGTTAAGAAAAAATTAATGAATTTTAGAGATGTTGATGAGAAGACTGTTGATTTTTCTATCTTGACTCCTGAAGCAATTATGGAAACTTTTGGAATGGTGTTTAATATTTTGATTGGTTTTCTTTTGGGTATTGGGGCTATTTCTATGTTGGTTGGAGGGATTGGAATTGCTAATACTATGTATACTTCTGTTTTAGAGAGGCAGAAGGAGATTGGAACTATGAAGGCTGTTGGTGCGAGGAATGAAGATATACTTAGTATTTTTGTTATTGAATCTGGGATTCTTGGATTGGTTGGAGGGGGTTTGGGAGTTATTGTGGGGATTATTATTTCAAAAGGAATTGAATATACTGCGAGGGTTGTTTTTGGTGTGGATATGTTGAGGGCATCTATGGACCCTATGATTATCTTTGGTTCATTGGCTTTTGCTTTTGTTGTTGGTGTGTTGGCGGGGTTTTTACCTTCTTATCAAGCAAGTAAATTAAGGCCAGTGGATGCTTTGAGGTATGAGTAACTTTTTAAAGGAGAGTGTTATTGATATAATATAAAAATGAGGATGAAATTAATTTTGATTGTAATGGTTGTATTTTTTGTAGCTGGAGTAAGTGCATTAGATACAGATAATTGGCAGAGATTGAATTTTGGACATGTAATTGTTGTTGATGGTTTGGAAACAGAGCCTGCGACTATTGAGCCTGGTGTTGCTGCAATATTGAGGGCAGAGATAAGTAATCAGGGAAATGAATTTACTAAAGATATTAGGGCAGAATTAAAACTTCCTGATGAGATTGGGATGTTTAATGATGTTTCTCAAAAAAAGATTTTTAAATTAGTTTCAGAAGGTAGTGGGGTAATGGAGTTTAGTATCATTGCTTTGCCAGGAATTTCTGAAGGAATTTATGTTGCTAATTTGAGTGTTGATTATATTAACCATATTGGTGAGGAGAGAAATGATGAATATAAAATTTCTATAATTGTTAAGAGTAAACCAAAGATGTATGTTCAGATTGAGGAGAGTGATGTTTATAGAGGTAAAAAGTTGGGAGAGATAAGTGTTAAATTTGTTAATAATAATGTTGCAGATATTAAATTTTTGACTGTTGAGTTAAAAGAATCTGAGAGGTATAAGATTTTGTCTCCGAAGAAAGTTTATGTTGGTGATTTGGATTCTGATGATTTTGAGTCTGTTGATTATAGGATTAAAGTGAAGGGTAATGATGAGGTTTTGATTCCTTTGAAAATTACTTATAAGGATGCTATGAATAATCCTATTGAGGACGAGGTTGCAGCAGTTTTGACTATGCATAGTGGAAAAGATTTAGGAAAGGTTAAGAGTCAGACTTTGAGGAATGTTATTATTGGTTTGGTGGTTTTGGGTGTTGGTTGGTGGTTTTGGAGAAGGTGGAAGAAGAAGAAAAGAAGAGAGAAGTATTGATAAGTTCTAATGTGTTCGAACTCTTCGCTGTATTTAAATAGTAATTAGTTTTATGTTTTTTATGGATGACAAATTTATATTAATGGATTTGAATGACGAGCGTTCTGGAAAGGTTGCAGAAGTTCTTAAAAATAAAACATGTAAAAAGATAATTGATTATTTGGGAGATGTTAAAGAGGCGAGTGAGAAGGAGATTTCAGATGGGACAGGTATTGCTATGAATACTGTTGGTTATAATATTAAAAATTTGATTAAGGCTGGTTTAGTTGAGAAAGCTAAGAATTTTTTCTGGAGTGTTAAAGGTCGGAAAATTAATATGTATAAGTTAGCTCGAAAACATATTATAATTTCTCCTGGAAGAAAACCAAGTCTTAGTTATTTGAAAGGGATTTTGCCTGTGATTGTTCTTGCGTTAGTTTTGTTGTTTGTTGTAGATATGATTAATGATGAGGGTGTTGATGTTAGAGATGGAGGTCTTTTGAGGTTTGAGTCTGGAGATGAATTGATTAAGGCTTTTGAGAATGTTCAGGGGCGTGGAGGTTTTGGAGGCGGGATAATGGAGATGGATATGGCTGTTGCTAATACTGCTAAGAGTTTTGGTGGGGATGAATCTGCAAGTTATTCTGAAACTAATGTGCAAGTTGCAGGAGTTGATGAGGCAGATATTATTAAAACAGATGGAGAATATATTTATGCTATTGCTGAAGGTAAGTTGATTATTGCTAAGGCTTATCCTGTTGGTGATGCAGAAATCTTGAGTATTACTAAGTTTGAGGATTTTTATGGTTCTGAGATTTTTATTGATGATGATAGATTGTTGATTTTTGGTAGGAGTGTTCAAGAAATTCAGACAGGTTTTCCTGAAGAAGAGATTGGTTTTGCTCCGGATAGATATCCTCGGTTTGATTTTACATCTGTTAAATTATTTGATGTTAGTGATAAGGGTGAACCTGAATTATTGAGAGGTATTGATTTTGAAGGGAATTATTTGACTTCTCGTAAAATTGGTAGTGATGTTTATTTTGTTATGAATTCTTATCCTCGTTTTTATGATAAAGGTTCTTGTTTGGAGGTTGTTCCTCAATATAGTGAAAATGGTGGTGAGATGATGCCTATTGCTAGATGTGTTGATATTGGTTATATTCAACCTATTCAGGCTCAGAGTTTTATAACAATGGCTTCTATTTCAATGGATGATGAAGATAGGGAGATTGTGAAAGAAGTTATTGTTGGAAATGGACAGAATGTTTATGCGTCTCTAGAGAATTTGTATATTGCTCAGACTTCATGGCCGGTTTATAGGGTTGGAGGTTTGATTGATAGTGAAAATTCTCGTGAGAAGACTGTTGTTAGTAAATTTTCTTTGGATGAGGGAGATATTAAATTTGTTAGTAGTGGTGAGGTTAAGGGGCATATTTTGAATCAGTTTTCAATGGATGAGTTTGAAGGAAATTTTAGAATTGCGACGACTGTTGGGCAAGTTTGGGATAGTGAGAAAAAATCTGTGAATAATATCTATGTTCTTGATTCTGATTTGAATGTTATTGGAGAGTTGGAAGATTTGGCTCCTGGAGAAAGTATTTATTCTGTTAGGTTTATGGGGGAGAAAGGATATGTTGTTACATTTAAGAAAGTTGATCCTTTGTTTGTGATTGATTTTTCTGAGGATAATCCAGTTATCTTGGGGAAGTTGAAAATACCGGGTTATTCTGATTATCTACATCCTTATGATGAAAATCACATTATTGGTATTGGTAAGGAGGCTGTTGAGGCTGAGGGAGAGTTTAGGGATTTTGCATGGTATCAAGGAGTTAAGATGGCTTTGTTTGATGTGAGTGATGTTGAGAATCCTATAGAGTTGCATAAGGTTGTTATTGGAGATAGGGGAACTGATTCAGAAGCTTTGCATAATCATAAGGCTTTTTTGTTTGATAGAGAGAAAGAATTGTTGGTTTTGCCGATTACTTTGGCAGAAATTAAAGGTGAGAAGAGTGAAGCTAATCAATATGGGGATTTTGTTTTTCAAGGAGCTTATGTTTATGGGCTTAGTTTAGATGAAGGATTTGAGTTAAAGGGTCGTGTGAGTCATTATGATAATGATGATGAGTTTAAGAAAAGTGGATATTATTTTAGAGGGAGTTCTGCAATTAGAAGGAGTTTGTATATTGGAGATATTTTGTATACTTTTTCTGATAAAAAAATTGGGATGAATTTGTTGGAGGGTTTGGGAAGTGTTGGTGAGTTGGTTTTTTGAGATTTTTCACATATAAATTTATAAACTCTTTTTGATAAATAATTTTATAAATTTAAAAGAGGTAAAATTATGAAAAAATGTATCTACTGTAAATGTGAGGTTGCTGATAAAAGTGTTATAGATTTTTGTGAGCGATGTGGAAAAGGGGTTTTTGGAGATAGGATGTTTGAGGCAATTGTTTCTAATATGGAAGAGGCACAGGATAGAGGTGATTTGGAACAGAGTCGGATTTAGTGATACAAACCTTTTTAAAGGTGTTATTTCTAAGAAAATTAGAGAGAAAGTAAATTAGTGGATGATATACAATATCATCTTAAATGACCTAAGAGCACTAATAATATTAAAATTAGTTCTTAGTTTAGATTTTAAAATGAATAAGCGAAAAAAAATGAAAGACCATGGAAAGATTAAGCTTAGTAATTACTTTCAAGAGTTTAAGGCTGGAGATAGGGTTGCAGTTGTGAGAGAGTTAGCTGAAAGGCCGAAGTTTCCAAAGCAGTTGCAAGGTAGAAGTGGAGTTGTTGCAAGTAAGCGAGGAAATTCGTATATTGTTGAAATAAAAGATTTAAATAAGGATAAATCATATATTATTCATCCTGTTCATTTGAGGAAATTAAAATAAATATGAAAATTAAAAATTTTCAAATACTCATTTGCAGGGCAAATTTCGTAAAATGATATTAGACAGAACACCATTAAATTTGAATGAAGTACAAGAGTTACTTAAAGATATTGAGGATAGTGAGAAAAAGGAAGAGATGGAAGCTTATATGAAGAAATTTTTAAAGACTAAACCTGCTCAGGCAAAGAAGATTAAGGAGGATTTGGAGGATCTTGATTTGTTGAAGATGAAAAGAGAGCATTTGGTTAAGATTGTTGATTTGCTTCCAAAGGATGCAAGTGATTTGAATAAGATTTTTGTAGATGTTAGTTTGTCTGAGGAAGAAGTAAATAAAGTTCTTGAGATTGTGAAGAACAGTAAATAAAATGGAAAAAGAAGAACACGCGATAGTTTTGGATTTTTTACCTTATGGTTATCCTTTAGAAAATAAAATGATGCCTGTAGCTCAAGCTATTGGAGTTAGAAATTTTACTTTATTGCAATTAGTTCCTAGAAGAGGAATGAAGTTAGAAGTTGATGAAAAAGTTTATATTGGAGAAGGCAAGAGAGAAAAGATTTATTATATTCTTGGGAAAATTCCTGAACATAAATTAACCGAGACTTCTAAGATGCAATTGAATGATTTTATTGAAAAACATGTTGGAGAGAAAGAAGAAATGATTGTTAGTTTTTTTAATGATGCTGAAGCGATAAATACTAGGTTGCACCAGTTTGAATTATTGCCTGGTTTTGGAAAGAAGCATACTGAGTCAATTTTAGATGAAAGAAATAAAAAACGATTTGAGACTTTAGAAGATTTGAAGAAAAGAGTTTCAAATTTGCCAGATCCTAAGAAAGCTGTTGTGAAAAGACTTTGGGATGAAATAATGGGTAAGGAGAAATATTATTTATTTATGGGGAAATAGAAAGCATTAGCTTTGGCTATTTGAGATTTAGGTGATTAATAGAAAATGGAACAAGAAACAAAACAAGAAAGACCAGATAAGAAAAAAGAATACTTTTCAATAATTAGAATTCTGCAAACAGATATTCCTGGGAATAAAAATCTTTTGACTGGTTTGACTTATATTAAAGGAATTTCTTGGACTATTTCAAATGCTGTTTGTAAATTGTTAAATTTTGATGTAAATAGAAAGATTGCAGATTTAAGTGATGAGGAAATTAAAAAGATAACTGATTTTTTAGATAATCCTTCTTTGCCTTCACATTTAGTTAATCGGAGAAAAGATTTTGAAACTGGTGAGGATTCGCATTTGGTTGGAACTAAGCTTGATATGAAGAAAGAGTTTGATATTAGACGTTTGAAGAAAATTCGTTCTTATAGGGGACTTAGACATGCGTTTGGGCATCCTGCTAGAGGACAGAGGACTAAAGCACACTTTAGAGCTAAGGGTAAGAAGAAAGCAGTGGGGGTTAAGAAGAAGAAATAACTTCTTAAGAATTCAAAATGAAAAAACAACAGAAAAAATATTCGCGACCGCAGAAACCTTTTGATAAGGCAAGAATAGATGAAGAGAATGTTCTTAGGGAGAAATATGGTTTGAAAACTAAGAGAGAGATTTGGAAAGCTGATGCTGCTATTAAGAGAGTTAGGAATCTTGCGAAGAAATTGATTACTGCAAGTGATGAAGAGAAGAGTGGTTTTATTGAGAGATATCAGAAGAAGGGTTTTCCTGTTGAGAGTATTGCTGATGCTTTGGCTTTGGATAAAGAAGATTGGTTAAAGAGAAGATTGCAGACAATTGTTGTTGCTAAGAAATTTGCTAATACTCCTAAACAAGCTAGACAATTGATTACTCATAAACATGTTGCGATTGGTAACCAGATTGTTAATGTTCCGTCTTATCAAGTTGGAATGGTTGAAGAAGGAGAGGTTAAGTTGAATTTAGTTATGAAAATTCCTGATAATAAGAAGTCTAAGATTGAGAAAATTAAGAAAGAGGTTTTGGAGGAAGGAATTGAAGGTGAAGTGGTTGAAGATTTGAAAAAAGTAGAGAAGGCTGAAGAAGTTGCACCTGAAGGCGTACCTGATGAGGGCAAAGAAGTAAATGAAAGTGAGGATAAAGAATAATGGTAGAAAAAGAAAAGAAAGTTGTTGAAGAAGTAAAAGATACTAAAGAAAAACCTGAAGTAGTTGAAACCAAAGAAGATACGAAGAATGAAGTTGTTGAAGAGAAAAAGGAAGAAGTTAAAGAAGAGAGAAAAGCTCCTACACCTACAGGTGTACCCTCTGGGGGCAAGAGAAAAGATGATAGGATTGGTGTTTTGAATATTTATACGACTTTTAATAATACTGTTATGAATTTGACTGATATGTCTGGGAAGAGTTTGGCGAAGTTTTCTGGTGGGCAGTCGACTAAGCAGGATAGATTGAAGGCGAATCCAACTATTGCGATGTTTATTGCGCAGAGAGTTGCTGAAGAGGCTAGGGATAATGGGATTACTGGATTTTATGTTAAGATAAGAGCTAAGACTGGGCAGAATAATCCTGGGCCTGGAGCTCATGCTGCTATTAAATCTTTGACTCGTGCAGGTTTTAAGATTTTGTCAATAATGGATACAACAAGGATTGCTCGTGGTGGGCCGAAGAAGAAGGGTGGTAGAAGGGGGCGGAGGGTTTAGAGATAACCTTAAAAACCTAAAAAAATAACAATTAAAATGATAAAAACAGAAAATTATAATAAAGAAAAGCTGAAGTTGAGTTTTGTTACCGATATGCCTGTTTATTTGGCTAATGCTATTCGTAGGAGTGTTTTGGAGATTCCGGTTTTGGCTATTGATGAAGTTGAGATTTATAAAAATGATTCTGCATTGTATGATGAAATAATTGCTCATAGAATTGGTTTGATTCCTATTAAGATGGATAAGGCAAGTAAGGAATTGAAATTTAAGTTGAAAGTTAAAGGGCCTAATACTGTTTATGCGACTGATATGAGTCCGTCTATTGGAACTGATTTGAAATTGCCGATTGTTATTTTAGCTGATGGGCAGGAATTTGAAATTGTTGCAGATGCTAAACTTGGTAAGGGGATTGATCATATTAAGTATTCTCCTGGTTTGGTTTACTATAAGCACAATCTTGATGAAGATGTTTTGAATGTTGTTTATGTTGATGCTGAAGGAAAAGTTAATTATGATGATGAAGATTTGAAAGGGATTAGTGAAGAGATTGTTGAAAAGGTTAAGAAAGCAAAAGGGAATGATGAATTGATTTTTGAGATTGAGAGTTGGGGGCAGTTAGATAGTAAGGATATTTTTTTGAAAGCTATTGAAGCTTTGGATGGGAATTTGAAAGAGTTGGGTAAGGTTGTTAAGTAGTTCTTGGGGATAAGTTTTTATAAGTTGAATCTTGGTTGTTTTTATGCAGGAATGCCGGAGTGGTCAAACGGGATGCGTTAAGGTCGCATTGGCTTAGTGCCTACATGGGTTCGAATCCTGTTTCCTGCATTTTTAACTAAATTGGTTCTGCAAAAATCCTTCCAGGATAATGACCAATTTCTCTTAAATGAATTTTAATATCTTGTTTTCTAAAACCAATACATTGTAATTCTGTTACTAGTTCATTAAAATCTGTAACTCCTAGTGAGAATAAAATCTCTTCTAAATGATTAAGATCTAATTCTGAATAATATGAATCTAAATTATAATCTACTGGGAAACTTCTTGTTAAGCTAGTCATTATTTCTCTAGGACTGTAATCAAGTGTCTTTAATGCTTTTGTAAGATCTTTATAACTATAAGAATATTCTCCTTCACACAGACCTGAATAAGGTGTAAGACAGAATCTTGTAAATGCCTCAGGAATCTGAGAACAATCTGCTCCAAAGTTATGCAAACTTTTTGCAACCCCAATTACTGAAAGATTATGGTCTGTTGAAGAATAAAGAACACTGCAAATTTCTTCATAACTTGCTCCATGATTATATAAAAGTTTTGCTTTTTCATCTAGACTTATCTTAGGATCATAGATTCCTAAATCCAAAAGCTCATCTTCATCTATCTCATCAAAATCCATTTTAAGGTATCACATTGTCATTATTTATTATTTTCTATTCTCTGGTTTACATACAAACCGTTAAAAATTTCTAATGAAATTTTTAACTCATTCTCTTTTCAAACCATAAAAGCGAAGATTTAAAAACCTTAATTATCTTTCAAAATCATAACCTGCGAGTGATTCAGAGATGGACAATTCGCGTTAGCAGGAAAATATTTTTTCTGTTAAATTTACAATATGATATCAAAAACACAAATAGATAAAAGATTAAAGAAGAAACGGAATCCTGAAATAGTTGAGACTGTTTTGTTGGCTAAGAAACATGGGCTTTTGGATTTAGGTAAAAGATTGAGTGCACCGGCTAGTCAGTATACTAAGATTAATTTGGATGGATTGAATGATGCCACACCTGCAGGTGTACCCTCTGAGGGCAAGACTGATAAGATTATGGTTGTTGGAAAGGTTTTGGGGCAAGGTGAAGTTAATAGAAAGATTAAGGTTAGTGCTCTTGGATTTTCAGAACAAGCAAGAGAAAAGTTGAAAAAGGCTGGATGTGAGGTTAAGAGTATTAAGGATGAGATTGAAAGTAATAATAAATTGGAAGGGGTTGAAGTAATATGAGTGAGATAATTATTGATGGAAGTGGGGCAGTTTTTGGAAGACTTTGTAGCTTTGTTGCTAAGAAAGCTTTGGAAGGTGGGGAGATTGTTATTGTGAATTCTGAGAAAGTTATTATTACTGGAAATAAAAAAGATACTATTGAGAAATATAGAGTTTTAAAAGCTAAAGGTGGGCATTCGCAAAAAGGGCCTAAGCATGGAAGAGTTGCATATATGTTGTTAAAGCGAGGAATTCGAGGAATGTTGCCAGACCATAGAAGAGGAATTGGAAAGCAAGCTTTTTTGAGGGTTAAATGTCATGATGGTATTCCTGAAGAATTTAAAGATAAGAAAATGATGAAAATTAGTGCACCTAATAAATTAAAATATATTACATTAAAGGAGTTGGTGGAGAAATTATAATGGTAATTGAAAAAAATCTTGTTGTGAGTGGAAAGAGAAAAACTGCTATAGCAAAAGCTATGATTAAGAAAGGTGATGGAAAAGTTACGATTAATAAGATTCCTTATGAGAATTTGGATTTTTTTAAGAAATTAATGATTCAGGAGCCTTTGGAAATTGCTAAGAAAGTTTTGGGTAAGGTTGATTTTGATATCGCTGTTAATGTTCGTGGTGGAGGTTCTGAAAGTAGAATTGAAGCTTCTAGTTTAGCTATTGCAAGAGCTATTGTTGCATTTACAAAATCTGATGAATTAAAAAAGACGTATGTTAGATATGATAAGAATTTAATGGTTGCAGATACTCGAAGAAAAGAAGCGAATAAACCTGGTGATTCAAAGGCTAGAAAGAAAAGGCAGAAGTCGTTTAGATAAGATTTTATTTTAAGAAACATTTATAACTAAAGATTTATTTTATACTTTAAGAGGTGCAAACATGATATTAGATTTTATTTCAAATTATATTCAATCTATCTTTGATAGTGTGCCAGAGGATTATAAGGTTCTGATTAGTCTTTTGCTTTATACTATTTTTATTGCGCTTTATGCGATTTTTATTTGGAAATTTTATAAGTTTCTTGCGAGTAAGGAGATTATTCAATTGAATTTGAAACAGTATAATTATTCTAATCATCCAGGTCTAGAGAAGTTTTTTGCTATTGGACTTTATACTGTGGAGTATTTAGTGATACTTCCTTTTTTGGTTTTGTTTTGGTTTGCAATACTTTCTTTGTTTTTATTGCTTTTATCTGAACAAGGTGCTGAACAAGTTCTTTTAGTTAGTGCGGCGATAATTGCGTCCACAAGAATAACTGCTTATGTTAGTGAAGATTTATCAAAAGATTTGGCTAAGATTTTGCCATTTACTGTTTTGGCTACTTTTATTTTAGGTGAAAACTTTTTTGATGTAAGTAATTTGATTGCAAAGATTGTGGAGATTCCTGCCTTGTTTAATAATATTTTGATGTTTATTGTATTTATCTTTATTGTTGAATTTGTTTTAAGGGGATTTTATTCTATTGGGCAATTTTTTAATTCTGAGGATAATGTTGGAGAGAGTTAGTTTATTTTAGCATCTAAAACTCTGCTATCTGGAGAAAGAAGATAAACTCTGTCTGTTTTTGATCTTAAACCCCTATAAACTTTTTGGAGTAGTTCTCTTCTTGCTTTATCCATGTAAAAACTCATGAAGTAAGTTGGTTTGTTTCTTTTTAGAACTTTCCAGAATATTGAAGAGATGTTTGGATAGGGGAATTTTGTTAAGATTATACTGTTGCAAATATCTCCTGGGAAGTCTACACCTCTGTTGCATTTTGTTGTGAATAATATGTTTATTTTTTTGTTTTTGAAGTCAATTACTCTTTGTCCTAAGGGATCTTGAGATTGTTTTGTTATTAGTTCATGAGAGGTTGGTAAGTTATCTATGTTGAGGTTTATTTTTTCTATATCTGTTGGAAGATCTGAAAAACTATTTACATGAACTAATGCTGGTTTTTTTGCACAAGTTATTGTTTTTGATAGGGCCTTAAGATATTGTTCTCTTGAAACTTTTTGTGATTGAAAGTTAGCGTATTTGCAATCTATCTCATATCCGTGTCTGCAGGGAATTAATTCGCCTTGATGCTCTGTTTCTGCGTCAATTATCTTAAAATCAGTTATACCAAAAATATTTTCTAAAACATTTTCTGAATGAATTGTTCCGCTCATCATTATGAAAACTTTATTTTTTTCTGTTAATTCTTTGAATCTTTTTTCTAAATTTGTTGTTACTAATTGGATTATTATATCATTATCTCTTTTTTCTATTGAAAAAAATGTTTCATTTAAGAATTCCATAAAAATTCTTGCGACTTCATCTAAGTGATAGAGATAGTTGGAGTCGTCGATTTCTATTTCATCTAAAAGGGAATTGTTTTTTAGTATTTTTTTGAGTAAATCGCAAATTAATGTATTTTTGATTTCGTTTATTTCTGTTGTAGGTTCTCTGTATTGTTTTTTTAGTTGATTTGTTATGTATTCTAAATCTTTGATTATTCCTTTTGATTCTTCATCATCTGCAAAAACAAATCCTAGTGCGAATAAAAGTCTGCTTAGATTTATTTGTTCTATGTTTGCGAAGCTGTCTAAAAATTCATCACATTCGTCTATTATTTCAAGTTCTGTTGCAGGTTTTCTGTTCATGAGTGTTTCTACCTTGTATTTTGGACTATTGAAGATAAATACATCTGAGTTGTCGTAAGTTGCATATTGGTCATAATATCCACAACCAGGTTTTCTTTGATAAATTGTGAAGTTTTTTCCATTAAGTCCTTTGTATTTTATTTTATTTGCATCTTTGAATTTTTTGATTTCAAAATCGTCTGGAAATATTGGTGACCAATATGGGCAGACAGGGGCGATAGTCATTCTTTTTACATCTGAAATTGAATCAAAATTAGTTATACTTACTGAGGGATTTTGTTTAAGGTAATCTTTTATTCTTGGGAGATTTTTTTCTTTTATTTCTATTTTGCACGGAAGAAAATTGTTGTTACAAGATTTGTCCTTTTCATTACTTTGTTTGATATTTACTCCTGCGAATATATCGCTGAGTTTTGTGTTTTTTTCTTTGTAATATCTATTTATATCTGGAGGAGCATTTTGTTCTAAAAATTTGCATTTAAAATTTGCTCTTCCAAATATTGATGATATTTTTAATTTTTGTTCATTGTTTTTATCTAGAACATGCATATTTTTAGTATAATCTTTTGTGTATTGTTCTTGGAGAGATTTTATTGGAACTACGATAGATGTTTTACCAAAATGCCTTGCTAGATTTAATGCGATTGCAGATTTTCCTGTTCCACACATTCCTTTTAGAAAAATTATTTTATTTCCTTGTTCAACTGCAGTTATTATTTCTTTTACTAAATCTTCCTGAGTTTTGTTGTTTGAAAATTTTAGAGGAGGTAGTAATTGATTGTTTTTATATAATGACCACATTTTAATCGTAAAATGGATGAACTAATTTATTTTTATCTTTTCTGAATTTTCCTTCTACTAAATGTTCGCATTTTAATCCTGTATGGCAGTAAATTTTAAATCCTAATTCCTTTGCCCTTAACATAAAATATATATCGTCGCTTGTTTGTATATTGTCTGCATTGGTAGTGTCTACTAGGCCGTATCTTACTTCTTCAAAAACTTTCCTTGAAATTAACATGCAACCTGCAGAAGGAATAAAGACTTCTAGGAGCTTCTTGCTGTCTGTATCTTCTTTTGTCAAATGATATTTTATATCTAAATGGGATTTAACATTGGGAGGGAAGTTTACTTTTTCTTTCATTTCTTCAAATTCTTCCTCTGTTAAACACTTATATGCAACAGGATGAATTTCTGGTTTTCCTGAAACATTAAACTGATTAAAATATATCCCACTAACGATGTCTTTTTTGCATTCTAATAATCCTTCTATTATATTTTTTGGAGGAATTACATCTGAATCTAGCATTAGGATGTAATCATATCTATTTTCTTGAGCATATTTTAGGATTTTATTTCTGCTACTTACTAATCTCAAAGAATTCTTATCTTCTTGAGTGTTGTCTTTTATTGTTAAAATATTTTCTTTTTTTAATTTCTTGAAATATTTATTGTTTCTGGAATTGTCTATTATTAATAGGTCGTAATTTTTATAATCTAAATTTTTTATTTGATTAAAGAATTCGTTGTGACAATATTCCATGCCATCATAAGTTGGACTTGCTACTAGGATTTTAGGATTTTTTAAATTTATTTTTGAAGAGAGATCTAATGTTTTTTGAAATTCTTTTTGTTTATTCTCTTGTTGCATTATTTGTTCTTGTTGTATTAGTGGGCAATAACTTTGGTATTCGCACCATCCACATAATGCGCTCTTACAAGGAGGAAATTCTGTTGTTGATTCTATTTTTTTAATTAATTGTATTATGTCTTGTTTTAGTTGTTCTAATTGTTCGTAAGTTCTTTTTGAAGTTACTTTTTTGTTGAAATTTAAGAAATGCCAAACCAGATGAACATCTGTTGCGTTTGGAAATAATTGTTTTATTGCCAAGGAATAAAGTGCTAGTTGTCGGTCTTTGTCTAATTCTGTTTGAGATTTCATTGAGTTTGAGGTTTTGTAATCATGAATTTCTAGTATGTTTGTTTCCCTATTGTGTGTGAGTCTATCTATGTATCCTATTATTTTGTTTCCATCATTTAATGTTAAGAATATTCTTTTTTCTGTTTCTATTGTATTGTCTTTGAAGGGTTTATGAGTAGTGAAATAATCAATTAAGAATTTTATTCCTTTGTTGAAATAATGTTCTGTTGTGAATTCTTTTTTTACTATTTTTATGTCTTCTGTGTAATCATTGTTCCATGAAATTGCATAATATTTTATTATTTCATCTAATTCAAATTCTTTATGTTGATTCTTTAATATTTCGTTGTAAATCCATTCTAAGGTGTCGTGAACCTTTGTTCCTAAGAATCCTTCTATTGTGTTTTCAATGTCTGGTTTTAATTTTTCTATGTATCTGAATTTAAATTTAAGAGGGCATTGTTCAAATGAAGATAATTTTGAATGAGAGTAGATTGCCATTTTCACCTTTTAGTAGTTTAGAGAAAAAAGTAGGTGTTAAAAAGATTTCTATGGTTCAGGATAGTCTATTTCGTCTCTTTCTAAAAATCTTATTATTGTTTCTCCTAATGAATCAAAAGATATTCTTTTGTTTCTATAGGGCCATTTATTGTTTGTTCCAAAATGATGTATTGCAGTGATATAATGTCCTATTCTGTCTGCTTTCCTAACTGCAATAGTCTTTTCGTCTGCTTCTCTTTTTATCTTGTGAGGTATTTGTAATTCTGTTTTTTTAAGCCATTGTTCTAATCCTTGATCAACTTCTTCTGAACTTTTTCTTCCCCCCATCTCATCCATAATTATTTTAGTTCTTTGTGGGTCTATTGTGGGATATTTTAAAAATAAACTTAGGGTTAAAAGTGCTATTGCGTCAGCTTTTAGTCTGGATAATGGATAAATTTTTGCATTTTCTTTTGAGATAGTTGTATAAAGAAATGTTGGATGTTTTGATAAATATTCTCTACATTTTTCTAATGTTTTTGGAAGATTTCTTTTTGTATAATTGTGGCCTTTTCGTTCATAAGGTTCGCTTCCATAATTTGCCCTCCCTAAATCTTCTGTTGCGTATCCAGTTACTACTAGAGATGTTTTAAAGTAGGGGTTTTTGGGTTTTATATGAAAACCATTATTTGTTTCATCAAAACCAAATACCCAACTTTTGGGCTCAGGAATTTGTTTTTTTCTTTTCTTTTCTGCCCTTATTAATCTTCTTTTTATCTTATCTTTTTTAGTCATTACTTCATTAATTAAAATAAGCTTATAAGGATTATAGCAAAAACTTTGTTATGTTTAATTGATTATTTTGAATACTTAAGATTTAAAAGGATTTGTCCCTAGTTTTTAAAATGAAAGTTGTGGTTGTCTCTGGTTATTATGATCCTTTGCATGTTGGACATATTGAGTGTTTTAGGTTGGCTAGGGCTTTGGGAGATAAACTAATTGTTATATTGAATAATGATAAGCAGGCTGTTTTGAAAAAGGGGAAGTCATTTATGCCCTTGGAGGAGAGGAAAGTTATTTTGGAGGCTTTGGAGATGGTTGATGAGGTTTTTGTCAGTATTGATGAAGATAAGAGTGTTTGTAAGAGTTTGAGGGCTGTGAGGCCGGATATTCTTGCTAAAGGGGGAGATAGATTTGCTTATGAAATCCCTGAAACTCCTGTTTGTAAAGAATTAGGGATTGAAATTGTTGATGGTTTGGGAGAGAAAATACAGTCTTCTTCTGAACTGATAAGGGAAGAAAATTAGTTTAGAACTACTCTAGAATTACTTGTAACTACTTTTTAGATTTCTGATTTATAAAGATGAGTTTAGTGAAAAATATGCATTGTTGTGACTAATTATATTTAAAGGAAAGTATATATTAAAGTGTATAAGTGGAGGAAAAAAATGATTATTGAGCTATCTTTTGCGTTAGTTGGTGGAGTTAACTTTGGACTAGAAAAGCGATACAGTATTATTGAAGACATCATGAAAAAATATCCTCATGCTACTTGGAAAAAAGTAGTTGATTGGAAAAAAGGTATTGGAAAATACATTGTTAGAATTTAATTTTTATTTTGGAGGTTGTTTTGGGTGGTTTTTTTTTATTTCTTAATTTAAATAAGATGATTGTTTGTAAAACTTATTTATTAGAATTATATATTTCTTCTAAATAATTTATTCCTTTCATTAATCCCTTTAGCTCTGCAAGCCCTAATGCTCTTCCCCATAAGGGATATCCTGGTTGATTGCAACTAGAGTCTCCTAAGATATCTAAACCATGATCTGGTCTAACATAAGTTTCCCAATCAAATCCCTCTTTTGTTTTCCTCTTATTTTCTCCAGATATTAAATTATGAACAATTTCACTCATATTTAAATCTCCAGTAATATGTCCGGATTCATAAAATGAATTTCCTGGACCTCTTTTAATATTTCTTAAATGTGCAAAATATATTTTGTCTGAATAAGTTTTTGTAATGCGTCCTAAATCATTATTTTTATTAGAACCAAATGAGCCTGTGCAAACAGTTAAACCATTTGAGGGTGAGTCTGAAATATCTAGAAGATATTTAATATCGTCTTCGGTAGACATTAATCTCGGTAATCCAAATATATTTAATGCCGGGTCGTCAGGATGCATTGCTAATTTAATTCCTAAACTTTCAGCAACCGGAAGAACGGTATTTAAAAAATTCTTTAAGTTATTTTGACAATAACCTTTAGATAATCCCTTATATCTATCAATTGTTTTTCTTAAACCTTCTATATCATGAGATTCTGCGACTGATCCTGGAAGCCCTGTGGAAATAATCTTTGTTAAATCTTTTCTTGATTGTTCACTCATTTCACTAAATATTTCTCCTGCCCTTTTTATTTCTGACTTTGAATATTGTTCTAAGGCATTACTTCTTTCTAAAATAAATAAATCAAAAACACTAAATATCTCTGAATCAAATCTAAGAGTTTTTGAGCCATTTGGAAGTTTGTAATCTACACTGGTTCTTGTCCAGTCAACAACAGGCATAAAATTATAGCAAATTATCTCGACGCCCACTTCTGCTAATTCTTTCATTGATTCGATAAAATTTTTTGTATATTCTTTAAAATTTTTTGTTCCTAGTTTAATGTCTTCATGAATTGGGATACTTTCACAAACTTTCCATTCAATATTTGTTTTCTTTTTTATTGGGAAGTTTGTTGACACTATATCATTTTTTGTCCAAACCTCTCCAATTTTTTTATTTGGAACAAGAGTTACTACGAATTCGGCTCCTACTTTTTCCAGACTTTCTATAGGAAATTCGTCGTTAACTCCGTAATGCCTTAGTCCTAATTTCATTTTTTAGTATCATGACCTCCAAAACCTTTTCTCATTAAAGCGATAATTTTATGTTTAGGGTCGTCCTTTCCACGAGAAATTCTTCTAGAACTTACTGCATAAGAATTGACAACTGAGGGAACTTCATTTTCTAATGCTTCGAGTGATGCCCAATAACCTTCACCGTTCTCTTCCACATAGGGTTTAACTGATTCTAAATTTGGGTCTTTTAATAGTGCATTATAGGTAACATTAGTAAGGGTTCCATCAATTATAGTGTTATTTGTAAAAATTCTAAATCCTTCAACGATGTCCAGCCTATTTTTATAATGTCCATTAAATAATAGGTTTACGCCTTCGCCAAGAGCTTCCATAATCCCATATTCAATCCAATTATGTACCATCTTTAAATAATGGCCTGTCCCAGCTTCTCCTACCCTTCCAAAGCTTTCTTTGTTTGCAAGTGAAGAAAATAAGGGTTTTGCATATTCATAAATATCTTTATCTCCTCCAATCATCATTGGATAACCTGTCTCTCTTGCCAGAATTCCCCCAGAAACACCAACATCTAACATTCCAATCCCGTGTTTTCTTGCTTTTTTGTGTCTTTTAATTGTTTTTTTAAAATTGCTATTGCTTCCATCTATAATGAATTGCTGATCTCCTTGATTTTTTATTTTCCTTACCAGTAGATTAAATGTTTTACTGGTATGTTCTGATGGGAGCATCATCCAAAAATTTAATTGATCTTCTCCTAACTGTTCAACCATTTCATCTAAGGAATTTACAGAAACAGCTCCAAACTCTTTTATTGATTTTCTAACTTTTTCATCTTTATCAAATCCATATACGTTAATCTCTGATTTTTTTTTAATTAATTTGGCCATATTGTAACCCATTTTTCCAAGTCCAATAAAACCAATAGAATCTAGTGTTTTGTTTTTCATAATAATCTAAAGCAAAATTAATTGATATATCTTAGTTGATGATTCCCTTACAACAAGTTAGGTGATGTTTGTTCTACAACAACTATGTTGTAGAGTTTTCTACAACATGTTTATATAATCTATAAAACCCTTAATATTGTATGTATAATCCTAAAATTGTTAAAGTGTTAGAGAAGTTAGGATTTAGCCCTAATGAAATAAAAGTCTATCTTATCTTAAATAGATTAGGATCTGCTAAGGCTGGAAAGATTTCAAAGACATCAGAAATTGATAGAAGTAGTTGTTATAATTCATTAAAATCTTTAATTGAAAAAGGATTTGTTAGTTATGTTACTATTGGAAAAATTAAAAGATTTCAAGTCTCTGATCCTGCAAGATTTATTGAATATATAAAAGAACAGGAGGAAGATATCAAATCAATGTTACCTGAACTTATCGAAAGGCGTAAGAAGGGAGTTTTAGAGGGGCAGGTTAAATTATTTAAGGGGATTAGGGGGATTAAAAGCATTTACATGGACATAATTGAAACAGGTAAGAATAATTATGTTTTTGGTTCTGAGGGGCAATTTGTTGAGGAAATGCCTGAATTTGCACTTATACACAATAGATTGAAAAAAGAAAAAGGGATAAAAACTAAAGTAATTATCCGAGAAGGAAAATTTGAAAAATGTATGACTCAAGGAACCTATAGGTGGATGTCTAATGTTGAATCAAGTCCAGCGATAACGGATATTTATGGTGATAAAGTTGCAATTATTATTTATACTGATGAACCTGAGGGGGTTGTTATAGAAAATGCAGCAGTTGCAAGAGCATATAAAAGTTATTTTGATAAATTGTGGGATATTGCAAGTGAAGAGGGTGAATTAAAGAAGGAAAGTTAAATTATTTTTAAGATTTGTTGAAATTGATTGGAGTGTTGTGTGGTTGCTAATCTTGCATCCTAATACTCTTCGCACTTAACTTGATAATAAGCCTTTGGATGGTCACAAGAAGGGCATTTTTCAGGTGGCTCTTCTCCTTCGTGAATGTAGCCACATTCTCTGCAAAACCATTGAGTCTTTTCTGATTTTTTGAAGATAGTATTGTTTTCTAATTGAGTTAAAAGTTTTTTGTATCTTTCTTCATGATGTTGTTCTGCTTTTGCAATTGCTCTGAATCTTGCTGCGATTTTTGATAAGTTTTCTTTATCTGCTGTTTCGGCAAATTCTGGATACATTTGAGTGTGTTCATAGTTTTCTCCATTGATTGCAGCCTTAAGATTTTCTATTGTGGTTTCATAAATTGTTGGTGCAGAGGTTTCTATTTTTATTTCTTCGTTGTCTTGTTTTAATTCTTGAATATGTTCAAATAATCTTTTTGCGTGAGCTTTTTCTTGGTCTGCTGTATGTGAGAATATTGCAGCTATTTGTTCGTATCCTTCTTTTTTAGCAATTTTTGCATAGAATGTGTATCTATTTCTAGCTTGAGATTCTCCTATGAATGCTTTAGTTAGGTTGATTAGTGTTTGGTTCATTTTATTCTTCTTGTGGTTCCTCTTTTGTTTCTGATTTTCCTGATTTCCATAGTCCATGTAAATTGCAATATTCTCTTGCAGTTACTTTTGCATTAGGATCTTTGAGACAGAATTTGGCTTCTGGTTCTTCTCCAGGTTTAAGTTGTTTTCTGCATATTTTTCCGTCGACATCTTTTTCTATCCATTCTATGTAATGATCTGGATCCATTGGATGTGGGATTAAACCTACTTTTATGGATATTTTGCCTTCTTCTATTTTTTCTATTATTGGGACATGTTTTTCTGTTGAAGCATCAATTGTGTTTTCTTGTTGGAGTTTCATAGGTTTTCCACAGCAAACTAATGTTCCATTGCCTTCATGTAAAACTTCAACTATGTTTCCGCATATTTCGCATTTGTAAACCTGGTTTTTTTCTGTCATGTTTTTGTGAAGGATTAAGTGTTTAAAAGTTTTGTGTAGGTGGAAGAAGAATTTTGAGATAACCTAGTTTTCTTTAAATCTTTCAAGAAGATGTTTTGCAAGAATTAATCCTGGCAGTGTTTCATTGTCATCTGGTACATAATAATTTGCTTCTGTTAATACTTTTGCATCTGCTGAAACACTTATGTCTGCTTGCTGAAGTAAGTCTATATCATTTTGACGATCTCCGATTGCTATTGCATTGATAGGTTTTCCTGTTCTTTGAGATAATAATTCTTTGATTCTCTGAAGTCCTGTTCCTTTAGTTATATTCGGGTCGCCAATATCATATGCTTCACCATTCCAAATGAGATAATAATTATTTTTGTCTATAATCTCTTCTATTTGTGGAACTCTGTCCTGGCAGTGGATTGTTAAAAAAGTTTCTTTTGGTTCAAATCCTTTGATGTGTTGATGTTGGACTTTTCTTAATTCTGCCCTTAAAGTTGATAATGATTTTATATAATCTGGGTTGTGTCCTGCCCCTATTTCTTCAGGACCTATACTAATTCTTCCCCCATTCTCTGCTTGAAGAATGAAATGGTTATTATTTTTATATTCTCCAAAAAGTTCAGTGAACATTGTTTTTAGTGTTAACATGCTTCTACCTGAAGATATTGCTACATTTGAATAATTAAGAAGTTCTTTTGTTGTTTCAATAAATTTTTTTGGAGGAAATTTTAGATTAAAAGTTACTGAAGAACCTGATTCTATAATTTCTGTTCCTCTTGGGACAATAACTCCATCCACATCAAAAACTATTAAATTAATGTGTTTCACTTCTTTTAGTTCACTTATATGTTGCATTGTTGAATTGTAGAGATAGGAGTTAATAAGGTTTGAGAAGGTTTGATATTGGGAGGTTTTAAGCCCCTAGACGACTCAGAAAATCGAAGATTTTTGATCCATCCAAAAGCCGTTGCTTTTGGAGGTTTTGAACCGACGGGGCGGCATCAAATCTATTTAGAAATTAATGAGGGCTTTCAGCCCTCTTTAAGCCCCTAGCCGGATTTGAACCGACGACCTACTGATTACAAATCAGTTGCTCTACCACTGAGCTATAGAGGCATGATTTAGTATAAGAATAAGGGTTTAAAAGATTTTTGATTCGTTATAAAACATGATCATCATCAGTTCTTTTGTAAGAATGTAATTCATCTATTGAAAACCATAAGGCTACTTCTTCTTTTGCTTCTTCTAGGGTTCCTGAAGCATGGATTAAATTTGCTACTGATTTTTTTTCTTTGTCTGCATGTTCGAATGAAACATGTGCAAAATCTCCTCTGATTGTTCCAACAAATGCATCTTTTGGAGCAGTTCCTCCGACTATTTTTCTTACAGTTTCTACTGCATGTAATCCTTCGATTGCTATTGCAACAATTGGTCCTGAAAGAATATATTTTTCTAAACCTTTGTAAAAATCTTTATCTACATGAGATGCATAATGTTTTTTTGAAAAATCAGCATTTATTTGGGTTAATTTTAATCCAACTATTTTTAATCCTCTTTGTTCAAATCTTTTTGTTATTTCTCCAACCAATCCTCTTGCTACTCCATCAGGTTTTATTAAGACCAATGTTTGTTCTATCATTCTTTTTTCTCCTTGCCTTCAGAAGGTACACCTGCAGGTGTTTTTTCTTTTTTAGGTTTTTCTTTAGTGGTAGTTTCTTTTTCTTTAGTTTTTTCTTTAGCTTCTTTTATTTCTTTAGTAGCTGGTTCAGAATCTGATTTGTGTTCAGAATCCTTTTTGGATTCTGAAAGCGCCGCTGATTCTGAAGTAAGTAATTTTGCAGAATCTTTTACTTCTGTTATTTTATCTTTCTCTTCTTGTTCTTCCTTTTTAACTGCTTTTTCTTGAGCTTGTTTTATTTCTTCTTCTGCTTTCTTTTTTTCTTCTTCTATTTCTGCTAATTGATCTAAACCTTGTTCTATTTCTTCTTTTTGTTCTACTTTTTTTGGTTTTGGTTTTATTTTTGGTATTTCATCTTTTTCTAAGGTTCTTTTTACTTCTAAAACTCTTATCTCACATAGCGAAAGAGGATATGTTTTCTTTAACATTAGAGATAATGGTTTCTGCATTCTATTTGATAAAACTTCGTTGAAAATTTCGTCGTCTTTTCTTTCTGCAATGTAATCTTCTATCCAGTTTTTACATTTATTTCTGAGAGTTTTTCTTACAACTCTTGATACTCTTTTTCTTGTGATTAGGAAAGGTTTTATTTTTATCATGCTTTCTTGTGAAGGTGTTTCAAAAGAATCTTCAACATAGCTTATTCTTTTTCTTATCATTCTTCTTATGAAATAAGGCATAAGCTTTAGTTTGATTGGTTTTGCTATCGGTTTTTCGTTTTCTGTTTTTATCTTAACGGTTGCTTCTACTGATTTTCCTTTTAATTGTCTTGTTAAGTCTAGTTTTATTGTTCTTCCCTGAATTTCTTCAGGTGATGAACCAATTAGTTCAATTGTTGATTTTGCTAAGGGAACTTCTACTTTTATGAATTTTTTTCTTCTTGATATTACTTTTGTTGTTTTTGGTTTTTTTGCCATTATCTAAGACACCTAATCCAAGGAACCAAGGTTCCTTGGATGCATCCTCCTTTTAGTTTATATATCTTCCCTAAAGAAAGCTTCTTCGAAGTTTGTATGGTTCTCCTATATTTTAATATCATCTTATTTATCTCCTACAATTAATTTAGATACTCTTCTGGATTTTTTAGCATGTTTTGATTTTTTGCATTCTTGACATGTATAGATTAAAACTTTTCTTGTAGTTGTTTTTGTTTTTCTTTTCCAGTTTTTGATTGCTTTTCTACTTCTTTTTCCTTGGTTTCCTTTACCTGGTGAAGCGTTTCTTAATTTTGAACGTGCGATTGAACCTCGTTTTAAAGTTCCTCTTTTACCACCTGTACTAACTAAGTCTATTTTTTGTTCTGTTCTTTTTTTGCATTTGGGGCAAAATCTTGGTGTTTTTTTTGGTACTTTCATTTTCGTATAATAATTGGTTGATGAAAGGGTTTTTAAAGTTTTGGATGTTGATGGTGTCGGAGTTATTTATGGATAGAGTGTTGTTTAAGAAAGGAATGCAGAGAAAATTTTTGGATTTAGTTGTGGCTAGATTGGGTTGTATTTCATTGAGAGGAATTTTACAGTTTGGTTTTGATGTTAAATATTCTAGTTTGAAAAATTATTATGTTGAGCGGAGATTGATGGATGCGGAATTTTTTGAAGATTTATGTAGGTTGGCTAAGATTGATGTTAGAGAATTGGATGTTGAGTTTGTTAGAGGGAATTGGGGGCAGGTTAAAGGTGGGAAAATTGGAAAGAGAAGGATTTAAAACAAAGGTTTTAAAAATTAAGATTTTAATCCTATAATAGGGTCCTATAGTTTAGTGGCAAAACGTATCCTTGACGTGGATAAATCTCAAGTTCGATTCTTGGTAGGACCATTTATTCTTTTTAGGTTTCTTATGTTGTTCTTAGTTACTAAGTAAGTTACTAAGTTAATAAGAAAGATTTAAATAGTGTATGTTTTTAGTAATGTAAAGAAAAAGGGAGATTGGGTGTAAAATGAAAAAGAAAAGGGGAATTGGGGTGTAAAATGCTAACATTTTGAAAAGACTAAAATGAAAAAATATTTGCTTTTGATAGAAGATTCTGAATTATGGGAAAAGTTTAAAGATAGTAATGAAAAAGATATTAATACTGAAATTATTAAATTAATTGAAAATAAGGTTAAAAAGGGTAAGAAAAATGCGTGATTTGAAAATGAAAGATTCTAAGGGGCAAGTGAGTGTTTTTATTATTCTTGCATTAGTTATTGTTACTGGGATTGTTTTATTTTTTATTTTTAGGGCTAGTTTTTCTTTTGCTAATGTTCCTGCAGAATTAGAGCCTGTTTATAATTATTATTTAAGTTGTATTGAAAATGAAGTTTCTAATGGTGCTAGGATTTTGGGGGAACAAGGAGGTTATATTGAAAGTCCTGATTTTTCTCCAGGAAGTGAGTATATGCCTTTTTCATCTCATTTAGGTTTTATGGGTTTGGGAATTCCTTATTGGTATTATGTTTCTGGAAACGGAATTAAAAAAGAGCAAATTCCTAGTGAAGGTAAAATGGAGAGTCAATTAGAAGATTTTGTTGAAGGCGGTGTTGTTCTTTGTGATTTTAGTTATTTTGAAAAAAATGGGTTTGAGGTTGAATTAGATAATGAAAAAGTTGGAGTGGATATTGAGATAGATAAAGATAAAATTAATTTTGAAGTTAAGCAAAGGATAAAGATTAGTTTTGGTGAAAGTAGTTGGACTGGGGAGAGTCATTCAGATAATGTTCAATCCAGCATTGGTAAGTTTTATGATTTAGCTAAGAAGATTTATTTGAATAATAAAGATGAAATGTTTTTGGAGAATTATGGTGTGGATATTTTGAGATTGTATGCTCCTGTTGATGGAACTGAAATTAGTTGTGTTCCAAAAATTTGGGAGGTTGATGGAGTGAGAAGGGGAATGATTGATGCTTTGGAAGCAAATGTTCCTGCAATTAAAATTAAAGGAGATTATTATGATTTGAAATCTTCTGAAAATAAATATTTTGTTAGAGATATTGGAGAGGATGTTGATACTAATGTTAATTTCATGTATTCACCTAATTGGCCTATGAAAATGGAAGTTTGGCCTTCTGATGGAGGAATTATCCGAGCAGATCCTATTGGAAATCAAGAAGGTTTGGAAATGATGGGCTTTTGTTATGCTCCTTATCATTTTGTTTATGATTTTGCTTTTCCAGTTTTGGTTCAGTTGTATTCAGGAAATGAAATGTTTCAGTTTCCAGTTGTTGTTATGATTGATAAAAATAAACCAAGAGAAGCATTAGATGTTGAAGGATTGCCTGACGTTATTCCAGAACTATGTGAACATAAGAATAGTGAATTTGATGTTTATACTTATAATAGTAATTTGGAGCCTGTGGAGGCAAGAATTAAGTTTAAGTGTTTTGATAGTAGTTGTGAGATTGGTGAGAGCAAGATTGTTGGTGATAATGCTATCTTGACTGAAAAGTTTCCTCAATGTGTTAATGGTTATTTAATTGCTAGTGCAGAGGGTTACAAAACTGAAAAATATTTAATGGATAGTGTTGAGGGTGGTGTTGTAGATATTGTATTGGATAAAGAATATGAGTTGGATTTAGAAATGAATATTGGTTCAAATAGCCGGGCTATTGTTACATTTGATGGAGAGAGTAAAGTTACTCTTGCATATCCTGAACAAAAAAAGATTAAATTGTCAGGTGGGCAGTATGAAGTTCAAGTTTATGTTTATAGTGATGTTAATATGAAGCTAGAAGGAGATAGTAGTTTGAAATGTGTTGATGTTCCTAAAAGTGGTGTTGCAGGAGTGTTTGGTTTTACGGAAGAAAAATGTTTTAATATGGAAGTTCCTGAGCAAAATATTGAGAGCGGTATTTCTGGAGGGGGAACTAATAATTATTATGTTAGTGAAAGTGAGTTGAGTGGTTCTAATAAATTGATTCTTAGTGTTGATGATTTTGGTATTCCTTCAAAGGTTGAAGATTTGCAAGGTAATTATCAGAGAGTTAAAGATGGAAATGTGGGGGTGGCGTTTGGATGAGAAAGATTTGTTTTTTATTTGTAATAGTTTTGTTTATGCAAGTTGGTTTTGTTGTTAGTGTTAATGATTATAATGTTTATGGTTCATCTGTTAATCCTCAATTTACTAACCCTAGTTATGGTTCTGGATATGTTGGTGGAGGGACTTTTGATAAATCTATGTGCCAATCTGGGGGGGATATAATTATGCAGATAATTCCTGGAAGTTGTAGTCCTGCAGTTGTTCGGTCTGATTTATTGGAAGAGCAAAATGTTCCTGTTTTTTGTAAGGTTCGATCTATTCAGATAAATCCTTTAATTGATGTTTCAAGAATTAGGAGTTTACATTTTAAGGGAGAGTATCCTAAAGGTGTTTCAGGTGTTAGTTATTTTCCTTCTAAGGCTGCTGTAAGAAGAACAGATAGATATAATCAACCTAATGTTTTGGATTCTCTTGTTAATAATGATTTGGGTTATTTGGTTATTGTAGTTTCAAGGCAAGCGCTTGAAAGAGATATGCCGGATTTTGTTGAGGGGAATATTACTGCGACTATTGATTATGATAGTGAAGGGAGTTTTGGTATTGGGAATAGTGATTTTTATATTGATGAGATGAATGATAAGGAATGGTTGAGAGAATATCTGGAGAATGGTTTTTGGAATGGTAAGGCGTATGTTCGGGCAGAATCTATTGATTCAGATGGAGCTACAATTGGAATTTATAGGGATGCAGATAGTCGGCAAACTTCTGTTACTTTAAAGAATGGTGAGACTTCTGGGGAGATTCATTTGGATGGATATTATTGTTCTGCAGGGATGAAAATTAAGGTAGAAGATATTCGTGCTCCTGTTGATAGTGCTTTGATTCAAATTGATGATAAACAAACTTGGGTTTCAAAAGGAGATAAGTTTTTGAATGGGAAGTGTAGTGTTAGTGGTTTGGATACAAATGGAGTTGGAGGCAAGTTAAGTGTTAGTTGTTCAGGGGCTGGGGGGAAATTTGTTTTAGATTTAAATCCTGGTGCAGCAGAATTTAGTTTAGGGAATGAGATAAAAGAAAGAGTTATAGTTAATGAAAGAGTGGATGCTAATAAGAATATTTATTTGGCTTATCTTGGGCAAGATAAGAGTAATAAAAAGTATGTTGTTTTGGTGGGGGATGAATTTTCTAGAACTGAAAAGGATTTTGTTGAGAAAGGAGTTAATTCTATTGTCGATGAAATAATTAAAGAAAATTCTAAGAATATTGGGGAATTGAAAAGTGAGATTGAGAGAGGAATTAAAAATGGGTATAAGAAAAAGTTAACTAAAGAACAAATTGCAGTTTTAGAGGATAATGTAAAAGTTGCGGTTTTGAAAGAAGGAGATAGTTATTCGGGGATTAAATTGGATTTTGTTTCTGCAATGGTTGATAAAAATTGGGCTGTTGAAGATATTGGTGCAGATGAGCTTTTAGCAAAAGACTATTATGATTTGGCTATTCAAAAATATGGAGATTTGGTTGATATTTATCCTAATGAAAAGGGGCCTGAGAAAGATGCTTATGCTGCTAATGGTTTATTTGAGGCTGCACAGTTGTCTCGGCAATTTGGGATGAATGCTAGGGCTTTGAATTTTTATGATCAGATTATTAGAGATTATCCTGATTCATCTGCTGCGAGAGATGCAAAAAGGAATAAAGATTTGTTGGTTAAGTATGATAATAGTAATTCTAAGGCTGTTGTTTCAATAAATGAAGAGCAACATTTTATTGATTTATTGGATTTTAAAAGGCCTAGTAAGAGTGATGCTGGCGCTGTTTTGATGATTGATGCAAGTGAGAAAACTTTAGGGTTGGGTGATGTTGAAAGTGTTGGAAGTAATGCTGATGTGAAGCAAACTATTGAACTTGAAAAAGTTGATACAAATTATGTAATTATTAAATCTCGAAGAAATAAGGATGTTAAGAGTCATAGATTAAGTTTGGATAATAATCAAATTGATTTGAATGGGGTTAGAATTAGGTTGATTGGAATAAATATTAAAAAGCAGGTTAAGGTAAGTGTTCAGCCTGTTGATTATGGGGCTAGAACTAATGCGAAATTTTCATTTAGGATTGGAATTGAAAAAAGAGCTATTCAATTAAGTCCTGAAAAAGCTAAGGAAATGGCAGAGGATTTAATCGAGAGTATTGAGAAATTAAATAAAATTAATGCGCAATTGGGTAATGTGGTTAAGGTTATGAAGACTGCGTGTTTTGCTACGTCTGCATTGTTGACTACTAAGAGTTTATTTTCTGGATTAAATGGAGAATCTATTGCGAGAAATGATTTGATGACGAATCTTGGTGGTTGGAATGAAAAATGTGAGGAGTTAGTTAATGATAAAGAATATGTTAGTTTGCAACAATGTTTGTTGGATAAGAAAAATGAGATTGAAAGTGATGTTAAAACTTATTCTGATGAAATAAAGAAAACTAATGATATTTTGAAAGGAATTCAGAATGAGGTTGGAATTGAGAGGAGTGATTTTTTGGATTTTGAAGGAAGGGTTGATACTAAAAAAGTCGAAGATAAATTTAAGGTGAAATTTGATGAATGGTGCAAAGGTAAGGGTGGAAGTGTTGATTTACCTGGAGAGGGTGGAAAAAGTGTTTCATTTAATGGTGAAAATGGTATTTGTAGTTGGGATAGTTTGACTCATGAACAAAGAAGAAATATAATGACTTTGTCAAATGTCAAGGATTCTGGAAGTGAGGTTTTGAAGAACATGGGAGATAAAGAATTGGGAAGGATGGTTTTAATGGGCAAAAATTATGAGGAGAATACCGATGCGATTAAAACTCAAGGGGCTAATGAGAATTATAAAAATTTAGGGATTAAGGCGACTAATGCTTTTGGAGATTCTGTAACTTATGGAGATATTAAAACAATTACTAAGGGAGATAAAAGTCATGATATTTATAAAAATTTTGAAACTGGAAATAGGGTTGTGAGGATTTATATTCCTTCGAGTAAAGTTTTTGGTAAGGAGATTTTTACGGCTAATGAAACTGTGAGTGGTAAGGAAGTTATTGTTGAAGTTAATAGGGTTGAAAGGGCTGGTGGAGAATATCATCCTGAAGGAGATATTTATATTGTCTCAACTGGAGAGAAACTTGAAGGAGATGCTGAAAAATCTGTTAGAGATTATATGAGTTTAGCTGGAATGGATAGATTAAAACAAGATAATGATATTGGTTATAATAATAGGATTCAGGGTGTGGATAGGTTAAAAGTTAAATATTTTGATAGAGAACCGTATAAAGGTTTGCCTGCAGAAGTTCCTTTTGATGTTGAGAATGGTTGGTATGTTGAAATGACTTATGTTTTGAGTGGTTTTGGAAAACCTTATGACGAGTCTGGAAGAGTTGTTAATTATTATATTTGTAATGTTGGTGAGAATGGTTTAATTGAGTTTAAGAAAAGTGGAGATGATGTTTGTAGATATTATAATGAAAGAACTGGTGCAGAGATTAATTTTCCTGGAATGAGTATTGGAGATTCTAAAAAATTGATTGATAAAGCGCAGAGAGCTATTGCAGAGGCTGCTAAACAATATGGAAGAGAGAGAATTACAATTAATGGTAAAACTTTTGATAGTGGGACTTCTTTTGGTGGTGAATCTGGGAGGTGTACAGATTTCATGAGTATTTCTGATTGTAATCTTTTGTTTAATGTTTGTGATCCTGTTGTTTGTCCTGCTTCAAGATGTGATTTGGGAGGAAAATATAGGGTAGATAATGTAATGCAAACAGGAATTATTGGAAGTTTGGTTTTATGTTTGCCAAATTATAAGGAAGGTATTGCTGTTCCTATTTGTTTAACAGGTGTTCATGCAGGATTAGAAGGTTACATAAGTATTTTGAATTCAACTGTGGATTGTTTAAATGAAAGTGTTAATACTGGAAGGAATATTGGAGTTTGTGATGAAATTAAAAGTATTTATGTTTGTGAATTTTTTTGGAAACAAGCTGCACCTTTTTTAGAAGTTTTGGTTCCAAGATTGCTTGCTGGAGCATATGGGCAGGTTCGTGGTGGTGGAGAATATAGTGTTATTCAATCTGCTTGGCAAAATACTCAGAATGCTATTGGATATTTCAAAAATGAATATGCTGTTAATTCTGTGAGAGCATTTAATGCTCGTTCAACAACTGAAATAGGAAGTGATGTTTGCAAGTCTTTTATTTCTCAAACTGTTCCTGGCTCTGCTGGTTTTTTTGAGGCACTAATAGAACCAGATAGTCCTGTTCAATATCATGCTTGGTTTAGTGAAAGTCAATTAACTAGTGCAACTGTTCCTGCCCTTTCTCATTATAAGGTTTACTTTCATATTTTTGCTGGAAAAGATATTGGTGCTCAATATAATGTTTATTTGAAGGACTTGCCTACTTCTGCAGGCAGTGTTCATACGACTGGATATTATAATGTTGATAGAGGTTATGTTGCAAGGGGGGGTCAGGTTGATAAGACAAGAGATTTTAGTGCTCCTACGGGATTTAAACAATTGTGTGTTAGTGTTAATGGTCGTGAGGAATGTGGTTTTGGTAAGGTTTCAACTTCTTATGCAATTAATAGAATAAATGATGAATATGTTCAAGGACAGATTGATGCTAATATTATTTCTGAGAAAAATTGTGTTGCTGGAACTCCTTCTGCGCTTTCTTTGATTAATCCCAATATTCAAGCAGGTGTTGAGGATTTTTTGAATTCTGAACTTTATTCTCGAGGGATTATAAGGGTTTGTGCTACAGATAATCCTGGTAAACAAGTTACTAATGGAGAATATCGTGAGGAGTCTTCTCTTTCTAGTAGGTGGAAAGAAGTTGGTTATTGTGATGATCCTTCTGTTAAATGTTGGTTGGATAGTGATTCTGTTAAAGATGTTGTTAGAGATAAGGGGATTGAAAATGAAATTTTAGAGAATGTTGAATTGAAAGATATTTTTGGAGATGTTGATTATCTTGTTGGTTCTGAAAGTGCAAGTTTGGCTAATAAAATTGAAAGTTCTGTGAATGGTTTGATTATTAAAAAAGGAGAGAGTGAGGCAAGTGTTGAAGAAAAAATTAAAAGTATTGTTGATGATTTGGAACTTTTGACTGAACTTGGTGTGAATAATGTTTATAGGGCTCGGGGGCTTTATTGGTTTGGTAAACTTTACAATAAAGTTGCTTCAAACCTTTTGGATGTTGAGATTAGAAATGATGGATGGATTGAAGATACTTCTGAGGATTTGAATGATGGAGAAGTTGTTAGTGATAGTGGAGGGGATTTAGATGTTGGTGGAGATGAGGTTGTGGAAGGAGAGGTAGTTGATGGTGGAGAGGTCGGAGATGAGGTGGTTGAAGGGGAGGAGGTTAGTGGAGAAGAAGAGGTAGTTGAAGGGGGAGAAGAAGTTATTGAAACTAAAATTGTTTGGTCTGATGAGATGTTAAGGGAAGGAGTTAGAATAACTCTTTACAATCCTGCGTGGTTATTTTTTGGTTCACGTACTTATTATAAATATAATTTTAATGATGGGTTGGGAAGGTGGATTACTAAAGATAGGGAATTTATTGATGCGGGATTGGGGTATGTTGGAGGACTAAAGGAATTAGTTAAAATTACTAAGGATGGTGGAAAAGTTATTATTAATAATAAAGAAATACTAAAAAAGAATTTTGATTCAGATGAAGAAATGCTTGAAGAGATTTTTGAAGCTTTGAAGAAAAATTAATTCTTAAAATATTAGTTATAAAAACTGGCCAGACTTTATAGCTAATATTATTATGATTATTGTAATTTATTAAGTGAAATTTTCTTTATAAAGCGTGAGAAGTGAAAATAGATAGAATACCTATATAGTGGTGAATATAAACCTTTAAATAAGTTAGAAAGGAAATAATTTTATGTTTGATTATAGTTTAATTAGTGGGAACATGGAGTTGTTTAAATTTATTTATTCGTTTATAGTTGTGTTTATCTGCGCAGTTATTGTTTTGAAGACACATAAGTTGTTTAAATTAAGTTTGCATCAGGGGATTCGTTATTTTAGAAATGCCTTCTTTTTCTTTGGAATTGCTTTTTTGTTTAGGTATGTTCTTGGTTCTCGTTGGATTTCACAATTTATTATAGGTAGTGAAAATTATTTTATAATTATAATTTTGTTTGAATTTTTTCTTATCATGGCAGGTTTTTCTTTGTTTTATAGTTTAGTTTGGAAAAGGTTTGAAAAATCTGATAAAGGTTCTTTGAGTTCGTTGTTTAATTTTAAGATGTTGGTGTTTTATGTTATGTCTTTATTAATTGCGATGTTGGATTCATTATGGGATACTTACTTGTTTATGTTTTTAGTTCAGATAATTTTGTTTTTAATTGCAAGTATTATTAGTTATAGGAACTACAAAATGAAAGGAGATAAGCATAGGTTTTTGAAGTTTTATTTTATAGCAATGTTGTTGAGTTTGACTGCTTGGATATTAAATGCTATTTTGGCGAATTATCTTAGTTGGAATAAGGGGATTTTGTTGAATGTTTATCTTATTAATATTGTTGTTTTTGTGTTGTTTTTGTATGGGGTGGTGAAACTTACAAGGAAATAAAATGGCAAGGAAAAGAGAAAGACTTAAGGTTATACAGGACATTTTGAATGCAATTAGAAATAATCGTAATATCAAACCTACTCGGTTGCTTTATGCATCTAATCTTTCTCCACAAATGTTTAAGGATTATGTTGATGAGCTTTTGAATAAGGATTTTGTTTCTTTGGAAACTGATGATAAAGGGAAGAAATTTTTTATATTGAAAACTAGGGGAAATGATTTTTTGGAAGAGTATCGTGTAATTGAGAATTTTGTTGAGAATTTTGGGTTGTAGGTGTTTGGATGGTTGTTTGAATGGTGTTTATCGTGTGTGGATAATGTTTATAAAGTTTGTTAGGTGTTTGTTTTTATGAAAATAAAAAAGGTGAGAGCTCGATCAATTTTAGATTCTCGGGGAAATCCCACTGTTGAAGTAAGAGTGGTTGTTGGGAAGAAAGTGTTTAAGGCGAGTGTTCCTTCTGGAGCATCAACTGGTGTTTATGAAGCAGTTGAATTAAGGGATAAAAATGGAGGTGTTCAAACAGCTGTTGAAAATGTTAGGAAGTTGATTGGTCCTGAAATTATTGGTATGGATTGTAGTGATCAGTCTAAGATTGATAAAAAAATGATTGAACTTGATGGGTCGTCTGATAAGGGGAAGTTGGGAGCTAATGCTATCTTGGGTGTTTCTATGGCTGTTTGTCGTGCAGGAGCTTTTGCAGATAAAAAAGAGTTGTATGAATATATTTCAAAATTGAGTGGGGGTAAGATAAGGTTGCCTGTTCCTTTTTTTAATGTGATTAATGGAGGAAGACATGCTAAAAATGAGTTGTTATTTCAAGAATTTATGGTTGCTCCGGTGGGTGCTAAGAGTTTTGAAGAATCTTTTAAGATTGGTAAGGAAATTTATTCTCAGTTGGGTCGTGAGTTGAAAGGTTCTAATGTAGGTGATGAGGGAGGATTTGCCCCTAGGAAATTAAGTAATGGAAATGCTTTAAAGATGTTAAATAGAATTGTTTTGAATTATGGTGGAAAGGTTAAAATTGGATTGGATGTTGCGGCATCTGAATTTTTTAAAAATGGAAAATATAATGGGATTAATGGAAATGAAATGATTAACAGATATGGAAGTTTAATAGATAATTTGGAAATTGTCTCTATTGAAGATTGTTTTGAGCAAAATGATTGGAAAAATTGGATTAGGTTTAATAATTTATTTGGAGATAGGGTTCAAATTGTAGGTGATGATTTATTGGTTACAAATGTTGAAAGAATTGAGAAGGCTGTTTTGGATAAAGCGTGTAATGCCTTATTGCTAAAGATTAATCAAATTGGGACTATTAGTGAAGCCATAGAAGCATTTAAGGTGGCTCGTAAGGCTGGTTGGGGAGTAATGGTTAGCCATAGAAGTGGTGAAACCAAAGATGATTTTATTGCAGATTTAGCTGTTGGTTTAGGGTGTGGGCAGATTAAGAGTGGTGCGCCTTTTACTAAAGAGCGACTGGTGAAGTATGAGAGATTAGTGGAGATTGAAAAGAAGTTGAAGGGAAGTAGTATTTATGGCTGTAAGGAGTTATGTAGTGTTTAAACAGTGTTTTAGAATGAAGGATTTTGATTTAAAAAAAGAATGTGAGATTGAAGAATTTGATTATGATGGTTGTTGGGATGAGGAAGAATCTTTAGATGTTAAGAAAAAGGTGGATGGGTTTTCTAAGGGCTCGCCTCGGAGTGGGTTAAAAGGTAAGTATTTGAAAAAGAAGGGGCGTGTGGGCCGTAAACAGTTGAAGAATAGTTGGGCTAAAGGAAAGGTTGATATTTAGTAACTACATTATAGTTTAGTTGTGTTTTAGGCACTACAATCAAGGTGTAGGAAGTTTTAGGTTTTGATAAGAAGTTTTAGTTGGTTGATTTTTATTGACATAATATTTATAAATATAGGATGCATGGAATTGATAAGATGAATTTAAAAAAATTTGTTGAAAATTATAAAAGTCGACCTGTAAGAGGAAGTAAAGAGGATCTTAGAGTAATATATAATGCCTTTACTAGGGAAATACCTCCAAAAGATTTAACAGAAAAAAATAGCGAAAGTATTATATAAAACCTATGATATGGGATTATCAACAGGTGAAGAAATAGGGGCTGAAAAAGTCCAAAGACCTTTACGCTCTTAATCTCCATCTTGAGCCTTGATTCTTTCTTGAAAATCTCCTATTTTTAATTAAGTTCTCACAATATACGTTGTGCGAACTTCTTACGTGTAAAATTGCTTGTCGGTGGAATAGAGGGTTTTTAGGAGTATTTTGAGTTGTTTTTAGAAATTTTATTCGTCACTTCTGTCTTGAGGGCCTGTTGTTATTTGTTGATTGTTTGCTATTGGAGGATTTGGTGTTAGACTGCCTTGAGAATCTCCATATTGTATTGATTTTTGAGCATCTCTTATTGCTTCTGAAATGATTAAACATTCTAATGCTTTTTTATTTAAGGCCTTTGCGTGAGCCCCTATATCTCTAATTGGTATATAAGAATCTTCAAAACCAAATGGAACTATTGTTTTTTTAGGTTTTTGGTTGTCTTTTAATGAAAGATAAAATAGTGCCTCAGTTGCAGGATGTTTCATTTCAATTGTTTTGTTTGTTACATGAACTACATCTGCAAAATCATTTTTATTAACATACCATCCTTCTTTCATTTTATTTGATGGAATTAATAATATTTAGTTAATGAGTCTTGTGTTTTTGTAGTGCTTAATTTAATATTTTAGATTATATTGTAGTTACTAACTCTTAGATTCATGCGTGTAGAAAGTTTTAGTTTTTGCTAGAAAGTTTTAGTTTTTATTAATAGTGGTTTATTTTTAAGATAAAAAATCTATATAACTTGAAACTGTTTGACAAAAATTGTAAAATGTGTTAGTAGTATTTTGGATGCTTTCCTTAACTGGATTTGAAAACATAGAGTATGCAAATACTGAAACTCCTATTAATCCTACCCCATCGATTATATTTTCTTGACGATTATTTGATGAAGGGGCCTCGGAGATTTCTTCTAGATTTTTTAAATTTTTTTCTTTTGGTTCCATAAATATTTGTAATATTTGTAGCTTTTAATTGTTTTGGTTTATTTATTAAAATTGGATACTAATGATAAAATGAGAAAATTTGAGGGGTTTTATTTTGATAAATATAAATTATGGATGTTTAAAATTATTATTTTGGTAGATTCTATTTTCTAGGGGGTTTAATTATTTAATTTTTTAAATTAATTTGAATTTTTATTTTTGTTAATTTTTAATAAAACTAGTGTTTATTGTTAATTTAAGCTGTTTATTGTTAATTTTTAAGCTATTTTTAATTAGTTATGTGGAGATAATTTTAGTTTAATTTGAGGTATTTATTTATTTAATCGTTGTTTATTTTAAACTAGCCTTTTTTTGCGTTTTAAGGGTTGTTTTAGAGGTTTTTTGTTGATTTATTTTAATTTTTAAGTTGTTTAAACAGTTGTTTTTTATAAAAATTTAAAGAATGAAGGTGTTTAAACAGTTGTTTTTTGTTAATTTTTACTAAAAAAACTGATTAATTAATTAATTAAAAAAAGAGTTTTATCGACGGTGATTGATTGTTTGAATGGTTGTTTATAGCAACCTTTATATAGTATATTTTTCTAAATATATTATAATGAGATTTTTTAGTAAAAAAGCAGAAAAAAAGGAAGTTGAGGAATTAAAACAAGCTGTTCAAACAGGCTTCAACAGTGTTAAACAGGATATGGGAAAATACAACACTTGGATCAAACACCTTGATGCTACGGATTCTGAGCAAAAGGATGAAATTTTAACACTTCAGGAAGAATTATCTTCGGTGAAAGATGAGCTTGAAAATGTTAAGAATATACTCTCTATTATCGGAAATGGGCAAAATTTTAAACAACCTCAAACAGTGTTTAATAAACAAACAACGTTTAAAGGTGTTTCAAACAGTGTTCAAACGGGTGTTCAAACAGTATTCTTAGACAACTTATCAACTACAGAGAGAGCAATAATCTTTGTTTTGTTAAATTCTGATATGAAATTAAGCTATGAGGATCTTGGAGCTATGTTGGGTAAAACAAAGGCTACAGTAAGGGGTCAGATTAATAGTATAAAACAAAAAAGTGAAGGATTGCTTGAAGAAATTGTTGGTGAAAATAATAAAAAAAGAGTCTTTATTCCTGAGCAAACTAAAGCTATTTTGTTAAAATCTAGAAATGTGAGTCAAAAACAATAAAAATAACTAAAAAAAGTGAAAAGTGAGAGTTAGAGATACTAAAAAATGATAAAATACCCTGAAAAAGTGAGAGAAATTGAAAGAGATTGTAAAAGTGAGTATTTGATTCAGGCAATTTTAAGTAAAAAAGTGAGAGAAAGAGGTTTTTATTTATCAAAAAAGAAAATTCCTAGGTAATTTGAATCATGGTGAGGCTTAGTTCTTTAAGGCTCGTAGTACTCAAATTTAAGGGTTTCAGACCTTAAATTACTTAAGATTTTATCTTAAAATAAATAAAAACAGTTTATGTTCGATTATATTCGTTACAACGAATTTAAATTAAAACTAATATGAGGGGTTTTGTTGAAAAAATTCTGAGGTTCTTTCTAACCTTAAGTGCCCAATTTTGTTGTTTAAAGGCCCCTTAATTGAATTATTGTCGACAAGGTTGCTATTTTCTTGAGCTCTTTAGAAACAGACAGAATAATCCTTCTATTGTTAATTTTTTGTTTTTTTATAGGTATTCCTTTGTTAATCATTCTTTGTACATAATCTCTTATTGAGCTCTCACTTAAGTGTAAATTAATTGCTATTTGTTTGTAGGTTGTTTTAGAGGGCTCTTGTTCTTCTAATTGATATATCGTCGAGAAAACAGCCATTTCTTGAGTTGTTACTCGCTTAAATTTTAATCTTATTTCTTTTTTTAAACGATCTAATGAATCTAAGATGTCTGAGGCTTCTTGAATGTTTGATTCTATGCTTTTTTCAGGTATTTTTTGTGTCTGTCTGTCTGTCTTATTGTCTGTCTGTCTGTCTGTCGAAACCCCTTCATTTCCTGTGGAACTATTAAGATTTGAGTATTTTAACCCCTCTATTTCCTGTGGAACTGTCTGATTGTCTGTCTTATTGACAGATAATGTCTGATTTAAATGATTATTTGTCGAATTGTCTGTCGTATAAGGATTTTTAATTAAATTAGGGTTTTTATGAGAAATTAGTTGATTATTAAGGGAATTTAATGTTATTTTTATTTCATTTAGTTCTAATTTTAAATGAATTATTTCATCATAGAGATTTGTGATATCATCTTTAACTTTTGAAAAAGATAGTTTTATTTGTTCTTCATTCATTAAAAAAACTTGTTAGGCTTTTATTTAAATATTTGTGCTGTCTAATTTTGTTTTGAATGATATATTTCATAAATTTTATTGCTTAATCTCCATCTTAATCTTCTTGAGAATATTTCTCCTTTTTTGTTTCTTTTTATTACTATGACTAAATTTTTTTCTTTCAGATCAAATAAAATTCTTTTTACAAATTCTTCATCTCTTGCTATTTCTCTTGCTATTTCTGCTGTGAATGGTTGCGATGGAAATATATTGTAGAGATATAAAAGAATTTGTTCGGTTATTTTATTTTTTTTCTCTTGACTCAGCCTCATTTTATATAATATACTGAATAAGTTTTTAAAGTTGTTGTTATTGATTATATTATGAAATTGAGGTTATTAGTCTGTTTGGTTGTTTTTCTTGGAGTGGTTTTAGTTGGGAGTTTGGTGGATGGTGCAGAATTTAAACTAAATAATGTTTCTCCGAATCAGGAGGTTGTTTCTTTTTTTGGAGAAGAGAGTCAATCTCTTTCTATTGGGAGTGCTAGTTATGAAAGTGTTAAATGGTATCTTGATGGGAAATTAGTTAAGGAAGATGTGAATAGTTTTGTTTTGAAGGATTTAGATAGTGCAATTTATATTGTTCGAGTGGATGTTATTGATGGAACTGATGTTGATTCTAAAACTTGGAATATTGTTATAAAAGAAGAACAGATTGTTAAGGAAAGGGGTTTAGATCGTTTGGAGGTTATTTATTATGTTTATGTTAGTGTTCTTTTGATTGTTATTTTATTGGTTGTGCGTTTATTTATTATTGAAAAAAGAAAGAATAAGTGATTTATTCGGAAGTTTTATAAATCGTTAATCTGTCTGTGTTATGCTGGATTCTATGGAAACACAAGAATATATTGTTGAGGCAGAACTGCGAAAAGTGTCAGAGATAGTGGATATTTTGGATCCTTTAGTTAAAGAATGGTTTTTTGGTAAGTTTAAAGATTTTTCAGAGAGTCAGTTATATGGTGTGATGAATGTTTATGAGAGGAAGAACATTTTGATTAGTGCGCCTACTGGGAATGGTAAAACTTTGACTAGTTTTCTTGCAATATTGAACTATCTTGTTAGTCTGGCTAAAAAAAATGAGTTAGAAGATAAGGTTTATTGTATTTATTCTAGTCCTTTGAAGGCTTTGAATAATGATATTTATGTTAATTTGGTTCGGCCTTTGGAGGAAATTGAGTTTTTGGCTAGTATTCATGGGATTAAGTTGCAGAAGATTCGTATTGGTTTGAGGACTGGGGATACAACTAGTTATGAGAAAGCTAAAATGTTGAAAAATCCACCACATATTTTTATTACTACTCCTGAAAGTTTGGCTATTACTTTGACTACTAAGAAATTTATTGAATTGTTTTATGGGGTTGAATATATTATTATTGATGAAATTCATTCGTTGGGAAATAAGAGGGGGGTTTATTTGAGTATTAGTTTAGAACGGTTGGAGGAACTTAGTAAAATTAATCCTGTGAGGATTGGGTTGAGTGCGACTATTGCGCCTTTGGAGGAAGTTGCTAGATTTTTAGTGGGGGTAAATAGGCCTTGTTTGGTTGCAGAAGTTAAGGTAAACAAAAAAATGGATATAAAAGTTTTGACAGGGGTTAGTGATTTGATTGATACTGATAAATATGATTTGCATTCTTCTTTGTATGGTTTGATGGATAAACTTATTCAAAAACATAAGACTACTGTGATTTTTACGAATACGCGGGCTGCGACTGAAAGGGTTATTAATCATTTGAAGGAAATGTTTCCTAACAGTTACACTGAAAATATCGGAGCTCATCATTCTGCTTTGAGTAAAGAATATCGGTTTGATATTGAAGACAAATTGAGGAAAGGGGAATTAAAGGTTGTTGTTACTTCTACTAGTTTGGAGTTGGGTATTGATATTGGTTCTATTGATTTGGTTATCTTGTTGGGGAGTCCTAAAAGTAGTGCTCGGGCTTTGCAGAGGATTGGTAGGTCTGGGCATAAGCTGCATGATGTTTCTAAGGGGAGATTTATTGTTACAGATAGGGATGATTTGGTTGAGAGTGTTATTTTAAGTAAGGATGCTATTGAAAGGAAGATTGATAGAATTCATATTCCTAAGAATTGTTTGGATGTTTTGAGCCAGCAGATTTATGGGATGTGTATTAATAAAATTTGGGATATTAATGAGATGTTTAGAATTATTAAGAAGAGTTATTGTTATGAGAATTTGAGCCGGGCTGATTTTATGAGTGTTATTAGTTATTTGTCTGGAGAGTATGCTTTGGAGCATCGTAATGTTTATGCTAAGATTTGGTATGATAAGGATAGTAAGGAAGTTGGTAAGAGGGGGAAATTGGCGAGAGTTATTTATATGACTAATATTGGAACTATCCCTGAGGAAAGTTTTATTTCTGTGGTGATTAGTTCTGGAGATGGAAAGGGGAATAAGGTAGGGGTAATTGATGAGGGTTTTTTAGAGAAAATTAAGGCAGGAGATGTTTTTGTTTTAGGTGGAAAGAAATACCAGTTTATGTATACTAAAGGAATGAAGGCTTATGTTCGTGCAGATATTAAAAGGAATCCTACGATTCCTAGTTGGTTTAGTGAGATGTTGCCTTTGAGTTTTGATTCAGCTTTAGAAATTGGGAAGTTTAGGAGATTGTTGGAGAAGAAATTTTTAGATAAAGGGATTTCTGGGCAGAGTAAGAAAAAGAAAATTGTTGATTGGATTAAGGAATATTGTTATTGTGGAAATAGTGTTGCTGATGCTGTTTATCGTTATTTTTATGAACAGTATAATTATTCAAAGATTCCTCATGATAGGAAAATTTTGGTTGAGCATTATAAAGGTGAGAAGAATTATGTTGTGTTTCATTCTCTTTATGGGAGGAGGGTTAATGATGTTTTGTCTCGGGCGATTGGTTATTTGATGGGGCAGAAAATTGGGCGAGATATTGAAATTGGAATTAGTGATAATGGTTTTTATTTTGCAGGGGAGAACCTTCCTGTTGATGAGGCTATGAAACTTTTGAATAGTGGGAATCTTAGAGATGTTGTTGAAGAAGCTATTTTGAAGACTGAAGTTTTGAAGAGGAGATTTAGACATTGTGCTGCGCGGAGTTTGATGATTCTTAGGAATTATAAGGGGCAAAGAAAAAGTGTTGGTAAACAGCAGATGAAGTCGTTTTTTTTAATGAGTGCTATTAATAAGATAAGTAAGGATTTTCCTATTTTGAAGGAGGCGAGGAGAGAGGTTTTGGAAGATTTGATGGATATTGATAAGGCTTGTGAGATTTTGAAATTGGTTGATAGTGGGCAGATTGTTGTTGAAAATGTTCATAGTGAACTGCCGAGTCCTTTTGCATTAAATTTGGTTTTGCAAGGTTATAGTGATTTGATGAAGATAGAGGATAAAATTAACTTTTTGAAACGGATGCATAAGGAAGTTATGCAAAGTATTGTTAAAAAAAGGAGGATTAGTAAGAATTAGTGTCTGTCTTATTGTCTAAGACAGTTCGACAGACAGATATTCTAGATTTTTATGGTAAATATTAAATATTTAGAAGATGCTGTTTTAGTTGGTGAAAAGATTTTAGTATTTGGAGATTTTCATGTGGGTTATGATGGAGTTGGTGAGATGGAGGGATTGTTAAGGGTCCAATTTAAAGAGATTATTGAGAAGTTGGATAGGATTTTTGAGTTGGTAGGAAGTGTTGAAAAGATTGTTGTGTTGGGTGATTTGAAGCATGAGTTTGGAGGGATTTTGGATTCAGAATGGAGTGAAGGATTGAAGTTATTAGATTATTTGAGTGAGAAAGGTGAGGTGATATTGATTAAGGGAAATCATGATAATATTTTGAAACCTATTGCTAAGAAAAGAGGAATCGAGTTGAAGAATTTTTATAAGTTAGGAGATGTTTGTTTTATGCATGGTGATAAGTTGTTTGAACAATGTTTAAAGGGTGTTGGAACATTGTTTGTTGGGCATTTACATCCTGCGATTAGTTTAAATGATGGATATAAAAATGAAAAATATAAATGTTTTTTAAAAGGTGATGTAAAAGGTTTTGGTGGTTTGAAAAAGGGTTTAAAGGTTTATGTTTTACCAAGTTTTAGTCCTATGAGTTATGGTTATGATTTGAGTAAATTGAAGGCTGAGAGTAAAAAGTTTAGTTTCATCTTAGAGGATAAGAGATTAAAAAATTTTGAGGTTATTATTTATAATGAGAAAGATGACAAGATTTATGAATTTGGCAAATTGAAAAAGTTGATTGAAAAGAATTAATTTTTTGTTTCTTGTTGTGGACTTATTCTTGGCATTTGAATGTGAGTTGGAAGTGCTAAGTCGTCTTCTAATGCTAGTGCTTTTACATTGCATTTGCTCATTATAAAATTAAAAAGCGGGATTTTATGGTCTTCTGGAAGTTGTTTGTTTTTCCATGCGTCAAGAAATTTATTTAATTCTTCTTTATCTGGAAGAACTACTAAAAATCCTTCAAACGCTAGTTTTGCAGAATCATTTGAATAATCAATTGTAAATCTAAATTTTATTTTTATTGCAGATTCTGCAGATATTGGGACTGTTTCTTTTTGTATGTCTTGAATGTCTATGTTTTGATCTATCTTAAGCTCTCCTTGAAGATCTTCTTTTCTTTCTATTGAAATTTTTATTAAATTATATCCTATTATTTTCATTTTCTTTTTATAGAATTAATGGGAATTATGGGTTTTTAAAGATTATTGTGGAGAAGGGTTTGTTTTAGAGTTAATGGGCAAATTATTAAAATTTAATTTAGAGATTATTTACATTAAATCTTCTTCAGAAACTACGACGAAATCACCGATTGCGATTATTGAATTATAAGGGATTAAAGTTTCTTTGTCTTGAGAAGTTTCTAGACTTAATTGGGATGTGTAAGGAGTTTGTTCCTTTAATACTAAATGGATTAATTCACCTGTTCTTGTTTCAAAAGTTATGTCCTTTATTGAACCTAGTTTTCTTCCTTCTTTTGTTACGACAGGTTTTCCTAAAATTTCTTTATGTGGTTTTTTATCTGCCATGTTTAATATAGAGGGTTATTCTTTATAAAGTTTTGTGTGATTTTAATAAATTAAATTTTTATAATGTATTTTGATAAAATTTATATTTTATTTGATGGATTTGGGTTTTATTTGATAGGTTAGGGTGGGGTGTTTTATTTGATAGGTTAAGGTGGGCGTGTCACCCTTTGATTTCGTTTGGAAAGTTATTTTGAGATGTTTCGTTTGGAGTTTTTTTATTTTTATTTTTATTTATAAACTTTATTATATTATATTATATATATTAGAGCGTTATATTATTTTATCGAGGATAAATTGATTTTTTTAGTAATTTTTTAGTTAATAGTTATAGTAGAATATATATTTTATAATATATATTATAGATTATATGTTTGAGAATTAAATTAAATAGTAATGAGATTTAGTAAAATAAGTTCCATAAGAAAGTAAGGTGTCAGTGTTTTTGAAATTTAATTAGGATTATATTCTATATTTTCTTTTTTGTCGAGAGAAATGCAGGGATTTATTATTTTTCTTTATTGGAAATAAGGGTGATGGTTTTAAATTATAATCATATTTATAAAGGAGGATTATTTAGTTTATTTGAGGTTAAAAGAGATGAGTAAATTGGATAAGATTTTTGATTCTGTTGGAAAGAGGAGTTTGTTTAAAGAGAAAAAGATTTTGCAGTCAAATTATTCTCCAGAGGATATTCCTCATAGGGATAAGCAGATTGAGCAGGTTGCGTCTGTTTTGGCTCCGTGTTTGCTAGGAGAAAAAACAAGTAATCTGTTTATTTATGGTAAAACTGGGACTGGTAAGACTTTATCTGTTCAACATGTTACTAATGAGCTTTTGAAGAGGGCTAATGAAGAAAAGATTTTGAGGGTAGAGTATTTGAATTGCAAATTGAAAAAAGTTGCAGATACTGAATATAGGATTTTGGCGGAGTTGATTAAGAAGATGGGTGGGAGTGTTCCTGCTACAGGTTTGCCTACAGATCAGGTTTATTTGAAGTTTTTAGAGATTCTTGAAAAGAGTGATGAGAAATTGTTGATTTTGGTGTTGGATGAGATTGATCAGGCTGTTAAGAAGATTTCTGATGAGTTTTTGTATAATTTGACTAGGATTAATTCTGAGTTGAATAATACTCAGATAATTGTTGTGGGGATTAGTAATGACTTGAGATTTTTGGATATGATTGATCAGAGGGGTCGGAGGAGTTTAAGTGAGGAGGAGATTGTTTTTCCGCCGTATAATGCCTTGCAGTTACAGGAGATTTTGAGGATGAGATCTGATGGAGCATTTAAGGATAAGGTTGTTTCAGATGGAGTTATTGCAAAGTGTGCTGCTTTTGCTGCTAGGGAGCATGGAGATGCCAGAAGGGCATTGGATTTATTGAGGGTTGCAGGAGAATTAGCTGAAAGAGAGGCAAATCCAAAAATAGAAATGAAGCATATTGATAATGCTAATGATAAGATTGAGAGGGATAAGATTTTGGATATTATTGAGACAGAGCCTAAGCAGTTTCAGTTGGTTTTGTATTCTATTTTTGAGTTGACTTCTAAAGATGATGGAGGGATTTATACAGGGGATGTTTATATGCATTATCAAGAATTGTGTAAAAGGGTTAATATAGATTGTTTAACTCAGAGAAGGGTTGGAGATATTATTGCAGAGTTTGATATGTTGGGAATTATTAATGCGAGAGTTATTAGCAAGGGTAGGCATGGTAGAATGAGGGAGATTAAGTTGGCTATTCCAGAGAGTATTGTTGAGAGGGCTAAAGGAATTTTGGATGGGGCGTTGGAGTTTTAGAGATATGTTAGAGTATAGTTTAATTTAAAAAGTTAGATAATTTATTTTAGGTTATTGTTGATAGTGTTTTGGAAAAAGAGATTTAAGTGTTGCTAAAACTGGTGAATAAAAATGTCGCAAAATATATTAAAATTGTTTTTGGAGAAAGGGTTTTTGTTAGATAAGGATATGTTGGATTTTTTAAGAGATTTGGATGATGAAAGTGTGGCTAATGAGATAATTAATAAAATTGCTGTTGTTTCTCAGAAAAAGTTGATTACTCGTTCGTTAGTTGGAGAAAATATTGAAAAGATTCAGCCTTTTTTATTTCAATTAGGAGATGATAAGAAAAAGTTGGTTGAGAAATATTTTGTTAATTTAAGTATTAATGTTGAGGTTAGGAAGGAAAGTGAAGTTGTTGGAGATGTTTCTTCAACTAAAGTTGAAGAGGATGGAAATAGTGTAGGGGTAACTGATGGAAATAGTGAAAACAGCGAGGGTAAACGTGAAAAAGGTAGTGTTAAGATTCTTTCATCTCCAGTTATTGCTGCTCAGAAATTAACAGTAAAGGATTTTGTAAAACATTTTAGAAATAGGTATAATTTTATGAAAAATCTTTTGCAACAAAGGCAAGAGTTGGAGGGATTGACATCTATTGATAAAATTTCTGGGAATAATCGAAATTTTTCTGTGATTGGAATTGTAAGTTCTAAACAGATTACTAAAAATAAGAATCTTATTATGGAAATTGAAGATTTGACTGGAAAGGTTAAGGTTTTGATAGGGCAAGGCAAGGAAGAATTGTTTGAAAAGTCCAAGGAAATTTTGTTGGATGATATTATTGGGTTTAATGTTTCTGGGACTCGGGAGTTCTTGTATGTTAATGATATGTTTTATCCTGATTGTTTTGTTAAAGAGAAAAATAGGACTGATGAGGAGGTTTATGCTTTATTTACGTCAGATATTCATTTGGGGAGTGGGAATTTTTTAGAGAAGAATTTTGAGAAGTTTGTTAATTGGTTGAGTAGTGAGAATAATAAGAAATTGGTGAGTAAAATTAAATATTTGTTTGTAGTAGGGGATTCTATTGACGGGGTTGGGATTTATCCAGGACAAGAGAAGGATTTGATTGTGAAGGATATTAAGGAGCAGTATGTTAAATTGAAAAAGTTTTATGATAAGATTCCTAAACATATTACTATTATTCAGTGTGCTGGGCAACATGATGCTGTTAGAGTTGCAGAACCTCAGCCTCCGATTGGCTGTGATTTTGCAGAGCCTTTGCATGAATTGGATAATTTGTGTTTGGTTAGTAATCCTAGTTTGATTGAAATTGAAGGTTCTAATGAAAAACAAGGCATTAAAGTTTTGATGTATCATGGGGCGAGTATGCATGGAGTTATTGGAGAGATTGAAGAATTAAGATTATGTAATGCTCATGCCACTCCTGCGAAAGTAGTTAAGCATTTGTTGTTGAGAAGGCATTTGGCACCTTCACATGGTGCTACTGTTTATATTCCTAGTAAGGAAGAAGATTCAATGTTGATAAAAGAGGTTCCAGATATAATTACTACAGGAGATTTGCATAAGACAGATATTGAAACTTATAATGGTGTTTTGATTATTAGTAATTCTTGTTGGCAATCAATGACTGCTTTTGAAGAAAAGGTGGGAAATCAACCAGATCCTTGTAAGGTTCCACTTTTAAATTTGCAAAGTGGTGCGATTAAGATTTTAGATTTTAGCGAGGCTGTTGAGGAATATGGGAGTGTTAAGGTTGAAAAAGATTGTAGTGTAAAAAATGAGGAGATGGTTTGCGAAGTTAAAGAAGGAGAAGTGAAGAATGAGTGAGATTAAAAAAAGAGATTTTGAACCTGAAACTGAAGCATATTTTGATAGTTTGAGTAAGGAGATTGAGAAAAATTATAAGGTTGCTGAAATGGCTCGGGCAAAAGGGTTGGATCCGGTTGATAAAGTTGAAGTGCCTTTGGCTTTGACAATGGCTGCAAAGGTTGTTCGTTTGATTGCAACTGTTTATCCTCAGTTAGATAATGAAGATATTATTAATAGGCTGTTAGAATTGGAGAAAAAGTATGGGGCATTGGAACCTCAGGTTACTTTTGCTATTGCTGAGGAAATTGCTAAGGAGAAGTTTTGTAAGTTTGATAGTCAGTTGGAAGCGATTGATGCGGGAATTAGGGTTGGTTTTGCTTATACTACTTTAGGTGTTGTTGCTAGTCCGATTGAAGGATATACTGAATTGAAAACTGGTGAGACTAGGGATGGGAAGAAGTATTTTAAAGCTTATTTTTCTGGGCCGATTAGAAGTGCAGGGACAACTGCGACATGTGTTGTTTTAATGTTGATTGATTATCTGAGGCAGGTTTTTGGATATGCTAGGTATGACCCGAGTGAACAGGAATGTAAAAGGTTTGTTACTGAACTTTTGGATTATCATGATAGGGTTACTAATTTACAGTATCTTCCAACTGAAGAGGAGATGGAGTTTATTGCTAAGAACATTCCGATTCAAATTTGTGGAGACCCAACAGAAAAAAGAGAAGTTTCAAATTATAAGGATTTGCCTAGGGTAGATAGTAATTTTATTAGGGGTGGTTTTTGTTTGGTTGCTGCAGAAGGTTTGGCGCAAAAAGCTAAGAAAGGTTTGAGATTGTTGAAGAAAGTTCAAGAAAGTGGTTTTGAGGTGAAGGATTGGGAATGGTTGGATGATTATGTTGAATTACATGAGAAAAGAGATAGTGGGAAAACTGATTCTAGTCCTACTTATATTAAGGATTTGGTTGCAGGAAGGCCTGTTTTTGGGCATCCTGGGAAAGGGTTTAGGTTTAGGTATGGGCGTTCAAGAGTTGCAGGTTTTAGTGCAGTTAGTGTTCATCCAGCGACGATGGCTGTTACAGATGATTTTATTGCAACAGGGACTCAGTTGAAAATTGAAAAGCCGACAAAGGGTTGTGCAACTACTCCTTGTGATGAAATTGATGGACCTATTGTTAAATTTAAAGATGGAAGTGTTAGGAAAATGCATGATTATGATGAAACTAGGATGTTGTATAAAGAGATTGAGGAGATAATTTATTTGGGAGATTTGTTGTTTCCTTTGGGTGATGTTTTGAATAGGAATGCTATGTTGCTTAAGCCTGGTTATGTGGAGGAGTGGTGGGATTTGGAATTAAAAGCTAAGAATTGGAAGGTTGTGGATTATTTGAAGATTGGTTTAAGTGAGGCTATTAGCTTGTCTGAAAGATTTAAAGTGGCATTGCATCCTAAATATATTTATTATTGGAATCAAATTGATTATGATAATTTTTTGAAGTTTGTTGATTGGTTTCAGCACTCTAGAATTAGTAATGGTAAGTTGTTGTTTCCTTACAATAGTTCAGAGAAGGAGAGATTCAAAGCAGGTAAAAGGGCGATGGAATTATTGGGAATTGAGCATGAAGTAAGTACTGAGAATGTTGTTTTGAATTTAGAAGATAGTGGTGCTTTATTGGTGAATTTAGGATTTGATAAAAATTATTCTGAGGAGTTGCAAATTAATTATGATTTTAATAATCTTGAAGAAGATGTTTTAGAGGTTGTTAATAGGTTAAGTAAGTTTGAAATTCGTGATAAGGCTGGAGATTTTGTTGGAAGTAGAATGGGGAGGCCTGAAAAAGCTAAACTTCGTAAATTAACTGGAAGTCCTAATGCTTTGTTTCCTGTTGGAAATGAAGGAGGAAGGTTGAGGAGTTTGAATGCGGCTGTAGAGGTTGGAAGTGTTCGGGGAGATTTTCCTTTTAATTATTGTAATAAATGTAAGAGGGAAAGTATTTTTAATAGTTGTGAATGTTGTGGGGGGAAAACAGAAAAAAAGAATTATTGTAGGATGTGTAAAAGCGAAATTAGCGACGAGAAATGTAAGACTCATGATAGAAATGATAGATTCAAGAATACTAAGATTGATGTTAAACATTATTATGATAAGGCACGGGAGAGATTAGGAATGATGAGGGTTGAGGTTCCTCCATTGATTAAAGGAATTAGGGGGACTAGTTCAGCGGATCATGATTTAGAAATGGTGGAAAAAGGAATTTTAAGGGCTAAGCATAATTTGTGTGTAAATAAAGATGGGACTATTAGATATGATATGACTGAATTGCCATTGAGTCATTTTAAACCCAAGGAGATTGAAGTTAGTATTAGTAAACTAAAACAACTAGGTTATAATAGAGATTGTTATGGTGAGGGGTTGGTTTCTGATGAACAGATTTTGGAGTTGAAGCCTCATGATGTTTTATTGCCTTGTAATCCTAAAGCAGGTGATGAATTAGGTGATGATGTTTTTATTAATATTTGTAATTTTATGGATGAGTTGTTGGTTAAGGTTTATGGATTGGATAGTTTTTTTAATGTTAAGACTCGGGATGATTTGATTGGAAAGTTGTGTGTTTGTATGTCTCCTCATAATTGTGCAGGAGTTATTTCCAGGATAATTGGTTTTACAAAAGTTCAGGGTTTGTTGGGAAGTGCTTATTTGCATGCTGCTATGAGGCGTGATTGTGATGGAGATGAGGCTGCGATTATGTTGTTGATGGATGTTTTGGTGAATTTTTCTAGGAAGTTTTTGCCTTCTCATAGGGGTGGAACTCAAGATGCTCCTTTGGTTTTGAATGGAAAGATTTATGCCCAAGAAGTTGATGATCAGATTTTGGATTTTGAATTGGTTAATGGTTATCCTTTGGAATTGTATGAAAAAGCTTTTGCAAGGAAGCATAGTAGTGAAATTGAGATTGAGATGGTTAAGCAAAGGATTGGTAGGGGTGAGGACCCTTATGTTAATACCGGGTTTACTCATGATACTGATAATTTTAATGGAGGGGCAGTTTGTAGTTCTTATAAGACTTTGCCGAGTATGAGGGAAAAAGTTGAGGCACAGATGTTGTTGTGTGAGAAATTGGGTTCTGTTAATGAAGGAGATGTTGCAAGACTTATAATTGATAGGCATTTTATGAGGGATTTGAAAGGTAATTTGAGAAAGTTTAGTCAGCAGAGTTTTAGATGTGGGAAGTGTAATGAGATTTATCGTCGTCCGCCATTGGATGGGAAATGTGTTAAGTGTAATAATCCTAAACTTATTTTTACTATTTCTTATGGAAGTATTGTTAAATATTTGGAGCCATCTTTGGATTTGGTTAAAAATTATGATGTGCCTACATATATTGAGCAGGATTTGATTTTGACTAAAAGGTATATTGAGAGTATTTTTGGGAAGGAAACTGAGAAACAGGAAAGTATTGAGAAGTGGTTTTGAACCATTTATCAAAAGTTCGCTTCAGATATGAAGCTTCACATATTGAGAAGTGGTTTTGAGATTTGGAGGGGGTTGGATAAGTTGTTTTAGATAAGTTTTTAAACTTGGAAGAAATAGTTATTTGATTATGGAAGATGATGAACCGCCCTCCCGATTGAATGGTTGTTATAGTGAGTTGGGGATTTCTTTGGAGGATGAAAAATCTATTGAATGTTATTTAGGTTTGTTGTTTAAGCATAGTCCTGTTACTTATGAACATAGTGTTCGGGTTGGGGAAATGTGTTTTGGGTTGGGTGATTTTGCTAGAGAGTTTAGAGATTATGAGAATTTAAATTTGAGGGAGCTTTTTTGTGCTGGATTGCTTCATGATATTGGTAAGTTGAGAAATGATAGTGATATTTTGGAGGAACCTTGGAGTTATCGAGGGCAACATATTGAGGAAGTTAAGAAACATCCTTCAGAAGGTTATAAGATTTTGACTTTGGGTCAGAGGGAAGGATTAGATTGTGAAGGATTAAGAAACTATAGAGTTTCGGGGCTGGCTTGTTTATTGCATCATGAGTCTCAAAAGGATTTTTATCCAAATTTAGAGGAAGTCTTGGGGTTGAAACTTGATTTTTTTGAAAAAGAAGAAGTTGAAAGAGCTATTGAATATTCTAAATTAATTGCTCTTGTGGATTCTTATGATTCAATGGTTTATAAGAATGGACATTTTCCTCATGAAAAGGCTATGGGAAAATTGATTGATGGTGCAAGATCTAAAGAACAAGAGTTATTGCGGACTATGATGGTGAGGGAACGGGATAAGGAAATTTTTTGGAATTTGTGTGTTGTTGTTTAAAATATATTTTAGAGTATATGATTGTTTAAAAGAGTTGGTGGGTTTTTTAGATTAGGTGAAAAGAGATGAGTGGAATTTTTGGAGTAGTGTCAGAGAAAGATTGTGTGGAGGATTTATTTTTTGGGACAGATTATCATTCTCATTTGGGGACAATGTTTGGAGGTTTGGATGTTTTGGATGGAGACCACAATAGGAGAATTCATTCTCTAGCAAATGAACAGTTTAGATCTAAATTTTCAGATTTTTATAAGAATGTATCTGGAAAAAAAGGGATGGGAGTTATTAGTGATTATGAAGCTCAGCCGCTGATTTTTGATACGAGTTTTGGTAAGTTTTCTATTGCGCATGTTGGGAAGGTTAGTAATTTAGATAGTTTAGTTGAAGATGTTAAATCAAATAATGGGCATTTTTTAGGCATGAGTGGAGGAGATAAGAACCCTGCAGAATTAATGGGTATTTTAATAAATCAAGGAAAAGATTATGTTGATGGAATTCAGATTGCTCAAGAACAGATTCGAGGTTCTTCTTCTATGATGCTATTGGCAGATGAAGGGATTTATTTAGCAAGAGATAAATTTGGGAGGACGCCGATTGTTGTTGGTAAAAAAGATGGTGCAATGGCTGCGACTTTGGAGACTACTGCTTTTTTAAATCAAGGTTTTGAAGTTGAGAAAAATTTGGGGCCTGGTGAAATTGGTATTTTAACTGAGAAGGGCTATGAACAATTGAAGAAGCCAGAAGATAAGTCTGCTATTTGTTCTTTTTTATGGGTTTATTATGGTTATCCTTCTTCGGATTATTTGGGAATTAATGTAGAAGATATGAGAAATAAATCTGGAGGTTTTCTTGCTAGAATTGATAAAGAAGAAGGATTGGAGGTTGATTTGGTTGCAGGGATTCCGGATTCTGGAACTGCGCATGCAATTGGATTTGCAGAAGGAGGAGGTTATAGGTATGGTAGGCCTTTTGTGAAATATACTCCAACTTGGCCAAGGAGCTTTATGCCTCAAGATCAATCAATGAGAAATTTAGTTGCACAAAAAAAGCTTCTTCCCATAAAAGCTAAGATTGAAGGTAAGAAGATTTTGTTTTGTGAAGATTCAATTGTTAGAGGAACCCAATTAAGAGATAATATTAAGATGTTGTATGATGAGTATGGTGCAAAAGAGGTTCATATGAGGCCTGCTTGTCCTCCCCTGATTCATTCTTGTGAGTTTTTGAATTTTTCTCGTTCAAAGTCTGTAATGGATTTAGCAGGTAGGAAGGCAATAGCAAGGCTTGAAGGTCGGAGAGAATATGATTTAGAGGTTTATGCTGATGAAAATTCAGAACCTCATGCAAGTATGGTTGATGAGATTAGGAAAGATATAGGATTAACTTCTTTAAGATATCAGAAAATGGGAGACATGGTTTCTGCTATTGGATTGCCTAAAAAAGATTTGTGTACTTATTGTTGGGATGGAAAAGGGAAGTGTGGTGGTTGTGATTAATTTTATATAGTTGGTATTATAATGTTATTATAGAGAACTTTAAAAACTTCGTTTTTCTAGTTCTCTAAGAAGGACTTTGATGCGATTTCCTTCGGAAATAGAGATTAATCAAAGTCCCCTATAGGTGAATATTGATGAATTCTAAAGTTGAAAAGAAGATTGAGAAAGAAGTTGGAAAGAAAGTTGCTAAAGAGATAAAGAGAGAATTAGATAAGGAAGTTGAAAAGAAAGTTGAGGAAGGAGTTAAGGAAGTTGAGAAGGCTGTTCGGAAAGAGGTTGAGAAAAGTTTGCATATTAAATTGTATCAAGGTGCTAGGGATTCTGCTTTGATGTTTAAGGAAGAATTTAGAAAGCAAGTTATTGTTGCGATTAGTGCGGCTCTTGGTTTTTTGATTGCTCTTTCGTGGAGGACGCCGATTCAGAATTCTGTTGGTATTTTGATTAAGAAGATGGGTTTGAGTGGAAGTGCGATTTATTTTGAGTATTTTAGTGCACTAGTTATTACCTTGATTGCTGTTTTGGTTTTAATGTTTATTAGTCGGTGGAATGTTGGGAAGGGTTAGGGTTTAAAACATATAAAATAAAATTGTCGGTACTAACAAGGCTCCCATTAAATGCATTCGTTTTGTTCCGATTAAAATTGTTAAAATTCCTAAGGATGTTGCTGTTGTGAAGAGAAGGAGTGAAAGGATTTTTCCTTGAAGAGTTGGGTCTGAGAATATGAGGGTTATTATTAGTAATATTATAATGATAATTTTGGAGAGTTTTGAGTATTTTATTTTGTGGATGTTTTTGGCTGTTAGTTTTGCGATTTGGATTGTTATGATTGATGCGAAGATTCCGGTGATAATTATTGTTGCGATGATTGTTATCAGATTTTGAGTTGTTAGTGTTGGAATGATTTTTGATATTGCGACTGCTGCGCCTGTTCTTGTTTTTTGAATAGAGTAAAGTGCGATAAATGAAAGTGCCATGACTGTTGTGTTGATTGCACCTAATAGGAAAAGGAATTCTCTTTGGTCTTGGATGTCTGTGACTTGTTTTCCGATTATTGCTGCTTGAGATGCTCCGAGTCCTGGAAGAAATGCTGTGAATGGAGCTGCAATTATTGAAGCTAATGTAGATTTTGCTATTGAGGTTTTAGAGAGTCTTATGTTTTTTAGTTTTGTTATTTTTTGTGGAGGGATTTTTGTTTTTTGTTTTATTGAAATTATTAAGTTGCTTGCTCCGAAGAGTCCTGTTAATAATGGGAGAAGTGGTTGTTGGATGTTTAGGTTTAGTGAGGAGATTCCAAGAAATCCTGCTAATGTGAAAATGATTAAGGCCCAGAGTTTTTTGTTTGGTTCTGTTAGAATTAGGTATAGTGAAGTTAGGATTAAAATTAATGGCATTATTCTTGTTACATAAGGATAGATTGTTGGGAGGATATAGATGAATAAGGGAGTTAATGCTAGGATTATTAATAGAGATGTTAGGCTTCCGTAGAGTGTGAAGATTATTGCGAAGTATGCTCTGCCTTTTAGAAGTAGTTGGTGTCCTGGAAGAATTGAAAGAAAGGAGTCTTCATCTGGAGCTCCGAGGAAAATGCTTGGGATGTAATCTATGAATGTGTGAGTTATTGCTGTTGCAATTATGAAGATTGTTAGGGTTATAGGAGAGGTTAGAGTTAGGAGTGTTGTTGAAATTGAGAGGAGGAGGATAGCTATTAAATTAATATGGATGCCTGGAGTTAGGCCTGTTAGAGTTCCTGCTAAGAGGCCTAGAAGAATTGCTATGGTGAGTTCTAAAAGCATAAGCTTTATAATCTTTGAAGAGTTATAATATTTGTGATTAAAATGGAAAAGGAATTTTATGAGATTTGTAAGGAAATTGCTATGAATGTTAGTGAAGGTAGTCAGGGGTGTCCATTTAGTGAAGGAACTGCTAATGCTGTTGGTGCAGGATTCATGGGATTCTTGATTGGATTGGGATTGTTTGTTGGTTTTTTAGCTGTGATTGCGATTTATGTTTATACGTCTTTAGCTTGGTATAAAATTGGTAAAAAATTGAAGTATAAAAATAATTGGTTGGCTTGGATTCCAATTGTTCGATGGGCAATGATTTTACAGATGGGAGGATTTCATTGGGCATGGGTGTTTTTGGTTTTAATTCCTATTGTAGGATGGATATCTTTGTTTGTGATATTAATTATTGCTAGTTGGGGAATTTATAAAAGATGTAGATATCCTGGGTGGTTTAGTCTTGCTATGATTATTCCAGAGATTGGAGGAATATTGTATTTAATTGCAATTGGATTTGTTGCTTGGGGTAGTGGAATGGAAGGACAAGGTGGGAAGAAGGGTAGGAAGGGGAAGAAGAAATAGTTTTGTTTTGGCATAATATTTATATAGGGATGTTTTGTGTTATTTTTGAGGTGGTGGGACTTATGATATGCCATTAGATTTAAGAACAAGGAAGTTAGCAAAGATTGCTGTGAATTATTGTGTTAAAGTTAAAAAGGGAGAGAAGGTTATTATTAGTGGGGGTGTCGAGGCTGTTGATTTTTTGACTGAGTTGTATAAGGAAGTTATTCTTGCTGGAGGGATTCCGATTGTTAAGATGGGATTGCCGAATGTTAGTGATTTTTTTTATAAACATGCAAATGAAGAGCAGTTGAATCATTTTCCTGATTATTGGTTTGATACTGTTAAATGTGCTGATAAATATATTGGGATTAATTCTGAGATGAATAGTCGTGAGTTGACTAATGCTGATTCTAAGAAGATTGCTTTGAGAGGAAAGATAATGCATAAGATTTCTGATTATGTTTGTAATGAGAAGGATGAGATTCGGAGGATTACTATTGCGTATCCTTGTTTGTCTTTGGCGCAGGATGCTGAGATGTCTTTGAATGAGTATGAGAATTTTGTTTATGGTGCGTGTTTGCAGGATTGGATAAAGTTAGAACCTAGGTTGAGGGAAATAGCTTTGAAATTTGAGAAAGGTTCTGAGGTTTGGTTAAAAGGTGATGGAGTTGATTTGAAGTTTTCTATTAAAGGGAAGAATTGTTTGATTGATCCTGAGGAAAATATGCCTGGTGGAGAAGTTTTTATGGCGCCTGTTAGAGAGTCGTTGAATGGTTGGATTAAATTTGATTATCCTAGGATTGTTAGTGGGAAGCAGATAGCTGGAGTTTATTTGAAATTTGAAAATGGGAAGATTGTTGAGTATGATGCTGAAAAGGGTAAGGAATTTTTGGGAGAGTTGTTGAAGAGTGATGAGAATGCATCTTATATTGGTGAGTTTGGGATTGGTTGTAATTATAAAATTGATAGATATACAAATGATTTATTATTTGATGAGAAAATTGGTGGGACAATTCATTTGGCTTTGGGAATGGCGTATAAGGAGAATGGTGGTGGGAATGATTCAAGTATTCATGTTGATATTGTAAAGGATATGTCTAAGGCTAAAATTATTTTGGATGGTAAGGTTGCGCAGTCTGAGGGTAAGTGGAAGTTTTAGTAAAATTTGAAAATTCTTTTGCAGAATTTTTTTAATTTTATTGTGGGGGTAACTTTTTTATTGGATTATTTGAGAGCAGTTTTAGTTTTTTTAATTTCATCTTTTTATTTTTTAACTAAGTTTTTTGGTTTTTTAAATAGATTTTCTAGAACAAATATATTTTTAAATTAATTTTTTTTTATGTTTATTGTTAGAATGGTACATGAAAGGTTTTTTTATAGGAATGGGAAAAAATTAGGGCCTTATTATTATGAATCTTATAGGGATGAAAATGGCAAGGTTAAAAAAAGGTATCTTGGAACTGAAAATCCTGATAAAGCTAAGGTTAATGAAATTATTTTGGCAAAGAAGGATAAATTTATTTTGATTCTTCTTATTTTTCTTGTAATTTTGATGGATGTGGGTGTTTTATTTTTTCTTTTCTGATTTTATTGAGAGTTTACTTTACTTTTGGGTAGGAGGTATTTTCATTACTCTACTATCAAAAACATTTATATATTCATTACTCTACATAAAATATGTAGAGTAACTTCGTTAAAAACCTTTAAATAGTTAATTTATCTATAGTATACTATAAGGTAGATTATATGGTATACCATAACTTAAAAGAAGAGGTTGTTGCAATTTTGAAAAAAGAGGGTGCTTGTTCTAGAGAGGAGATTAATAGTAAGCTAAAAGAAAAACCTAATAGGGCTATTTTGATGGGTTATCTACGGTGTTTAGCTGATTTGGGGATTATTATTAGTAAGGATGCTGGAAAGGCTAAGATTTATTTTTTAGATCCAAGTGCAAAAGGAGGTAAAAAATGACTAAGCTTTTTAATTTTTTAAGTAGTAGAAATGATTTTTTTAATTTGTCTAGAATTTCTATTTTTGTTCTTTTTGTTTTCTTTATTTTTAGTTTATTTTTTATTGTTGGGAATTCTAAGGAGATATTTGAGGGGTTTGAAATTTCAAATCCTATATCTGGAAATGTGGTTAGTATTTCAAGTCCTGCTGTGAATCCTGTTTACAAATTTACAGGTTTTGTTGTTTCTGAGTTTGTTGAGGAAGAGGTTGTTTTGGAGAGTTTTGATAATGAGATTGATTTGGAGGTTATTGAATCTCCTAAGTTGGGGGATGAGAAAGTTGGGGAGAATAAGAATGATCGGATGGAGTTTGTTTTGAGCGATAGTGGTTATGGTTCTAGGAAAGTTAGACTTTATTTTGATTTGTTGAATTATTCTGAGTTTGTTGAAAGTGTTTCTTTGTCTGATGAAAGCGGTTATGGTAGTGGAATTTTATTATCAGAAGATAATGAATTATTGGAAAATGTTGAGGAATCAGGTTATGGTAGTTTGGAAAGTGGATATGGGTTTACGGGTTTTTTTGTTAAATTGTTTAATAGTGTTATTAGTTTGACTGGAAGGGTTGTTGGGGTGGAGGTTGAAGAGGTGGAGGTTAATCTTAGTGGGATTCAGGAAATTGTTGAAGATTTGAGTGAGGATGAGTTGGAGGTTGTTTCTGATGAAGCTGTTGTTGAGTTGGATGATGATGAGTTTGAGGTTGTTGTTGAGGATAGTGTTGAGGATGTGGAGTATAAGTGGGGTTATAATGTTATGTTGAAGGATTTGAATTTTATGGCGAAGATTGATGTTAGTTCTGATGAGGGTGTTGTTGTTTATGATGATTCTAGTTTGTTGATTGGTAATAATTTGTTGTCTTTTGGTGATTTGGTTGATGAGGGTTATGTTGTTCGTTTTGATGTTCCGGATTTGGGGATGGGTGTTGATGGTTTGGCGTTTGAAGGGGTTGGTAATGGGAGTGAAGTTGTGGAGATTGAAGTTAATGGAAGTTTGGTTGGGGTTAATGTGAGTGAAGTTGTGGAGATTGAAGTTAATGAGAGTTTGGTTAATGTGAGTGAGGAGGTTGAAGTTAATGAAAGTTTGGTTTTAGATGAGAATGTTTCTTTGGTTGAAGAGATTGAGATTGAGGATGAAGAGGGTTTGGATGAGATTGATGAGGATTTGGTTAATGAGGGTAAGAAGGAGAAAAAGGATAAGGGGGAAAAGAGCAAAGAAGAGAAAGAGGAAAAGGATAAGGGGGAAAAGAGCAAAGAAGAGAAAGAGGAAAAGGATACGCCTGCAGGCGTACTGTCTGAGGGCAAAGAGGAAAAGATAAAGAAGGTTAAAGATAAAGAAAAGGTGAAAGAAAAAGAAAGTGGTTATGGTGTTGTTGAAGAGAGTTTGGTTTTGGGTTTTTTTGGTTTGATTGGGAGAGTTGTGGGGATTGATGGGGTGGTTGGAGTGGTTGTTGATGAAGGTGTTGGAGAAATTGTTGAAGATGTTTTGAATGGAAGTTTGGAGAATGTTGAGGTTGAGGATTTGGAGTATGGGAATAAGGTTGTTGTTTATATTGAGAGGGATTTTGGTAAGGAAGGTTTATTATCTGAGGATAATAAAACATATGAGATTGGTGATGTTGTGTTTTTGGATCCAACTATTTCAATTCTTGAGTTTAATGTTTCTAGTGGTGCGAATGTTACTATTGAAAATAATTTTAGTCATTTGAGTGTGTCTGATGTTGCACCGTATGATAGTTTGGTTTTGTATATGCCTTTTGATGTCGAGAATAAAAGTGATGGGACTATGTATGATTGGAGTGGGGAGGAGAATGATGGGACGATTGTTAATGCAAGTTGGAATGCGAGTGGGGCGTATGGTGGGGCGATGGATTTTGATGGTGATGGTGATTATGTTGCATTAGCTACAATAAATGCTATCAATTATAGTAGAAATAATATTTCTTTTAGTGGATGGTTCAATACTAATAATTTAACTATAGACCAATTTATTTTTTCTCAAACCGTTGCTAATCAGGGTAGATTTGGTATTTTCCTTCAAAACGATGGTGATATTATGGGCTATTATTATAATGATACTAGTTTTCAAAGTTCAAGATATTCTGTAGCAATTTCTCAAACTAATCAATGGTATCATTTTGTTTATGTTTGGAATACAAGTGGGATAGGTATAATGTATATAAATGGAGTATTAGGAACAAATAGGGGTTCTTCTGGAGATATTACCTCTAGTACATCTGGAACATATTTTGGAAAATTAACCTCAGGTATTAATTATTTCAACGGCTCAATCGACGAAGTCATGATATTCAACACCTCTCTAACTGCACAACAAATATCAGACATATATAATAACCAATCATCTAGATTCAAAACCCCAGGAACTCAAGAGCTTAAACAATTTAATATTACTGCTGGGAATAATACTGTGAATGTTTCAACTGATTCTTTCCAAAAACTATTCGGTTCTAACTTACAATTAAGATTAGGTGAGTGGGATATTTCTAGAGGTTATAATGATACAGAAGATGGGACTGGTTATACCTTGGATGATGGGCTTGTTGGGTATTGGCATTTTGATAATTTGAGTGGGTTTGGTGAAAATGCGATGCATGTTTATGATTTTAGTGGGAATGGGAATAATGGGACATTAAGAGACGGGGCATTTATTAATTCAAGTGGATTTTATGAAAATGCTGCAGATTTTAATTCAGATAATAATAATGTTAAAATAAATGATTATTTATTAAATAACTCTAATCAATATGCTGAATACACTCTTTCAGCATGGATTAATGCTAGGACTTGGGGGGAGAGTGGTTTTGGGAGAATTTATGATGAGACTTATCCTGGTGTAAATGGGATTTCTTTTTTTATAAGGGATACCTCTGATAATGTTAGAGCAATTCATAGTGGAGCATCTGATTCAGCATATGAATCAAGTGCAAATACTTTAACATTAAATACTTGGCATCATGTTACTGCAGTTTATGATGGTTCAAGAGGATGGATTTATGTTGATGGTGTTGATGAAACTGATGATAGTTCTATTGATTCTCCTATTGCTCAGATAGGTGCAAATCTTGGGAAAACTCAACTAGGTATTAGAAATCAAGGAAATGATAGAGAATTTGATGGTCTTATAGATGAAATGATGGTTTACAATCGTTCTTTATCAGCAGATGAAATAAAAGAACTTTACATTAAAGGTAAGGCGAATTGGGATTATACTGATTATGAAAATGCAACTTCTGATAATGCAACGTATACTATAGATACTGTAACAACAAATATTTTACCTGAATATAAGTTTAGTGCAGGTAATTCGACTAATCCTTTTTACTCATCAATATTAGAAGCAGGGATGACTTTTGATTTCTATACTTCTGAAGCACCATCAGACAACCCTCCCACAATAAGTTTAGTATCACCTTCAAACGCAACATCTTCAGATACAACATCAGAATACTCATTCAACGCAACAATCACAGACGACATAAATATTACAAATGCAACTTTATATATTTGGTTTGAGAATGGAACACTCTACAATACAACCGAATGGTTAGGAATTTCAGAAACAACAGAATATCAAGCAAACTCAACAGTGAATTTAACAATTTATGAAAACTATACTTGGAATTATTTGGCTTTTGATAATGCAAGTCAAGGAAGTTGGAACTCAACTAATTGGACTATTGAATATAAAGAAGCTGTTGCATCAACAATAGATTTAGAAATTATATACCCTGATGATTTATTAATTACTCAAAATGTAACTCAGAATGAATTCTTTAATGTTACAGTTAATGTAACCTGTAGGGATGCAGATTGTGGATTAATAAATGTGACTCTTAATCCCGTTAGTTCTAGAACATATACATTAATTGAGGATAGTTCATCAGATTTTATTGTAGGAGTTCCACCAAATAATCCTGCATATTATGATGGTGAAAGATATTGGGTTTTTTATATGGATGGGACAACATTAAAGGCACTGTATGGTTCAAATTTGAATGATATGCTTGATGCAGGAATTAGTATTTCAGATATAGATAATAATGGAAAAGCATATTCAGTAGTCTTTGGTAAAAATAATGGGACTAAATATGCTTGGGCATTAACGGTTGATACAAGTGAGAATTGGATATGGTGGAGATGGAAATTAAATTCAACAGGATTAGTAAATGAGACTAGTGATACATTTGTAAAGTCTCCTGTAGCTTTTGGTCAAGGAATAACTTTAACTCCAGACTTTGGAGACAATATTATTGAAGATTTATATGTGGCTATTGCTGATGCTAGTAATGTATTTAGTAGACATAATAATGCTACTAATATGAGTGGAGATGAACCAATGAAATCTGTAGATGTGGTAACTAATTATCCTGAAATCCATCAAGTATTTCCACTTTCAGACGGCTATCTCTTTCTTCATATAAATGCAAATCCTGATGAATCTTATGAGGCAAACAAAACTTCTGTTGGAGGAACATGGTCTACACCAAAAGATATTGAATTTACAAACATACTTTATCCTGCTTGTGGATTAAGTCATACTGGTTCAATGGATACTGTTCAATTAGATAATGGTGAGATTTATGTTACATATATAACTAATGAATCTGATTGTAGTGGAAATATAACTTTAAAAAAGAGAGGGAATGAAACAGGTTCTGGATGGACAGATATATCTGATAACATTTTATTGAATGGAGAAGAGGTTTGGCAAGTTTCATTAGCTACAGATGGGAAAGATATATGGTTTATTTATTATAAAGATGATACAGGTTCAAAAGGAAATGAATTATATTTTAAAAAGTATGATGTTTCTAATTCTTCGTTTTGGTCTGAAAAAGTATTAGCTACTTCACAAACTAATTATGATTTTGATAGATTAGTCACTCAACATCGTTCAGACAATGAGAGGATAATGGTGTTGTGGAGTGAGAATTCTTCTGCAAGTAATTGGGATATGAGAACCGCATATATTTCAGATAGGGGAATGACTTTGAATATAACAGATTCAATACCTTTTTATACAAATACTTCAAATCCAAATATAACTAGTTTTATTAAAGATGAAAGTAGAATAATTACTTGGTTTGTTAATGCAACAGGGGTTATAAATGAAGATTATATTTTTTCAGTATTGGCTGAGAAGAATGAAGGAATTAAAAATGAAAGCTCTTCATGGAATGTAACTATACAAAGCGAAGATATTTCAGATACAACTAATCCAGACATAAACATAACAATCCCTTCAATAAATAACACCAACACAACAGATATAAATTATGATGTAAACTACACAGCTTCTGATGAAACAGCTTTAGATACTTGTTGGTGGCAAGTTAATGGTGGAGGAGTTACAATGTTGGCAGATTGTTCAACAAACTTAACAGATGAAACTTGGGCTGAAGGTTTAAATTTAGTAAATGTTTTCGTTAATGATACTTCAAATAATATTAACTCTTCTAACATAACTTTTAGATTAGATACAACTGCACCATTCTTAAACATAACAATACCTACAATAAATGGAACAAATACAACAGATACGACCTATGATATTAATTATACTACAATAGATTCAGGAGTTGGTTTAGATACTTGTTGGTATTCAAATGATTCCTTAGCAGTAAATACAACTCTTGCTGATTGTGGAACTAACATTACAGATGTTACTTGGAGTGAAGGATTACATAGAGTAATTATTTGGAGTAATGATACTTTGAATAATGTTAATGTTAGCGAAATTAGTTTTAGATTAGATACAATTGCTCCTGATATTAATTTTACTTCTAGTAGTGTTTTGAATGGGACAACAACTGCGAACTCTTCTGTGGAAATTAATGTTTCGATTGTTGATTCTGCTTTGGAGGAAGTTAAGTATAATTGGAATGGAACGAATTTTACTTTGTTTAATGATTCGTTAGTGTTGATGATGAATTTTGATAATGTTTCTAGTTTGGGTGAGAATAGTACGCATGTGGTGGATGTGAGTGGTGGTGGGAATAATGGGAGCGCAAAGTTTAATGCAGTTGTAAATATGAGTGGTGGAAAATATTTGGGAGGTTTTGAGTTTGACGGGACGGGAGATTATGTTAATATAGGAGAAGTTAATGAAATCAATGGAGCATCTGGATTAACTATATGTTCATGGATAAATTTAGATACATTAGGAACAACAGATAGTGCAGATGATGGATGCATTTTTTCTAAAAATTATAATGCTGGTGCTGATGTGGTTTTCTGGTATAATGTTAATGCAGATGGTTCTGGAGACCATACATATAGTTTTCATGTTGGGGATGCTGACACTGCAAATCATCGTATTAATGGAAATAATGATATTGCAGTAGCAAATACCTGGCAGTTTGTATGCGGTGTTATGAATGGTGGTTCTCGTTATTTATATCTTGATGGTAAATTGGATAATTCAGGAAGTGGTGCTTCGGTAACTACTGTCCCTAGTAATACTGATTTGGTGAGGATTGGTGGTTGGAATGAAACAGCAAATTTTGATTTAGATGGCTCGATTGATGAATTAAGAATTTGGAATAGGAGTTTATCAGCTTCGGAGATTAATCAATTATATATGTCAAATTTGCAGAAGTTTGATTCTGAGAATTGGTTGTTGTATGTTAATCAGTCGAAGAATGCGACGGCTGGTTTGGATGATGGGGATTATACTTATTTTGCAAGTGCGAAAGATGGAAGTGAGAATGAGAATATAACAGAGGTTAGGAATTTGGTGATTGGTGTTGCTGCAGATACAACTGCCCCTGGAATTAATTTTACTGATGAGAGTGTTTTGAATGGGACGTCGACTGCTAACTCTTCGGTGGAGATTAATGTTTCTATTGTTGAGTTGGATTTGGATGAAGTTAAGTATAATTGGGCACCAAATGGTGTGCAGGGCAACGGAACGAATTTTACTTTGTTTAATGATAGTTTGGTTTTGATGATGAATTTTGATAATGTTTCTAATTTGGGTGAGAATAGTACGCATGTGGTGGATGTGAGTGGTGGTGGGAATGGAAATGGGACTGTTGTTGATGCTATATGGAATGCTACTGGAAAGTATGGTGGTGGGTTTGAGTTTGATGGTGATAGTGGTAGGATTGATGTTGATGAATCAATAGATGATGGATTGACAGATGCAATAACAGTTTCTTCTTGGATTAAATATAATTTTTCAACTCAAAATGTCCCTATTGTAGGAACTCAAGGTTCTCAGGATGGTTTTGTAATAAGGGCAGATTTATCTGTAGAAGGAAAACTTGAATGGCAAATTCATAATGGTAGTTATATTAATGCAGTATCATCAAGTACTTATAATGATGATAATTGGCATCATGTTGTTGGAACTTATAATGGTTCCAATATATATTTATATGTAGATGGAGTTGAAGTTGGTAATGATGATGCTTCAGGAGATATTTCTAAAGTAACCTCTTATTTTACTATTGGTGATTATGATGTTGTGGGTAATGTATGGAATGGTTCAATTGATGAAGTAAGGATTTGGAATCGTTCTTTGTCCGCTTCGGAGATTAGTCAACTATATATGTCAAATCTTCGGAAGTTTGATCAAAGTCAATGGTATCTTTATGTTAATCAATCTAAGAATGCGACTGATGGTTTGGATGATGGAGATTATACTTATTATGCTAGTGCTAAGGATTCTACAGGTAATGAAAATATAACTGAGATGAGGAGTTTGGTGATTGGTGCTGCAGGAGATGCAACTGCGCCTGGAATTAATTTTACTAGTGAGAGTGTTTTGAATGGGACGTTAACTTCTGATTCGAGTGTTGAGATTAATGTGAGTATTGTTGAATCTAGTTTGGATGAGGTTAAGTATAATTGGAATGGGACTAATTTTACTTTGTTT
>JABIDS010000001.1 GCA_018651605.1 archaeon | reverse complement strand
GGCCAATCATGAACAAAAACAATTGTATCAGGAAACAAATCATTCAACTTTCTCTCTGCATCATTACTCAAATCATATTTCTCCATAGGAGTTTTATTTTTCTTCATCAAATCAACAACTTCTGCAAATTTAAAATACTTAACCTTAGGAACTTTCAAATCAACTTCCAACAATTTCAAATCCTCCTCATGAGCCTCTAAAATTCGGCCAACAATAAACTGTACACATCTACCCAAAACATCCATAACATCAAATTCATCTACAAAACATTCTTCATAATCAAACTGCCTTGATTCATTCAAATGCTGAACAGTATTATGTTTCTCTGCCCTCCAAACACTAAAAATAGTAAAAACCTTTTCCATTGAACAAGCCAACATCTGTTTATACAATTGACAACTCTGAGACAAAAAAGCGGTTTTCTCAAAATACTTTAACTTAAACATTTCAGTTCCACCCTCTGAACTCGCACCAATCACCGAAGGAAAAACAGCCTCCAAAGCCCCCTCCTTAATCATAAACTCACGATAAGCCTTCATCATTGTAGACTCAATTTTAAAAATTGCCTGAGCTCTTTCTCTATGCAAATCCAAAAACCTATAATCCAATCTTTTAGGCAACTCAGTTTTAGAATGATCAGAAACATCAATCGGCAATGGCTGTTCAGCTTCAGCAATAATTTTCAAATTCTTAATCAAAAGCTCCTTACCACCCGGTGCCTGCTTACTATCCTTCAACTCACCAACAATTTCAACAGCACTTTCACGAGGAACATTTCCAATCAAATCAAAAACACCCTCATCTGTCTCTCCTTTTATCCCAAGAGTCTGAATCCTCCCACTAACATCCTTCAAAATCAAAAACCGAATCTTACTCAAATCCCGAGTATCATGCACCCATCCCTTTAGCAAAACCTCGCCCTTCTTACTAAATGCATCCTTAATATGTGTTCTATCCATAAGATTAAACGTTTTTCAAGGTTTATAAAATTATTTACTCTAGAACATACTTCAAAAACCCTAAAAATATTTAAAAGGGAAAATTCAAAAATTATCATGCCTCAAACTATAAATCTACCACAAGCAAACCATTCATTTGAAAATTTGGTTGATAATTATCTTAAAGAAAAATTAGTCCCATATCTAACTGAAGAAGACGTCAAACCATTAAAAAATTATACCCTTCAAGAAGCAGCAGAAATGTTTGGAATAAAACCCAGTCAACTCTTAGCAAGAATTAGAAGAGGAACTCTAAAAGATATTGAAGACAAAGACAAAGAAACTCAATTATCAGGATTAGATATAGCAGTTTACGAATTAAATCAAACAGGAAAACCAACATTCACAAAACAAGATTTAGAAGAACTCCTAGGAACAAAACCAATAAATCCTAAAGAACTAGGCTTCACTCCATCTCAAAAAGGAAATTATTCCCCACAAGATTTTGTTTTCCCATTATATCATAAAATAGCCAAATCTGCAAAGCTAAAATTAATAAAAGATTATCCAGAGGTTTATCAAAGTAGAAATGGAGAAAAACCAACAAAAACTTTTACAGAAATACTTAGAAAAGACAAACAGTCTCAAAGACAAATAAATATAAAAACCGGGATTGGGAACAAAGATATATAATAAAAACAAAACTTTATTAAACCAACTCCCTTCTAAAAAACATGGACATCCAAACAATAATCTTAATCTTTGCAGTAACAATCATCATCCTCGGCTCACTCTACCTATTCTTCAAAATCCAAAAAACATTATTCAAAATTCTACTAATAATCATCGCAATAATCTTACTTGCTATATCTTACTTCTCAATAATTAATTATTTTTAAAAATCAAAAATATTCTTAACAATCAAAGACTCTTCTGAATAAAATGAATCCCAAAAAAGATTTTGATATTTGGTGCAGAAAGGAAAAGGCGTAAGCCGGCTTTCTGCAGGTGGAGGAAATTAAACCTTTTTAAAAATTATTTCATCAACTTCCCAAGAACCTCACCAACATCTTTCCCACCAACCTTACCCTTAAACTCCTTCATAACCAACCCCATATATCCACCAACACTCAAACCAGGTTTCTCCTTAATTAACTTAGCAACATAACTCTCAATTTCCCCCACTCCAACCTTCTCAATCTTAACAGCTTCATCAAAAGATTTCCCTTTAACAATCTCTTCCATAACATGTTTAACATCACTTCGAGAAATCTTCTTACCATTAACAGCCTGCAAAACACTCTCAATAATATCCATTGTCAAAACTTTATTAATATCTTCAACACTTTCATGCGCCCCAATTTCCCTCGGCAACTCAATCATAACCTGCGCAACAAAAACAGGCTCATCAATAATCACAAGCAAAGCCTTAAACTCTTCAACCTTATTCTCCTTAAGAATCGCCTTCACCATATTCTCAGACAACCCAGTCTTCCGAAGCTCCTCATTAATCTCACTTCTCAATTTAGGCAAAGTCCTTTTAGCATCATTAATAATATCCCGACTAATTCTCAACAAAGGCAAATCTGTTTCAGGATACATTCTTGAAGCTCCAGGCATTGGCCTCTGAAACTTACTACTCCCATCAGGCAAAGCACCACGAACCTCACTCTTCAAATCTTTCCCAGACTTCAAATTCTTCTCCTGCCTCTCAACCTCCACTTCAACAGTTTTAATCATCATCTTAGGATCCTGAAAACCCTTAATCTCAATACGAGGATGTCCAGGAATAGAAATATTAACATCCTGTCGAATCGTCCCAATCCCCCTCTTAACCTTACAACTTCTCAAAATATCTCCAATCAACAAAGCAGTCTCTTTTGCATGTTCAGCAGATTTAATATCAGGCTCAGTAGCTATCTCAACCAACGGAACACCCAATCTATCCAATTTATAAATCTTCAAATCACCATCATCATTAACAGGCCTAGCAGAATCTTCTTCCAACAACAAAGCATTAATCCCAACCTTACCAAGAGAAGTCTCAACATAACCATTCCGAGCAATCAAAACAGTTCTCTGAAAACCAGAAGTATTAGAACCATCAACAACTGTTTTTCTCATTATCTGAGCAATCGACATAATCTCACAATTCAAAAGTAAAGCAATATGCAAAGTAGTTTGTAAAGCTTCTTGATTAATCAAATGAGGCGGCTCTTCATCCAACTCAACCAAACACGTCGTCCCATATCCTTGATAAACAAATTTCTTATCCAACTCAGCCTCATGCTTAGCCGCAACATCAATCTCTCCAGACTCACCAGCAACAGCATGCAACTTCCGACTAACCTCAAACTCTGGCTCATCATTCCTCAAAACAGACGGACAATTACAAAACAACTTATGCGTCTCCAACTGCTGATGAATCTCCAAACCAGATTTAATTTTAACACTCATCAAATCCCAAAGAATAAAGGGTTAATAAAGATTAGGATGAAGCCCATCAAGTCCAACTAAAGAAAGAAACTGTCCATAATTTTTAGTATGAACAGGTTTTAAAATTCTTTCAAGTTCTTCCAAATCTACTTCTTCCCCAACACTATGAACAACCTTAACAAGATTAGATATATCCATCAAATCCTTTGCCCTAAGTTGAGAAATCTTCGTAGCAAGAACATGCTCCAACTTAGGAACAGTTAATTTCAAATTATAATCTTTTGAATAAGGAATCACTAACTCAGAACCAGCATCTATAAATTCATTATAACAACTAAAAGATAACTTTTTCAAATTTTTAGATTTCCTTGAAAGATTCATAAATATCCTTTCCTCTTCATCCTCATCAATCTTGATTTTAAAAACAGGTTTAGTTATTCCTCTTCTTTCAAGCTCATATGAAAAAATATTTTTTTCAGTTCCTGAAATATATTCTCCAGACAAAGCATCACAAAAATCCCTAATACTTCCAACAGTATTAACTTCTGCAATATCTTTCTCATCTTCCTCTGGAAATTTTAAAGCTAAATCTATATCATCTGTAGCCCTAATATAATCTTGAAATCTTAATCCCTCATTGGACGCCAATGTAGAAATATCAGTATCATACGAATCTGTCAATCTCTTAAGTATATGGGCTTGCACAGCACTACCACCAACAAAAATATGAGGAATATCTCTAGCATTAAGTTCTTCTTCAACCCTATTTGCAAAAAAAGTAAACACTTCATTTCCAAAACTATATATTGCTCGTTTCATAAAAATCAAAACAAATTTCCTTTTAAAAACCTTTCCATTGTCTTCACTATCAAGTTACAACTAAACCAAGATAACAAACCTACAAGACAACACAACCACACCCAACCCCAAAACTTATTTAAACCCTCCTCACTATGTACAACCATGGACGCAAAAAAGAGATTAAAAAAAGTTGGAAAACAAGTTAAAAAAGAAGCCAATACCCCTCTAGTAATGCCTGCAAAAAAAGTAGGAGAAATCGGAGATGACATTGTTAAAACAATATCAAAACCATTTGGCTTTGACAAAAGAAAACTAACCATCGGACAAAAAACCTCTGACGCACTATCAAAATGGGCAGGAAGCTGGATTTTCATAATAGCATTCTTTATATTCCTAGCATTATGGGTAGCAACAGAAGGATATTTTATCCTAAGTCTAATCAAAGGAGGAACATTCACAGATGTCTATCCATTTATCTTACTAAACCTAATCCTTTCATGCTTAGCAGCAATTCAAGCCCCAATAATCTTAATGAGTCAAAACAGAGCATCACAAAAAGACAGAATGCGAGCAGAATATGATTATGATGTTAACAGAAGAGCAGAAAAAGAAATCAAAGAAATAATTAAACAATTAAATAGAATTGAAGAAAGACTTGATAAGAAGAAAAGATAAATTTCTTAAAAATATAATCCTAACAACCAATCCCAAAAACATTTCTAAAGAAAACTCCCCTGAATAAAATAACCCTCTAACAACTTATCAAAACTACAATGGGACGAAAATGGAAAAGTGCGAAGCACGGATTTTCGTGGTGGCAGAAATTCAACACCAACCCTCTCAAAATCCCAACCACTCAACACACCCAATCCTCAAACCCCAACCTATCATTAAACTCTCCACTAACATTCTCCAACATTTTCCTCTTAGTAGCAACACTACCTCGCCACATCTTATGCCCCAATACCCACCCCAACTTAACCAACCCAGTCTCAGGCAAAATATCATTTAAAAAAACAACACCCACATCTTGCAACTTTCTCCCAGCAGAATAAACATACGGATCCAACCTACCATAAAGCGTCTGAGGCACAGCATAAACAAACAACCCCTTACCAATAACTTCCTTCAACTTCGGCAACCAATTATTCTTTCCCTCAGTAATAACATGCCCAAGCCCAGACATCTCCACAACAATCCCCCGATAATTCTTTCTATAATAATCTAAAATCTTCGGGCTCTGTCCAGGATAAAACTTCATCAATGCAACTCTATCATCAAACAAACTATCAACCTCAATCTTCCCCTTACCCCTTTTATTATACTCACTAACAACCTCCATCTTACCATCACCCCAAACTTTTGCTAAAGGCTTACAATTAACAGGCCTAAAAGTATCTCTTCGAGAGGTATGCATTTTCCGAACCTTTGTTCCACGCAAAACATAACAATAATCATCATCAGAACTAGCATGCCCAACCAAACTAACTTCTGCAACATCAGATAAAGCAACATGCGCAGAACAAATCAAATTCAACCGACTATCCGAACTCCCCCTATCTGAACTCCTCTGACTATAAGTCAAAACAACAGGCTTATTCAACTTCCCCAACATAAACGAAAGCGCAGAAGAAGTATAATGCAAAAAATCAGTCCCATGACTAACAATAACACCCTTAACAGAAGAATCATTCAAAGACTTCCCAACCAACTTAGCAATCCTCGCCCAATCCTTAGAATCCATATTCTCCGAAGCCTTCATAAACGGAGTCTTAATACGAACATCACAAAGCTCAAAAATCTCAGGATATAACTTAAACAATTCATTAGCATCTGTCAAATCCTTAACCCCTCCAGTAGATGCATCCAATTTAGACGAAATCGTCCCACCAGTCAAAATAAAATCAATAACCGGTTTCTTACCAGAAATCTTAAACTCCTCATCAACCTTAACAACCCCTCCTTTCTCCAAAACAACAATCTCAGAAACATCCTCTTTCTTAAAACCCAAATTATAACCACTTCCCAACTTCAAAAGCAAAACCCCTCTATCATGACTCTCCAACAAAACCCCTATCTCCTTCCCATTCTCCAAAGTTATCTCTACTTTATCCCCAGGCTCAGGTTTCTTAAAAGGTTTTTTCATAAAAAGACAAGTTGATAAAGGTATAAAAAGTTTTGTAGTTCATAAATTCAAAGACTTCATAAATCCACCTAAAGGAATTCTTTTTAATAATCTTCCCTCTTCCATCTCATTACGAGAAATATGATATAAATGATGATTTTCCAAGATATAAAAAAATAAATCTCGAGTCATCTCCACATCACGAATACAATGATCTATTAAACCATCATCTAGGGGTTCTCTTCTTCTCTCCAGATCAGGACGATAATAACACTCCCACTTACAAGAACCCAATGTAGCAAAAGCAACATTTGCTAAAGTTAATTCACCTTTTCTCGTATACTTTCTTTCAGAAGCAACAGACTTTTTAATAGATTTATATAAATCAGCACTCTTATCTCTCAATATAACTTCAATTGCTTGAGGACCATAAGGGCTCAAGACCTTAAAATCAAAAGCTTCTCCATTATAAGTTACAATCTTATCATATTGATAACAATATTCTAACAAATCTACAACAGGAGCCTCTTCCCAAACTTTCATTCCATTATAAAAATCCCAAGTACTTCCCAAAATATATTTGGGAGATTTTAAATTTCTTGTTGTTTCAATATCAAGGACTACAAAAGAAAAGTTTCCAAATCCGAGATCATTCATTAACTTATTTTGAACACTAAAAGGTTCTTCAACCACTTCCTTAACTTCCAAGGAATCCATAAATTCATCCAAAGCCCTAAAATCATTAATAAAAGTAAAATCCTTTCTTTTTTGAGGGTCTACAATAATCCTTGGATGATGATTCAAATATTTATAAATCAAAGCTATTGCGGTTTCATATCCTGAAGTTCCTTCCCCTCCATCTTTATCAGTAAGGTTCATATAATCCTTACCTAACGGAATCCAAAAAGAAGGTCCCACCAGCCCAGAAACACTAGGAGATTTTATATAAAATCCAATTTCAACCATATCTCTTGCATCTGGACAAAAAAATTCCTGAGACTCTGCTCTTTCAAATTGGATTTCATTTCGAAACTCATAAATCTTCACAGGTTGCCCCTTAAAATAATCCTCAGAAACTATTTTTAATATTCTTTCCAAAGTCTTTAAAGAATTCGACGTAACTCCCATCTCTTTATCAATTATCAAACTTCTCTCAAACATACAAATAATAGGAACATCAAGCTATAAATATTTATCGTTAATTTTCAAAAACAAAACATATATCCAATAACACAATTATTTATAAAAATAAAAACCAAAAAGAAATCATGAAACAACCAAAAAAATACTCACTGTTACAATTTGAAGGAAATAAAGAAATAACTACAGATTATCCTTTAAACATATTAAAATCAATAACTTCAGGAGATTATGAAAGATTAGAAGAAATAGTTCAGAGGTTTCATCCAACTGAACCTCATTTTAAGGAAACCTCTGCTAAGGATTGGACAATGATAATTGGAAGTTCCAATATTGAAACAGAATATAAAGAATTAGTAATAGTAAGAAACGCAGTCTTTACCGGAAATAACAGAAGCAATTATGTGACAAAAATAATTCTTCCAGAAAATTGGAATATTGAAGAACATCCATTAGAAATTGCTGAGAGATACCAAAACGAAGTTTATTGCGACAAACCTCCCGAGGAAAGACTCATATTAGCCTAAAATAAAAACCCAACTCTCAAACACAACCAATCTACTCATCTACATATCTTCTAAAATTTAACAGATATAAAGAAAAATTAGAGAAACTGCCTGGCGAAAGCCGGCAGTTGAACCATAAAATAAACTCGTTCGCAAAGCGAACGCAAATCCAAATAAAAACTTTATTAAACCCCCCTCACCTTCCCATCACATGAAAAACAATATAATGATAGGACTAGAAATCCATGGATACTTAGACACAAAAGAAAAACTCTTCTGCAACTGCGAAAACATGCACGATATGAAAAAAATAAAACCAAATACAAACATCTGCCCAATCTGCACAGGACAACCAGGTTCAAAACCTCAGCTCCCAAACAAAGAAGCAATAAACAAAATCCTTCAAATAGCCCTAATGTTAAATTGCAAACCAAACATAACTCCAAAAAATTTAACCTTTCAAAGAAAACATTACAACTGGCCAGATATGCCAACAGGATTCCAAAAAACAATTTCAGGAGCACATTCAGACCATGTAGCAAATAATGGAAACTTCCAACAAATAAATATCACAGAAATCCATTTAGAAGAAGACCCTGCCGCTTGGAACCCTGACAAAGGAACAGTAGATTACAACAGAGCAGGAGCACCACTAGTTGAAATCGTCACAGAACCAGAATTCACATCAGCAGAACAAGTGGAATCATGGCTAAAAAAATTAGTTCTAACACTCTCTTACATAAAAGCCCTAAACAAAGACGCAGGAATAAAAGCAGACGTCAATGTAAGCATCAAAAACCTCTCAGTAAGATCAGAAACAAAAAATGTAAACTCAATAACTGAAATAAAAAAAGTAATAAAATCAGAAATAGAAAGACACTTAAAAGAAAAACCAAAATCAATGGAAACTCGTAGGTGGAACACAACAGAAAACATAACAACATTAATGCGTTCAAAAGAAAACCAAGCAGACTATCGATTCATTCCAGAACCAGATTTACCATCAATAAAAATAACCAACCAAAGAATTCAAGACCTAAAAAAACAACTTCCAGAATCACCAATGGATAAACTAGATAAAATAATTAAAAAACATAAAATAAACAAAACAGATGCAGAAATTCTAACACAAAACATAGACATCGCAGAATTATTTGAAAACATAATTGAAAAAGTAGAACCAAGATTCGCATTACCTTGGATAACAATAGAATGGTTTGGAGTCCTAAACTACAACAAAAAAACAATGGACGACATAGAAACAAAAGTCGAACATTTCATAGAATTACTTACCTCAATACAAAAAGGAAAAATAACACCATTAAAAGGAAAAGAAATATTAAGAAAATTCATACCAAAATCATTCTCAACAAAACAAGAAATTAAAAACTCTTCAAAAATAACAAACAAAGATGAACTTAAAAAAATAATTCTAAAAATTCTAAAAAATAACCCCAAGGCCGTAGAAGATTACAAAAACAAAGAAACTCAAGCCTTAAATTTCTTAATGGGACAAATAATGAAAGAAACAGATAGAAGAGCAGACTTTGTAATCGCAAGAAAAGTTTTAGAAGAGGAGTTAAAATAATTTATCAAGAGGTTATTAAAATGAAAAAACTACTAAAACTAACATTCTTCCTCTACCTATTCATCCTATCCATAGAACTAATTAAAAAAACTTCATTAGCATTAGCCCCAGATATCAAACTATTCTTAATGCAAAACCTCTCTCCAATAAAAGCAGTAGCAGTAGGATGGTTCACAACATCAATAGTCCAATCTTCAGGAGCAGTAGGTTCTGTCATGGCAACATTCATAGGAAACAATCTCATCACTCTTCCAACAACAGTTTACATCCTAATAGGAGCATCCTTTGGAACTTCAATAACTGCATTAATAATCTCATTTATAACAGAATCAAAACAAAAAAAAGACTTCAGACACGGATTTGAAATCGGATTATGCTACGCAATCTATAGCGCACTCTTAGTAGCAATAATATTCCCCTTAGAATTCTTCTTCCAATTTTTCTCAAAAACCTCTCTCTTCCTAGCCTCACAATTAGGAGAAAAAATATCATTCATAAAAGTCCCAAACATCATAGAAATAATCACATCTCCAGTAATAAATCCCATCACTAAACAAAACCACAATTTAACAATCATTATTCTAGCATTCATAATTCTCCTCATTGCACTAAGATACCTAAGCAAATCAATCATAGAGGTTTTCGGGGGAGAAGACAACGCAAGAAAATTCATCAACAAATATTTTGACTCAAAATACAAAGCTTATATAATCGGAATAATCTTAACAGCGATAGTCTTTTCATCAAGCATAACAATCGGACTTCTAGTCCCATTAGCAGTCTCACGCCTAATAAGCCTAAAAAAAGCAATCCCATTCATCCTCGGTGCAGACCTAGGAACATTCACAGACCTTATTCTAGTTTCATTAATAATCGGCAAAACATCATCATTAGCCGTAGCGCTAACCGTCATGCTCTTCGGAATAATCGGCGGAATAATCTTCCTACCACACATAGACTTCCTTCATAAAATAACAAAATACACTTCAAAAAAACTAATAAAAATCTCAAGAAAAAAAGCATTCTACATCCTGCTAGGATTCATAGCAATTCCTTTAGCAATCATTTTAATATTTTAAATGATTTTTCTCCGATTTTTTAATTTTCCAGAACACCAAGCAATAACACTCCCAAATTGTTTTCTTGATTCAAATTGATCAGCATAAGCTTCCCATATTTCTTCTTTAGAAATTCCACTGCATACTAATGCCCTTACTTCCTCTTTAATCACTTCAGATACACTTACTTTTTTATTATTTTTCTTTAATTTCACAACTTCTATTAAATTTCCAGCATCCCTAACTTTCAAAAAAATATTATCTATAATCTCAGAATTTATTTTCTTTCTAGATTTCACTAGTAAAGATAAATCATCAAAAAAAGCATATACTCTATATTTATCCATATTAGGATCAATCACCTTTCTCATTCTACTCCCTAAAAAAGCTTGTCTTATTTTCTCTTTTCTACCTACTCCCACTTGATTATAAACTTCATCCATAAAATACTCAACTCTTTTTTGACTCGCTCTCTCCATTTTCTTATAAAATTTTCTTGGAATAAGATGAATCTCTTCGTCTTTCGGTTTTATTTCGCAAGTACACTCCACAGTATCAACAAGATTATTATCACATTCTTCATTTAATAATCCAAAAGTGCCTCTCGTTACATGAGCCCTATAAGCCGCTACCTGTCCCCTATCAAAACCCTGATAGTTTTCCAAAATCCAATCAGTATCACGCCCATCAGTTATTAATTGTACTAATTCATCTATAGTTATCTTAGGTAATGTTATATCTACCCTAGGACATGTAGAAGGTAAAAGGAAATCATATTTCTTTCTTAGTTCACGCGAGTATCTCCTCACAGCCTTTTCAAATCTCTTTTTATTTCTTGCATACTCTCTTCCATGACCCTTCATTATAAGATTATCTGAAGAATCTCTTCCTTTTACAAAAGATCTTATATCCTCAATATATTCAAGACCATCTTCAATAAATAATATATCTGAGAACATTAAACTACCATCATCACTAACATACATAAATCTTTCAGCATCTTTAATTACATACTCCCTAGACAAATCCATTAATGCGACATTCATTGCATTTTGTTCTACAGCATTAATATGGAACTTTCTCCCACAATAAGTATATTCAGTAATTGCAGGAACCCGTGGCAATGCAAATGTTTTTCTTTGAGAATAACTTATTTTTTCATTTTCAACAATATAATCCATTACATCTATTTCCGACTCCGCACACTGAGATTCAAGAACTTTCTTAAAAATATCATGATCTTTTGTCATTGAACATAAAACAAGCGCACAAGTAAGTGCATGACTTTTAAAATCTTTTAAAGACATTATATCTTTATCTTTTATAAGCTGCCAGAAATAAGTATTACTATAACCTTCTTCTTTATATCCTCTTACATCCGATTTTCGAAATTGAGAGACATAAGGAAGCCCTTTTTCTGTAAAAGCATTTATCCTACTAGCATAATAATTAGTATGTAATACTGCTCTTGAGGCAAACTGTTTTTTTTCAAAACAATCTCTTACAAGCGAAACATTTGCTCGATTTTGCATACCAGTATAATCCATACTAACAACATCAAAAACCTCTCCCCCATTTAAAAATTCATCAATCTCTCCAAAGTATAAATCTATTCCATTATCTTCATTAGAAAGATGATTATAAACTTGTTTATCCCTTTCAACCCCAGTTATATTTCTTCGAGAAAAACCCAAAGGATCATATATTTCAGTAATCTCTTTAGCATGATATCCTGGAAAGCACACCACTCTTGCAGATGAAGGCTCAGATATCCATTTTTCAATTGCACTTTTTAATATTATTCGTGCTTTCTTCTTAGTTTGACCAAATACAGTTTTTACCATAAAATAATTTTTATTTTAATTTTTTATTTTAATTTTTCCATCATTAAACTCTCATCCAAAAACCTTCTTAAAATTCTTCTCCAACTCAACCTCAACTTCCCCCAAATCCAACCCCTTAATCTCTGCAATCTTCTTATAACTCTCAATAACATTCGCAGGTTCATTATTCCGAGAACCCTTAACAGGATGCAAAAAAGGACTATCAGTTTCACACAACAACCTACTAATATCAATTCTCTCAACAACTTCTTGAAAATTCTCATCAAAAACAACATTCGCAGGAATACTCAAATACCAACCATTATTAACAATCCTATCAACCAAATCTAAACCACCACAAAAACAATGCATAACAACCTTCTTAACACCCTTCTCAACCAAAACCTCAACAGCCCTCTTCTCAGCACCACGAGAATGAACAACCAACACCTTCCCCAAACGAGAAGCCAAATCAATAAACTTCTCAAAAATCAAAATCTGTCTCTCCAAATCATCACCATGTTTCAAATCCAAACCAACTTCACCAATACCAACAATCTTCTCATCAACCCCCAAAATAAATTCAATCTCCTCATCCAACTCAACATCAGACATCTTCAAAGCATCAACAGGATAAATTCCCAAACAAACCTCCACTTCCTCAAACCTTTCACCAAACTCCAAAGCCAAACGATTCGCCTTCACATCTCCACCACTTGTAACAATCACCCCAACATCCTTTGCCTTAGCATTCTCAATAACTTTATCAACATCCTTACAAATTTCAAGATGACAATGTGTATCAATAAATACCATAAAAAACCCAACAAAAAAAGGTTAATAAAATTAACCCCCCTAACAGCCAATCTACTCATCTCCAAAAATAAACCCTCCATCAACATTTTAAGACAAGGGAAGGACGAGTAAGTTTGCGAAGTTCTATTTTAAAATAGAATAACGAGCAGGCTTAGGAGCCAGGAAAAGTACGAAGTACGGCTTTCCGTGGGGGGGGAAATTAAAACCTTTCCGCAACAGAAAAAACCAAAAAATCCACATAAACATTTTTAAACCTCCTCCCCTTAATTCAAACAAGAGGTGTAAAAATAGTAATCTATCTACCATTATTCGGAGCATTTTTAGAAGGTATAGGAGTCACCCTACAAAAAAAAGTCCTCAGAAAACATAATATTAATTCTCATAATTACATCGTCTATGGATTCTTAGCAATCATACTTGTCATGTTTCCATTCATGTTTTTTTTCTGGGATGTCCAACCTCCAGCCCTCCAACCAACCAGCATCATAATCATGCTAATTATCGTAACACTTTCAATTATCGCAAATTTATTTATCATTTACTCTCTAAAAAAAGAAGACATCTCAGACATCGAACCAATAAGACTCATGCAACCATTATTCACAATCCTATTCGCATTTATTTTAAGTTTCTTTTTTGACATTTACGCCAATGAAGGAACTTGGTCAATATTAATTTTAGCACTAATAGCAAGTTTATCACTAGTCTGGTCACACACTAAAAAAGACCACATTTTCTTCAACAAATACGCCATCGCCGCAATCATAGGAGGATTATTATTTGCAATAGAATTAGTCTTATCTAAATTCATCTTACATCATTATAATTCCATTAGTTTTTATTTCATCAGAAGCCTATTAATCTTCATCATTGTCTGGGCAATCTTCCACCCTAAAATAAACACAATCAAAAACAAAACCAAAGGAATGATTTTCGCAGGAGGAATCATCTGGGTCATCTACAGATTAATCATGTATTATGGATACATTAACCTTGGAATCGTTTTCACAACAATGTTACTAATCTTAGCCCCAATCTTCATTTATTTCTTTGCTTGGATATACCTAAAAGAAAAAATAGAATGGAAACAAATCGTCTCTTCAATTATAATCATTATCTGCATAATTATTGCTGTTACGATTAATAGATGATAAACTAAATCTTTATAAAAACTAATTCCCTTCTCATCTAATGGATAAAAAAGAAAAAGAGGCTTGGTTAAACCAACCAAAATTACAAGTTAGAGGCTCACGTAAAATATATCTTATAATTTATTTAATGATAATTATCCTAATCACCGCAGTAATCGTTATTGAAACTTCAGATAAACCCTTAAATAAAAATGCAACAAAACTAGTCTTTATTTTTTCAATTATTTGCATCGTAGCTACAGAAATTCATAGGTTCGGACATTCATATGAAGTTACCAACACTGCACTAATTCATAAAAAAGGATATTTTTCAACTAACTACAAACGAGTAGAATTTGGTGCAATAAGTGATTCAGAAGTTATTCAAAATATTTGGCAAAGAATTTTTTCTTACGGAGATATAGAAGTTCATATGTATTCAAAAGTAAATGTAGAAGTTGTTAAAGGAATTAATCGCCCAGATGAATTTGTTGATTTTTTAGAAAATAAAATTGAAGCACATGGAGGTAGAAAAAGATAATGGACCCAATGCCAATTCCAGTCAAAAAACCAAAACGCCATTGGAAGTCATACTTATTTTTAATATTCTTAGGAATCTTAGCATTCTTATTTTATAGTGCCTATAATCCTTCAAGTTTTACTGGGAAAATAACAGGAAATGTTATCCGAGACCCAACTTCCTTTGAAGGAGGTTCACAAGTTCGTGCAGAGCTTAAAACTTCTGAAGAATTTGAAATCAATAGCGAAATTAAAAAAATCAACCTAAGAATAAATGGCCCAGCTAGTTTTTATATTGGGAAACAAAAAATAGATGTCATCAAAGATAACAGTGCAAGCATTATCCTAGACAACTTCAAAGGAAAAGTCATAATCTCTCCAGGAAGCAAAATTGAATTAAAAGGAGATTCATCAACAATATTCTTTGATGGACTACCTATCTCATTAGATTCAGGAAAGGGCATAAACACCAATTTAATAGACGCTAATTATGCTTATATCAAACTAATAGATTTTTATCTTCCATCATTATCATTTGAAACCTCTGGAAAAATTGACATTGATAATGGAAAAATCTCAGTTCGTTCAGAAGGTGATAAAATCAAACTACCAGATTTCAAAGGAGATTTAGAAGCTAGAGATGATTTAATTAAGATTAAAGGACTAGTTGACAAAAAAGATGTTAACAAATTATTAGAAAGTGTTAGTTAGAATTTATGAATAAAACAGGTTATCCAAAATTATTCCTAATTTCAAAAACCCTTCTACTCCTCCCATGATTCTAAAATTTAAACACTATCAAGAAAATTAGAAAAGTGTCTTGACAAAGTCAGGCACTTTGACATAATCGGAAAATTCTACAAAAGAATTTTCAGAGTTAGAGAATCTTTGATTCTCTAAAAATAAGCTGTAAGCCAAAGGCGAACCAATCTACTCCATCAACCCCCAACGAACCAATCTTCTAAAACCCTAACTCCAAAAAAATCCCCATTAAAAATATAATTGACAACAAAACAATCACAAATAAATTAATCGGAATTTCATATTCAGGCTTACGCTTACCCTGCACCTTAGCATTCTTATTCATTTGAAGTATCAATATTCCGGTTAAACCTCCAGAGATTACTCCTCCAATTCCCAAAACAGTTATAAAATTAAGTTGCCCAACAAAATAAAGAACCAAGTACGCAACCAAAGGCAAAAACGCAGTTAATAAAAAAGTTTTTGTTTTCGAATATCCCAAATCAAAACTAAAAATATCTTTTAATGCAAAACTTAAAACAAAATAACTTGTAAGCATTGTAAAAATTCCCAACAAGATAACTAATTTTCCTAAACTCAATGTAGCCACTTGACTTACTTCAGTCCCTAAAACTCCAACAAAAACTAAACTAAAAATAATATAAACAATTATTGAAATAAAAGTTCCAAACATTATCGCTCTTTTTAATTTTTTTTCATCTCCTTTAATTTCCATTCTTAATTCAGGTATTGCTGTAAAACCCAAAAGTGCAAAGAGGACAACACCAAATGGAAGAAATAAATTATCAAAATTATTATAACAATAATTAGAAAAGTTTATCTGGGGAGAATAATATATAGTTATACTAAGAACTAAAATAATTATTCCTATAACTCCCCAAAGCTCCACCTTTTTTAACCCCTTCAAACCCTCTCTTAATAACAAAGTCATAAGCAACCAAAAACCCAATGCAAAGTATAACGCCATTCCAGTAGATCCTGTAAATAAATAAGAAAGACTTTGACTTTCTCCAATCAAATACGCAATCAATGCTGAATAAATTCCAAACACAACTGCAAATAACATTATTCTTTTTGGAATCTTCCCAAGATAAATCCCAGTATATCCAATTAATTGATGCTTCCCTTTTGTTCGAAGAGCAACCTCCCCCAAACATAAATTTGTATAAATCATTATTGTCCCTAAAAAAATTATCCAAAAAAGTCCAATCAATATTCCAGATTGAGAAAATACATAAGGAAGCCCAAGAATCCCTGCACCTATTGTCGCCCCAGTCAATGTAAACGTCGTTGCCCAAAATTTTCTACTCATAATTTCATCCTCATTATTATAATAAAATACAATTAATTATTTATAAATCTTTTTAAAAAATGAGCCCGCGAAGATTCGAACTCCGATCAACAGGGCCGAAACCTGGCATTCTATCCATTGAACTACGGGCTCATAGAAATAAGTAATATCATCCATTAATAAGATTATTGGTTTAAAAATATCCCATTTCACTTAAATTTATAAAACCTAAACTCTTTCTCAAACCATGGCAAAGAAAACCACATTCAATATTGACAAAGATGAAAACTTTTCAGAATGGTATACAGACATTGTTCAAAAAGCAGAACTCGGAGACTTAAGATACAATGTAAAGGGATTTTTAGTTTTTCAACCATGGTCAGTATTAAGCATGGAAAAAATGTACCATTATCTAGAAAGAGAACTAAGAAGAAAAGGACACAAACCTTACTGGTTCCCAACACTAATTCCAAAAGAAAATTTCAATTTAGAAGGTGAACACGTCAAAGGATTTACTCCAGAAGTTTTTTGGGTAACAGAAGGAGGAAAGAAAAAATTTAAAGAAAAATTAGCACTAAGACCAACCTCTGAAACAGCATTCTATCAAATGTTCTCATTATGGATAAGGAGCTACAAAGATTTACCATTCAAAACCTATCAAAGAGCTAACATATTTAGGTATGAAACAAAAGCAACACGTCCTTTCTTAAGAAGCAGGGAATTTCATTGGATAGAAACACACTGCGCTCATGAATCAGAAGAAAACGCAATGGAACAAGTCTACCAAGATATGGACACTTCAAAAAAAATATTAGGAGATATTTTTTGTTTACCATTCATAGTTTTCGAAAGACCAGAATGGGATAAATTTCCAGGAGCAAAAAGAACATTCGCAGCAGATGTCCTAAACCCAGACGGAAAACTAGTCCAACAACCATCAACACATCTCTTAAACCAAGATTTTGCAAAAGCATTTAATGTAAAATTCGTAGATAAAAATGAAAAAGAAAAATTAGTCTGGTTAACATGTTACGGCCCAGCAATTTCAAGAATCTTCGCAAGCATCATCGCAGTTCACGGAGACAATAAAGGATTAAAATTTCCTTGGAAAATAGCCCCAGTTCAAGTAATCATAGTTCCAATCAACAATGACAAAAAAATAATAAAAAAAGCAGAAGAATTAAGAGAAACATTATGGGATAACAAAATATCGGTTGAAGTAGACAAGACAGAAAAAACATTTGGAGAAAAACTATACTTCTGGGAAATGAAAGGAACCCCATTAAGAATTGAATTAGGAAACAAAGAAATTCAAGAAAAAAATTTAACAATCTTCAGAAGAGATACTGAGAAAAAAGAAAAAATCAAAGAAAAAGAACTCCTAACCTACATAAACAAAACATCAGTAGATATAGACAAAAACATAAAAAAACAAGCTGAAAATTTATTTAAAGGAAAAATCACAGACACTAAAACTAAAAAAGAGTTAAAAGAAATTATAGACTCAGGAAAAATAGCAAGATGCGGCTTTTGTTCAATGAACAAAGATGGAACAAAATGTGCAGAACTAATTGAAAAAGAAACCGGAGCTCAAGTTCGAGGAACAAGATTAGATAAAGAAAAAAACAACTTTCAAAAATGCGTCATATGTGGAAAAAAAGCCAATCATGTTACATATGTTGCAAGACAATATTAATTCTAACCTAAAATCACAAATAAATTTATAAAGAACAAAACTTAAAATTCTACATGGAAGGTTATGCAGAAGGAACACTTGGAGCAGAATTAGAATATCGTCCCCCCCTTAAAATCTTCCAACCAGTATTACCTCCCCCAAATGAAGATTGGTTCACAACGCAACAAGACGAAAAAGAAAAATTACATTCATTAACAACTCTACACAAACATAATAAAGGAATCTTAGAACTTGAATTAGATAATGAACCTTCTCCAACAGATGAAGATGATTTTTTAAGAGAACTTAATTTTTAAAATTAAACAACAACCTTATCTACTTCCTCACGAACAGTTTTTTCTAAATCCTCTAATTTCAAGACTACTGTTCTTCCTGAACGAGGAATTTGATATTCCCTATCTCTTTTTAAGTGCATTGCAACCCCAATTCCAAAATGATATGTAAACGCTGAATCTCCCTCATCTTTAAATGGACAATCACCTTTATGTTCAGGAAACTTTCCATTAGGATCATTAGTGCAATTACCATCACAAGTAAAGTAACCTCCAGACCACATCTTATAACTCGAATCATACTCTAATTTAAATGCCATGAAAATAATTTATACCTCAGACTTTATAAATTTATCCCAAAAAATCAGTCAAATCTTCCAATCTAAAACAACCCACTCCAACAAATCTAAACCAACCCCACACCCTTCTCAACAGCCTTCTCAACTGCAACCTTAAACCCGGCTAATTCACCAACAACCATCTTCGCTCCAGTAGCCTTCTCATGCCCACCACCAGTTGCCCCATCAATCCCCTCAATTACATCAAGAGTCAACTTCAAAACATTCCCAGGACCTCTCAAAGAAATATTTCCAATCTCCTTATTAATATAAACTACAACAATAACCTTGTCAGGAAACTCATACATCAACTGATTAGAAATATTAGAACTCAAACTCAAATTACCACTATATTGAAAATAAAGCAAATCACCCTCAACACTTTCCCGCGCCCTCAAAATCAAATCCTGATACTTAGAATTTATCTCCTCAAACCTTTTCAACAACTGTTTAGTTCCAGAACTCTCATCCAAAATATCCAAAGGCCCACGAGCCTTCATCATAAACTTCAACATCTGAACAACATTCGTCGTAGTATCTTTCAAAGAAAAATCCAAAATCCTAGAAATCCTCCCAATCTCAGAATTATAAAGCAAATCAAAAGGAGACTTCGGATTCTTCAAACCTAACTCAGGAAACTTTTCAACAAACTCATCATAAAAATCAGGCATATAACAATCACTAATACAACCCACCATCGCCAACCAAATATCTTCTTTACGATTAGCAATCTTATAAGACAAATATGCCACAGGTTCATTCGTCTTATCATTCAAATAAGGATTATAATAATTAATATAAGAATCCTTTATCCATTTATTTTTCTCTACATCCACCTGATGATGATCAATCCAAACAACAGGAATATTATCTTCCTTAACTTTCTCCAAAAACTCATCAGAAACCAACGCCTTATCCAAAATAAAAATATAATCAGGATTCAACTCTCTAACCCTTTTATGATAAATAATATTCAAATCAGGAAACGTCTTAATTGCAATCCCCTTCCCCCTCCCAATAAACCTCTGCAAAATCAAAAAACTCGTCAAACCATCATTATCATTATCAAAAAGAAAAAGCGGATTCTGCGCCTTTTCCAAATGTTCTCTTATCTCATCTATTTCCTTCAAAGTTAGCATGCCTAATAAAAAGAAAAGACTATTTAAAGATATTGCGGATAACCGACTTTGGACTAATAATTTATTTTATCTTATTATCTTAATCAAATCCTAACAACCAAACTACTCCTAACCTCCAAAGAAAAACTCCTCTACATAGGAAAAACAATGGGGCTTATAGCTTGTTTTTACGAGTCAGAGAATCTATAGATTCTCTGAAAAAATAAACCCTCTAACAACTTTTCAAGACTGCAACGGGGCGGAAGGGAAAAGTGCGAGCACGGCCTTCTGCAGGGGTGGAAATTCAATAACACTATTAACCTCCCTAACCAACCCATTCTCAAAACCCCCAACTCCAAAATATATCCTAAAAATACATAATATTTATAAACAAAAACTCAATCTAAATAACATGAATAAGTGGTTACAAATTTTAATAGGACTTATCTTAATCGTAGGTTCAGTTTTAGTTGCTTGGTACTCACCATTTTGGTGGGGAGACTTTTGGAACTTCAGGCACGCAGCTTGGGAAGTTCTTAAAGGCGGAGTTTTCTGGATGGCAGTTATGATTGGACTTTTATTCCTAATGCTAGGAATAAGTGATTTAAGAGATTAAGTATATATCCTACAATAAACAACAATAAAAAGCAAAAAGTTTTCTATAGCCTATGGCTTATTGTAAAATCTGCGGAAAACCAAATTGCAAAGAACATACATTTCTAGTTGGTAAAGCAATCAACATAAAAGAATTCTCCGGTTCATCACCTCCAGAAATATTCGTAGGCAAATACAACTATCCAAATGTAAACATAGGGATACTAAGCCCACAAACATACGGAGACAATCAAATAATGTCATCCCCAGAAGAATGGCACAAAAACAGATTAGACAAATTCCAAATAGTTAATTTAAGAAACGAATTAATTTTAGGCAGAACACAAAACCATATCAAAAACATTCAAATCAAAAGCAAATTTCTAGAAACAATGCAAGAAGTTGCAATGACATCCAAATCAATTTCAACAGAATTCAAATTAAAAAAAGCAATATCAAAACACAAAGAAAATAATCCAAAAACACCTTTAATAACAAATGCGGCACCAATCGAAAAAGTAAGACTACAAGAAAATACAAAAATAATCCCAAAAGTAGATTACATCACTTCAGACACAGATGCAAAATCAATTACAGGAATTCTAGAACTAGAAAAATCAGGACTTAACTCAAGTAAAATAATTAAAATCCTAAGCGCAGGACTATTAGGGCAAAAAACCAAAAGAAGATTAGTCCCAACAAGATGGTCAATCACAGCCGTAGACGACACACTCTCAAAAGAAAAACTAAAAAAAATAAGATACTATCCAGAAATCTCAGAAATCAAAGTCTTCACATCAGAATATTTAGGAAACCATTACGAATTCATTCTCTTACCAGACAAATTCTCTTTTGAAGTCATAGAAATAGCATTAGGAGTAGATCAAATATGGAAAGACTATGAAGGATTCTTCCCAAGAAAAAAATACGCATATTCAGTAACAGGAGCCTATTACGCAAACAGACTAGCCCTAACAGAATATTTAGAAAAAATAAAACACCAATGCTCCTGCCTAGTCCTCAGAGAAGCCCGACCTGAATACGACACACCATTAGGAGTAGGAATATTAAGAGAAGCCAGCAGAAATGCTTTCACAAAAAAACCAGAAACATTTGACACAATCAAAAAAGCCCTAGATAAAATCCAAGAAAGATTAAGACAACCAATAACCAATTACACAGATGATTCAATAATTCTCAAAGAATATGGAAAACAGAAAAAGTTATGGGATTTTTAAAATCTACCCAACACTCCAAATCAACAAACCCTCCACAACACCAGCCACAACCAACAAAGGCACCACTACAAAAATAAAAATTATATGAGTATCTATATATTCTTCATTCCAAAAATTTCTAAGTTTATCATTAAAGATAATATTTATCATCATAATAGGAGAAATTAATATACTGATTATTAAAAATAAATATTTTTCTTTTTTCAGATAATATTTTATATAATTAAAATATAAATGAAACAGAAAAAATAAAGCAATAAAAATCGAAGTTATTGGGAACAACAATAATCCTAGAATAAAAAATAACTCAAAAGAAATATTACTAAAATATATCTTATGAATCTTAGATAAAAAACTAATACCAAAATAAATTCCCAAACTAATACTAATCAAAACAGCAGGAATCTCAAAAATACCATGAGGAAACAATCTCCAAATTATCAAAGGTCCTTCCTGAACAACAGCCTGATTTATCACAAACCCTAAAACATAAGCATTAACAACTGCAATCATCAAAGGAATAACACCAAAAAAAACACCCAAAGCCATAGCGAAAAAAGAACTCTGAATATTATTCGCCATAATAAAACGAGTCAACTCCAAAGGCCCAAGACCTATAGTCTGCCCAATTATATTTCTCAACAACTCCAAAACCTCTTCCTGAAAAAACACAGGAAAAATCGCACCAAACAAAGTAACTCCCAAAAAAACAATCAAAGAAAACCAAAAATAAACCCTAATCAATTTCAAATCATCAATCGCCTTTTTAAAATTAGAATAAATAAAATTATCCACAGAAACAACCCTCTTTTTTTTCTTCACCATAACATGAATAGGAAATAAAGCTTTTTAAAATCTTCTCAAACCTAGAAGTCTACTCATCTTCATCGGAAAAACGATAGGGCTTATAGCTCGTTTTTACGAGTCAGAGAATCTATAGATTCTCTGAAAAAATAAACCCCCTAACAACTTACCAAGACTGCATGAGGGCGAAAATAGAAAAGTGAGAAGTGTTCAACTCTCTTTGTGAGAGTTGAAGAATTAGAGAATCAAAGATTCTCTAAGCCGGATTTTCGAGGAGGAAGAAATTCAACAAAACCCTTAATTTTTCTAAACCCCTTAAGCCTCCTTAATTTCCACCATAGAAAAATTAAATCACTTACTAAACATAACACTCAAATGTCTTGTCTTATTAGGATATTTTTCCTTCAAATAACTAGCATAAACCAAACCAACCAACAACCCACCAAGATGAGCAGTATTACCAATAGGTAAATCAACAAACAATCCAATAATCACCAAAGGAACAATAGCAATAATCGGCAAAACCCAAAACGGCATCTCTAAAGGTAAAGCCAACTTACGAAAACTAGAACTAAAAGAAAAAATAGCAAATACTGAAACAACAAAATAAACAGTTATCAACAAATCCAACAAAGGCAAAAACCTAGAAGAAGGAAACAACTGTCCAATCAATGCCTGAAAAATAATCGCAATCAAAGGTCCCATAATTAAATAAACCCTATTCTTAGGAGTCAACACAGCCAACAAACCTAACAAAGCAAAAATAGCTCCAGAAGCTCCAACTGCAAAAGTATCAGGACTAACAAATATTCTTGCACCCAATTCACTAATACCAAAAAAATAAGACAACAAAACATAAAAAAATCCAGCCAAAATCCCAGATATCAAATAAAACCAAAAAAACTTTTTCCTTCCAATTATTCTCTCAACAAAATTTCCAATAAAAAACAAAGAAATCATATTAAACAATAAATGCGCAAAATTACCATGCATAAACATACTTGTAAATACCGTCCAAAGACTTCCTGAAAAAAAAGCATTCGCTTGAAGCGCCAACAATCCCATCATCTTTTCTTCACCAAAAAAAGGAAGCAACACCATCACCAAAATAAACACCAAAGTATTAATCAAAATCAACCAATTAGTCACACTAAATTTTCTCGCAACACTTTCAAAATAATTCGGCTTCAACTGCTTCCGAGTATACTCTCTCAACTCATTTTTCTCAAATTTATTTTCAAACCATTTATCCATTTTAACACAGAATTATTTCTTCTTTTTAGTTTTAACTTTCTTAGCAACTTTTTTCTTGCCCTTTGGAGGTGACTTCTTAGCAACTTTCTTCTTGCCCTTCTTAACTTTCTTCTTGCCCTTTTTTTTAGCGACCTTCTTCGTAACACCCATCTTCTTAGCCAACTTATCCCTAGCAATCTTATTAGCTTTTCTCTTAGCATCTCTCTTCTCCTTTTTATCAGCCTCTATTTTCTTAATCTCCTTAGCCTTCTTTTTCTCAAGTTTCTCATGCTCTTTCTTCCTCTCTTCACTAACAAAAACAATTTCTTTCTCTATTTTTTTTATTGTCTTCTCCAAACTTTTAGTTAGATTTGCACTAGAAGACAATTCATATATCTCCTCACATTCAGGACATGAAAAATCATTCAACAACGCAGACTCCTCACTAACTTCTATTGAACAAGTATCACAAATATAAAATCTCTTCTCTTTCCTGCTCTTCAATTGCTCTTTCAAATTCTTCAAATGCTTCTTCAAATTCCCTTCAAGAAAAGATAACGACTGATGAACATTCAAAGTCCAAAAATAAATATACCAACCCTTTCTTTTATCTTTCTTTCTAATAAAAGAAACCAACCCATAATCCGACAATCTATAAAGAATATTCCGCGTCTGATTAATCGTCAAATCCAATTTTTTAGCAATACTAAATTCATTAACATGTTTCTTCCCCAAAAGCAAATCTATAATTGGAGTCGCTTGTTTGTTTATCAAATCTTCAACCACGGACTTTAGAAACTTCGTCTGCATCTTATCAATCTTAGTAATTTATTAAAAATCATAAGGGTATATAAATGTTTTTAATCCGCAATTTCAAAAAAACAAATGTTTTTAAATAGGACTTCACTAATATAAACATAAAGAGGAAAATGGGATTATTTAAGAAGAAAAAAGATATTGAAGAAAACCAAGTCTCACTCCCAGATTTACCAGAATTAGAAGAAGACATGAGTCTACCTTCGATAAATGATTTAAACGCACCTGCAAACTTACCAGATTTAGAAATTAACAACCTATCAACATTAGATTCTCAAGAAGAAAATCTAGATCAAAATACAATAAAATCAGCAATAACTCCTCCAATTCCTAAACCCCTAAACAACAACCTTCTACCACAAACTAAAGGAATGCAAAAATCAAAATTCAAAGTAGTTGAATCACCTTATGAAGGACTTCCAGTTAAAATTGGAAACAAAATACCTGAAATCCATCCAAACACCTCGACACCAACTCAAAACTTTGACAACAGCCATACAAAAGAAATAGAACCAATCTACGTCAGACTGGATAAATTTCAAACAACAGTAGGAGCATTCCAAGAAATAAAAACAAAAGTGGAAGACATAGAAAAATTACTAACAAAAATAAAAGAAATAAAAGAAAAAGAAGAACGAGAATTAATTGAATGGGAAAACGAAATCCAAATTATAAAATCAAGAATAGAATCAGTAGATAAAAACATCTTTGATAAACTTGGTTAATTCTAAAATGGAAACAAGATATCTTCGAGTAGGTTATGAAAAAGCACTTTCAACAAGAAAAGAATTACTTTCTGCTGAATTAAATTCTATTAACATAAATAAAAAATTAAAACAATACCGAGAACTAAGAAAAAAAGAATTTTTCTTAAAAAACAAATTAAGAATAGCACTCGGAAATCTAAAAATTAAAACAAATCTAATCCTTTCAACACTTCCAAAAGAAAAAAAAGAAATCCCAGAAATAAAAGAAAGAAAGAAAAATAAAGTAGATAAAGATATAACAAATGAACTAGAAGCTATTAGTAAGAAATTGGCAGAATTAGGTAATTAAATATTCTATTCTAAAAACCCTATTCATTTATAACAATCTTTAAATAAGAAGTTTTAAACCTCAAATTATAGTATTACCTAAAACAACAAAGACTACTGCTCAAGATAGAATAGAAGAAATTTTAAATCATAGTGAATATATGAATATAGGAAATTCTAATGGAAAACTTCAAATAGAGGTATATGGTTTTGAACTTCCAAAAGAGATTTACATCCATAAACATAAAATAGAAAATATAAGAAGTTTTCCAGATGGTTTAGAAGTTTTAACAAAACATGAGTTTGTTCCTAGAGAAACTATTGCCCTTGGAGGAACATCTGAATTTGATAATCCTCAATACAAATCTCCAACTCCTGCGAATACTTATCATCTAAAAGTCATAGATGAATCAAGAAAAAGGATTTTAGAATACTCTATTCAATGTCCAATACCTTCAGCAGAAGCATAATATACTCATTCTAAAAACCATCTCCTCATAACAACCAATCTACTCCTCTGAAAAAATAAACCCTCTAACAAGATTTCAATATGTATAGGGCGAAAATGGGAAAGTGACGTAAGGAACGGATTTTCGCGGAGGAAGAAAACACCAACCACTTCTAACCCCGAACAACCTCCTCCACTCTCTCAAAAATCAATTCCTTTTCATCCTCAGACAATTCATCATCCAACCTAGGATAAAAAACCTCGTCTTCAAATTTAGAATGAGCCTTATGAATACCTTTCAATTTAGCTATAGAAGGCCGAACTCCTCTATCCAAATTATCTTTTATTTTCTTAATCTCCCAAATAATTTCCTTATGCTCCTTCACCAACTCATTTAAATCCTCACTCTCGCCATCTGAAGAATTATAAATCGTAAAAATAATTTTCTCCTCAATAAAAAAATGTTTCTCCAAAGTCCAATCAAATCTATTAAATATCTCTCTAGCCAACTTCAAATTCCATAAACTATTTTCAAATTCTTCCAAAATTTTCTCAACACGTTCATGTTCTTTATCCATTACTTTCTTAATTGTATTTTTCATTTTAAACCTCCTTGTTACTAATAACCTCATCCAACCCCTTCAGTCCAACCACATAAGCAGAAGTCCTCAAATCACTACTCACTAAATTAACAACTTCATTATAAGCTTTCAAAATTTTAGACTTCAATTCACTATGCACTTTCTCCAAATTCCAACGCTCTCCAGTTTTGTTCTGCAACCATTCAAAATAACTAACAATAACTCCTCCAGAATTCACAAGAATATCTGGAAAAATCTTCACCCCTTTCTGACCCAAAATCTCATCAGCCTCAGGAGTCACAGGCCCATTTGCAATTTCAAAAATATACTTTGCCTTAACATCAAAAGCATTTCCAGAAGTAATCTGATTTTCCAATGCAGCAAGAATTAAAACATCTACATCTAATTTCAATAATTCTTTATTTGAAATCTCCTCACCAAGACTCCCTTTTTCCTTCTTAACCTTCATCAATTCATCTACACCTACATCACCAATATAAACTCCCCCCCTAGAATCACTAACAGCTTGAACACAATACCCATTCTCCTTAAGCAACTTTACAATAAAATATCCTGCATTTCCAAAACCTTGAACAGCAATCCTCAATTTAGATTTATCCAAACCTTCTTTAGAAATAAATTCATCTAAAACATAAAACGCCCCACGAGCAGTAGCATCATCTCGCCCCAAACTCCCACCAAGCGCCAAAGGCTTTCCAGTAATCACTGCAGGACTATCTTTACCAACTAACTTACTATACTCATCATACATCCATCCCATCGTCTCCTCATTAGTATAAACATCAGGAGCAGGAATATCTTTATCAGGTCCAATATCTAGATAAAGTCCTTGAATATAAGCCCTACTCAATCTCTCCAACTCTGCATTAGACAAAATTTTAGGATTAACTTGAACACCGCCTTTTGCACCTCCAAACGGCAAATCCACCAACGCACATTTCATTGTCATCCAAAACCCCAAAGAAGTAACCTCATCCAAATCAACTTGAGGATGAAATCTTATTCCGCCTTTCATAGGCCCCCTAGAATTATTATATTGAACTCTATACACCTTAAAAACACGAACACTTCCATCATCCATTTTCAAATCAATATTAAACTCAATTATCTTCAAGGGTTCTTCTAAAGCAGTTTTAGTTTTCTCACTAACTTCAACGTAACTAAACGCTTTTTCAAGTTGCTTCTTTGTATTTTCAAACACCATTTTAACTCACTTACTTCTAAACAAAATAGTTTTTAAGATTTACTTAATCTAACTACTTTTTCTTTTCAACTTTTTTCATCTTAAAAATGATGAGGCATCCCGAATAAAATGAGGGATTAAATAAGCCTCTCGTTTTTAAGATGGTCAAGAATAAAAAAAATCACTTAGATTTTTTCTTAGGATTATTTTTTATTCTTGACATGGGCATACCGCAACAAGTTCCATTTTTGTGTGAACGACTTCCACACATTTCACATTTGTATTCTTCCATTTTGTAAATTACCTCCTTTCAAATCTTACCAATTAAATCAATCCCAGGCCTAAGGGTCTCTTTCCCAGGTTTCCAATTAATTGGACAGACTTCTCCAGAATGTTCAGACACAAACTTTCCAGCCTGAATCTTTCTAATTAATTCATCTGAACTTCTTCCAAGATTATTGTCGTGAAATTCAAATGCTTTAATTAAACCATCAGGATCAATTAAAAAAGTTGCCCGCAAAGACAATCCTTCTTCCTCAATTAAAGTTCCATAAGCCTTACAAATTTTAGTAGTAGGATCTGCAAGCATAGGATATTCAATCTTCTTAATCATTTCTGAAGTATCATGCCAAGCCTTGTGAACAAAAGCTGTATCAGTACTAACACTAATTATCTCTGCACCCAAACTCTTTATCTCTTCATACCTATCTGCCAACTCACCTAATTCTGTAGGACAAACAAATGTAAAATCAGCAGGATAAAAAAACAACACAACCCATTTACCACGATAATCATTAAGATTTATTTTTTTAATTTCATTATCTACAAATGCCTCTGCTTCAAAATATGGTGCTTTTTGATTTATCATCATTTTAATATTACCTCCTTATAACAAATTAATAGAAATTACTTATTTCAATCTAGCAAGATAATCTGCAGCCGAGATAGCTGCTTTCGCACCTTCACCAGCCGAAACTATAATCTGCTTAGTAGGAATCTCTGTCACATCACCTGCAGCAAAAACTCCTTTAATCGAAGTCTCATTTTTATTACTAATCATTATCTCATTCCTTTCATTTTTCTTTATTTCAATAATTTCAGAATTAGGAATATACCCGATCTCAACAAAAACTCCCTGAACATCTAATTCCTTAGAAGAACCTTCCTGCTCAACAATAATTTTCTCAACAAACTTACTTCCTTTAATTTCTTTTATACTAGCAGAAGGAACCACCTCAACATTATCAAACCCCTTAACCTTATTAATCAATACAGCTTCACCCTTCAACTCCTTCCCTCTAATCACCAAATAAATTTTCTTAGAATAACTTTCCAATTGAATCGCCGCCTCAAGAGCAGAATTTCCACCACCAATTATAGCAACCTCCTTATTCCTAAACAACGGAGCATCACAAGTCGCACAATATGCAACACCTTTATTCAAAAACTCAGCCTCACCAGGAACCCCCAACTTTCTCTGCCTAGCACCAGAAGAAATTATAACAGCCTTACCAATATAATTATTCTCTTCACCTTCAACACTAAACAAAGAACCTTTCGCTTTAACTATTTTCACAATTTCTTTTTGGCAACTAATATCATACTCTTTCAAATGCTCATTTAATCTCTTTGTGAACTCTTCACCAGTTATGAACTTAAAACCAACATAATTTTCTATATCTGCAGTAGTCGAAGCTTGACCCCCTAAAACACCATAAACCATCAATACACAAAGATTTCTCCTAGCCAGATAAATCGCTGAAGATATCGCAGCAGGCCCACCTCCAACTATCACTACATCATAAACTTTTTTCTTTTCAACCATTTTAACATCTCAAAATAATTATTTTAATAATTTTTCAACTTTCTCTTTATCAAATCCAATTATCATTTCATCATTTATAAAAATCACAGGAACTCCCATTTGTCCTGATTTCTCTACCATTTCCGCTCCAGCTTTTTCATCACTAGATACATCAAGATTTTCAAAATCTAAACCTTTCTCCTTAAAAAAAGTCTTAGCATCAATACAATGATGACATGTTGGTGTCGTATAAATTTTAATTTTTGCAGCCATTTTAACCTCCCCATTATCTATAGAGTTATATGAAACTTAATTCATATGATATATAGTTCATATAACTATTTAAATGTTTTGTTTTGAATTTAGTATTATCAAGGAGTTAAAAAATATAAAAACGATTCTAAAAATACCAAATCTTATAAATCCCAAATACTTCTCTCTAACATGAAAATCTCAAGAAAACAATTAATAGAAAAATACATTAAATTTTTTAAAAGTAAAAATCATAAGGAAATTCAAAACTCTCCATTAATTCCAGAAAACGATCCAACAGTTCTTTTCACAACAGCAGGAATGCATCCATTAGTCCCATTTCTTCTAGGACAACCCCACCCCCAAGGAAAAAGATTAGTAAACATCCAAAAATGCATAAGAACAGGAGACATCGAAGAAGTCGGAGATAAAACACACCACACATTTTTTGAAATGATGGGCAACTGGTCATTAGGAGATTACTGGAAAGAACAAGCAATCAATCTAACTTTTGAATTCATAACAAAAACATTAAAAATACCTAAAGAAAAATTAGCAGTAACAGTATTCAAAGGAGATAAAAACGCAGAAAAAGATACAGAATCAGCAAAAATCTGGGAACAATTAGAAATCCCAAAAGAAAGAATTGCGTTCCTAGATAAAAAAGAAAATTGGTGGGGTCCTGCAGGAAAAACAGGTCCATGCGGTCCCGATACAGAAATATTTTATTGGTCATCAAAAGAAAAAACTCCAACAAAATTCAAACCAGAAGATGAAAACTGGGTAGAAATAGGAAACAATGTTTTAATGCAATACCTCAAAGACGAGAAAGAAAACTACAACGAAGCAAAACAAAAAAACATTGACTTTGGAGGAGGAGTAGAAAGAATAATAGCAATTCTAAATAATCAAGATGATAATTACCAAACAGAAATATGGAAACCAATCATTAAAGAAATAGAAAAACTATCAAACAAAAAATACAAAGAAAACCAAAAAGAAATGAGAATAATCGCAGACCACATCAAAGCATCTTGTTTCATCCTAGCAGATGGCATAACTCCATCAAATACAGAACAAGGTTATGTTTTAAGAAGACTAATCCGAAGAGCAATAAGATATGCAAGAAAACTAAACCTAAAAAATTTCACAACAAAAATAGCAGAACCGATTTTTAAAATCTATGATGATTACAATAACCTAACAAAAAACAAAAAACAAATTCTAGAAGAATTAGAAAAAGAAGAAAACAGATTCTTAGAAACTCTTGAAAAAGGAATGAAAAAATTTGAAAAGATGACAAACGATAACAAAATAGATGGCAAAGAAGCATTCCTATTATATCAATCATACGGATTCCCAATAGAAATGACAGAAGAATTAACAAAAGAAAGAAAAATTAAACTAGACAAAAAAGCCTTCCAAAAAGAACTCCAAAAACATCAACAACTCTCAAGAACAGCAACAGAAGGAAAATTCAAATCAGGCCTAGCAGATTCAAGCAACCAAACAACAAAACTTCATACAGCAACCCATCTTTTAGCAGAAGCACTAAGAAAAATATTAAAAAAAGATATCCAACAAAGAGGTTCAAACATCACAGCAGAAAGACTAAGATTTGATTTTAACTTTGATAGAAAACTAACAAATGAAGAACTAACAAAAATAGAAAACCTAGTCAACAAAAAAATAACTCAATGCCTAGATGTTAAAAAACAAGAACTCACAGTTAAAGATGCAAAAAAACAAGGAGCTCAAGGAATCTTCGACAACAAATACCGTCAAAAAGTAAACGTCTATTCAATAGGAGATTTCAGCAAAGAAATATGCGCAGGTCCACATGCCGAAAACATTTCAGAACTAGGCAAATTCAAAATAACAAAAGAATCTTCAAGTAGTGCAGGTGTAAGAAGAATTAAAGCAATATTGGAATAAAAACTAAACACCAACTTTTAAAATACCTTGTTGTAAAGCAGCATAAGACATCATAGGTGCATCCAAATTATTTTCAGCATAAAACTCATTTCCAGGATGATTATATTCACAAATTCTCCAAGAATTTAAATCACTATTAACAACAATTTCAACCAAACAAGTATTATCTCCAACTTCTTCAAATTCAACTGCCTTCATAACTCCCCTATGAACCTTATATAATTCCGGTGAATTTTCCATAGGATCTCCCAATTCATAAGCATCCAGCATAGTCTCCAAATATCCTCTTGCATCCATTCCTAATTCTTCATTAGAAGAAAATGTATAAAAACCTTCCACTTCAATTTTTCTTATTGGAATACCCTCAAGAGATTTCATAAAAAATTAAGAGCATTGAACTATATAAATCTTATACTTAATTTTTCGTATAAAAAAGTAGTGAAATAAATCAATGAAAACCAAACAACAACTCCCAAAACCTTATAAACCCCTCACTCCAATTAAGAATAATAAATATATACAAGGAGGTATTAATATGGCGGAAGAAGAAAATAATGCATGCATTTTTCCAAAATGTCCAGTTTGTGGAAGAGGGTATTTACTACCATTTTCATTCAAAGAAGATGTTTACGAAAAATGGAAATGTTCAGATCCAAATTGCGACTTTATCGTAAAGAAACGTGAAGACAGATAATTGAACAATCAATAATTAATTTTTTTTATTTTATTAATATTTTATATAACTCAAAGAAAGAGAATATTCAAAACAAAATCTAAGATATCAAACATAACTTCTAAAATTTAAGGGACATCAATAAATTCAAAATTTTGGGTTGGCGAAGCCTCCAAAAATTTAAACATAATTTATGAGCCGAAGGCGAATCTATTTTAGAAACAAATCTATCTCTTCTTAACAACAATCCATCTAACCCAAAACTTTGTCTTCTGAGCATCAGTCAAAACATCCTTAAAAATAGTCTTAGAACCATCAAAAATCAAGTCATCCTCAGAAAGACCCAACTCCTCCAAAATATCCTCAACATCCATATAATCCTCCGGATTCTGAATCAAATTACTATAAATCAACTTAAAATCCTTTCCAAACCTCAAATCAGGAACACCATCCTTATCCTTATCCAAATGCTTAAGCAACCACGACTGATACCATTCATCCTGATCAAAATCCGTCAAATCAACAACCTCATCACCTTCCTGAAGAAACTCATTAACATTATCCCTCACAAAAACCTCCGTAGTAAAAGGTCCATATCTCAAAGTATTTATTTGCTGCATTTTATCTATATTAAGTGATAAAAATCATTTAAAAACATTTGTATAGAAGGGTTTTGATGAAAAAATTTCCTCCCCCTGCGGAAAGCCGGCTTACGCCTTTCCCTTTCCGCCCCAAATACTAGTAATATCAGAAAAACAATGGGCCACCCACACCTAAAGGTGTGGGTTTGAAACAGGCCCTTGTTTTTTTGAGCTAGAGCGGAAAATCATCGCGAAGCGATGCTACGCCCTAAAGGGTGTAGTTAATTTTTTGCTCAGATTTTAAACTAAATCTCATAATAGCAATCCCAGCTCATCAAACAAAACCAAAACAAAACTCATCTTCATAAAATAAAAATTACATTATTTCAGTATACAACAGCGGAGCGGACTGGCACAAGCCGTCCGCGAGAGCGGCGCCGTCTAACCATTAACAAAAGCGACAAATCCACTCATTCAACATAAATCCCTGGCTTACCAAACTTCGCCTTCTTCGCAATTCCAGAAGGGTCATACTTACTCTTATCATTCACAGCAAAAATCTCAACATCCAAACTAATCCGAGCCCTAATCTCATCAACCTCATAAACTTTCAATTCTACAGGAATACAATAAACATAAACCTTCTTCCCCTCCCCACCCTTCTCCTTAACAATTTTCAAAATATTATTTATATCACCAACAAGTTTATTATTCATTTCTTCAGCCCTTTCAATACCTTCATCAATCTTATTCTCATCCGCAACAGGCCAATAAGCTAAAGAAACAAAACCCTTCCCAACCTTATTCACCTTCAACCCTTTCCCTCCAAGATTCGCAAATAACTCTTCAGCAATATGAGGACAAAAAACAGAAAGCATTTTCAAAAAACTCTCCAAATCTTTCTTACCAACTTCATCCTCCAAAGAATCAAACAATTGCCTTAATTTAATCACTCCCAAATTATATTTCATATTTTCAATATCTTCAGAAATCAACTTTATAGCCTTATTAATTTTAGACTCTATACGCAAACTAGACTTTCCAATTTTTACACCCTTAAAATAATCAACAACCTTCTTCAAAAATTTCAAACTCGCCTGAACCCCCTTATCATTCCAATTAAAATCAGACTCAGGTCCAGCTTGTGAAACTAAAAATAATCTTAAAGAATCTGTGCTATATTTTTTTATTATATCTAAAGGATCAACAACATTCCCCAAAGATTTACTCATCTTATTTCCATCTTCCCCATGAACCATTCCCTGAACAAACAACTTAACAGCAGGCTCATCAATATCCACCAAACCAATATCCCTCAAAAACTTCGTATAAAACCTAATATAAATATCATGCATACAAGCATGTTCCTTCCCACCAATATACATATCAATAGGAACCCAATGATTCGCTTTTTTTGAATCAAAAATCTTTTTCTTATTCTTACTATCCAAATATCTCAAATAATACCAAGATGAATTAACAAAAGTATCCATAGTATCAGTTTCCCTTCTAGCATCACCCTTACATTTAGGACATTTCACATTAACCCATTTCTCTGAATTTTCCAAAGGATTACCTTTTCCAAACATTACTTTTTCAGGAAGTTCAATAGGCAAATCTTTTTCAGGAACAGGAACAATACCACATTCATAACAATGAATCATAGGAATAGGAGTCCCCCAATATCTCTGTCTTGAAACCAACCAATCCCTTAATCGAAAATTAACAGTCTTCTTTCCCAACTTTTTCTTTTTCAAATAATCAGCTATTTTATCAATTGCCTCACGATTATTCAATCCATCAAACTGTCCAGAATTAATCAAAACACCGTCACCAGTATAAACCTTACTTTTAACATCCCCGCCATCAACAACTTCCT
>JABIDS010000009.1 GCA_018651605.1 archaeon | reverse complement strand
TAATTCAAAATAAAAAATGCGCCATGGGAGAATCGAACTCCCGTCTCCTCGTTGGCAACGAGACATTCCACCACTAAACCAATGGCGCATAATTCTCAATACAATCTTAAACTTATAAATTTAATCCTATTAAAAAATAACCATTCCCAACCCCACCAAACCCTCCAAAACCAACCAACCATCAACCCCCTAAACCCATAACCCTACAACCCCAAAACCACCAACCAAACACTTTAAAAACAATCCCCACCTCTAAAATTCATGAAACGCGAAGTAACAATAATCGCAATAGTATTCATCATTTTAGTTGCAACTGCAATAGCATCATCTATGATTTTTGACTGGGATAATACAAATAAAAAAACAATCGGCGGGGATAAAGACTCTCACGGCTGTTTAATCTCAGCAGGTTACACATACGATTCAGAAATCAAAGCATGCACAAGAAATTGGGAAATAGATGAGAACAATGAAAAAATCGCAGCAAAAATCGCAGTAGAATCAATAGACACTCAAGACCAAGACCCACCAACAATAGAAAACATAAACCCCGTAGAATGCCCAGGATGTTTTGTAGTAAGCGTAGATAATAAAGAAGAAAAAGAATTAATCTACATAAATGACTGGGAAGTCGTAGATGAAAACATAATCACAATCGCAGAATGCACAGTAGAAGGCGGAAGAATAGTAGACAAATCATTTGATTTAGAATGCAATGAAAACGAAAAAAACTTAGGTTGCGTTGAAAATTGCATGAACTCTTTAATCTGTTGCGCAGAAGATAGGGAATAAAAAGATTTCTAGAAATTATAAAAAAAACTATCTCAACACTCGCTATCGCTCGCGTAGATTCATTCGCTCCACTCACTTATTTTATGTCGTTCTCGCAGACGGACAAGTCCAGTCTGCTTCACTAAAATACTGAAATCTTCTAAGTCTTAATATTTATACAAAACTTTTTAACCCTCATAACAACCAAAAGAAAACTCCTCTGAATAAAATAACTCTCTAACAAGATTTCAAGATTACTAAGGGCAGAAAGGGAAAGTGCGAGCACGGCTTTCTGCGGTGGAGGAAAATCCAAACCCCCTTAAACCGAGCCTCTTGAAATCAAACCGAAAACTTTAAATCACATATCAACTTTCTATTAAGAATCACTCCAATCCCTCATCCCCTAACTATCCCCATCCACCTCATCTTCATCATCCGCATCACCATCATCACCCTTTTCAAACATCTTATCCAAAGATTCATTATCTGAATATAACATAAAAACCACGAGACAATCTAATATTTAAACCCATCCCAAAAAATTAACTACTTTAAAAAAGTAAGAGACCAAAATGAGAACAAAATCATCAAAAGAAATAGACTTCAAATACAACTTCAGAATATATTGGAATCTTTTAAAAAAATACAAATTACTAATGTTCCTAGTCGTGCTTTTCGTATTAATAAAAGAAATAAGAGTCATTGTAGACAAATTTTTATTCAAAGTAATAATTGACAATGGAACAGATTTCAACACAGGAATATTAACCAGAACAGCCTTCACAAACATCTTAATAATTGTTGGAGCAGTTTTCATCACCTTCTTCATCCTAACATCAATTTCAAATTGGTTAAGAATTCATTTCCTAAACAGACTTGAAAATAATGTCATCACAGATTTAAAAAGAAAATTCTTCAACCATATATTAAAATTAGACCACAACTTCCACACAACACACAAAACAGGAAGCTTAATTTCCAGAATCGGCAGAGGCGCAGGAGCAGTAGAAAGAATGACAGACATAATCTCATTCAATTTCATAACTCTAATCTTACAACTAACATTAGTTTTCTTCTCCTTAATCTACCTAGAAACATTTTCAGCAATGATTATGTTAATCACCGTAATAATTTTCATTAGTTACAGTTTTATCTTGCAAAGACTCCAAGAAAAATCAAACATAGAAGCAAACAAAGCAGAAGATGTTGAAAAAGGAAACGTCGCAGATATTTTTACAAACATAGACTCTGTAAAATACTACGGAAAAGAAAAAGTAGTAGAAGACAAATTCGTCAAACTATCAGACACAACACGAGCCTTTTACCTAAAAAACTGGGACTACTTCCGATGGATGAGCGCAGGACAATCCCTAATCTTAGGAACAGGAACATTTGTCTTACTTTACTTCTCTCTAGTAAAATTCTTAAATGGACAAATAAGCCTAGGAACATTAACATTCATTTACACAACATTCGCAGGACTCCTAGTATACATATTCGGATTTGTCCACGGATTAAGAGGATTTTATCGTTCAATGGCAGACTTCCAAGAATTATTTGAATACAATAGATTTGAAAATGAAATAAAAGACAAAAACAACGCACCAAACTTAAAGATATCAAAAGGAACAATTGAATTCAAAAATGTAAATTTCAATTATGGGCGTAGAAAATTCCTCCAAGATTTCAATCTAAAAATAAATGAAAACGAAAAAGTCGCATTTGTAGGACATTCTGGTTGCGGAAAAACAACACTAGTAAAACTATTAAACAGGTTTTATGACGTCAATCAAGGAAGTATTTTAATTGACAACAAAGATATCCGAGAATTCAAACAAGAATCAATTAGAAGTGAAACAGGAATTGTTCCTCAAGAATGCGTTTTATTCGACGACACAATATACAACAACATAAAGTTCTCAAATCCAAAAGCAACAAGAAAACAAGTTTTATCAGCAATAAAATTTGCACAATTAGATAAGGTAATAGAAAACTTTCAAGACAAAGAAAACACAATTGTAGGAGAAAGAGGAGTCAAACTTTCAGGAGGAGAAAAACAAAGAGTTTCAATAGCAAGAGCAATCTTAGCAAACAAAAAAATATTAGTTCTAGATGAAGCCACATCTGCATTAGATTCAGAAACAGAAAATGAAATCCAAAAAGACCTTCAAAAATTACTAAAAGGCAGAACATCTGTAATAATCGCACACAGACTTTCAACAATCATGAACGCAGATAGAATCATCGTCTTAAAAAAAGGTAGAATAATCCAAATGGGAAAACATTCAGAACTAATCCAACAAAAAGGAGAATACAAAAAACTCTGGAACCTCCAAAAAGGCGGATACATCAAATAAACCTAATGTATATCTTTCATTGCTATAATGTTTATAAATTAATTTTTGTTTTTTAGGTAAAAGATGGTAGATAATAAATGTTCCATTATTGCAAATCCTAAAGGTAAAACTTGGGGATTAGCTTGTAGAATTCATGAATATATACTAAATAAAAAAGGAATAGAATTTGAATTAAGGAAAATTGATAGTCATTCTAAAAAGTATAGTTTTAGGGATGGAGAAATTAAACCAAAGATTGAGAAAGATATTAGAAAAAGAGATTGTTTCTTGATTCATGATTCTAATTTGGAACCTTTTCGTTGGTTTACAGAACTTTGCTTAGTAAATCATGCCTTAAAAAATTCATCGGCTCATGAGATTATAGATGTTTTTCCTTATTTAAGATTTGCAAGACAAGATGTAAAAGATGAATCAAGAGTGCCTATTGGAGCTCAAGTTGTAGCAGATGTTGTTGGACTTTATGCAGATAGGGTTTTGACTTTAGATGTTCATAATCCTGCAATACAAGGTTTTTATAAAATACCTTTTGATGGACTAGATTCTCATCCAGTGTTAGAATCTCATTTAAATAAGTATAATCCTGGAATTTTAGAAGACCTTATTGTTATGAGTGCAGATGAAGGAGGAATAAAAAGAGCAAGAAATTGTGCAGATAAATTAGGAATTACAGATTTAGCAATGGGAGATAAATATAGAAAAGTTCCAGGAGAAGTTGGAGGAAGTTTAGGAATTTTGGGAAATGTTGAAGGTAAAAATGTTTTGATGGTTGATGATATGTGGGATTCTGGAGGGACTTCTAAAGATGCAGCAAAATCTTGCAAAGACCATGGAGCAAAAAAAGTTATTGTATATTGCACTCATGGATTATTTACTAAAGGATTTGAAGGTATTGATAAGTATATAGATAAATTATACATTGGAGATACTTTAAAAATTCCTGAGAATGATTTTATTGAAACTATCTCTTTTGCCCCCTTACTTGGAGAAGCAATTTATAGAATAAGTATTGGAGAAAGCCTAAGCGAACTATTCGACTAACCTCACCACATTTTAAAAACCATAACCTTCTAATTCTAAAATGAACTCACAACCAATCCCAACCTACAAAAGAGATGACTCTCAAGATTATTTAATAATTTTAAAAACAATTCAAAAAATCCCCTTCGGCGTCGGAAAAAAACTTCTCATAGATTTTTTACAAGGAAATCCAAATAACAAATCTATAAAACTAAACAGACTCAACCTCCTAGAAGAATTCGGAATCCTCTCTAAAACCACTAAAGAACAACTAGAAAAAATCATAAACAACCTAGTAAGCAACAATCTCTTAGAATTCGTAGAAGCAAACAACAACAGATTTATGAAATACTTAAAATTAACACAAAAAGGAATAAAAGAATTTCAAAACCCAACATTAAATTCTAAAAAATTAAAAAACAATTTCATCTTCAAAAAAACAATAATAACAGACAAAGACAGAGAAATTTTCAAAGAATTAGATTTTTTTCTAAATAACTACAACGACGAACAAAAAAAAGCAATCATCTCTAGCAACCAAAAAATATTATGCATTGCAGGAGCAGGCTCAGGAAAAACCACAGCACTAACAAAAAGAATAGAGTTCTTAGTAAAATTCAAAGGAATCAACCCAGAAAAAATACTCGCAGTAACTTTCACAAGAAAAGCTCGTCAAGAAATGATAACAAGACTAAACCAACTAAACATTAATGACGTCCAAGTAGAAACATTCAATTCTTTCTGCGAAAAGATTCTACAAAAATATGGACAATTAATTTACGGAAGAAATGTTAAAATAATGAGCTATGGAAACAAGGTTATAGCACTAAGTGGAGCATTACAAAATCTAAATTTAAAAATGAATGAAGCAATAGACAAATATTTTTCAGTAGCCCAAAAAAGATTAAAAACAAAAGAACAACTAGCAAGCATTTTCATGAATGATTGTTTTTTTATTTTAGAATATTTCAAATATAAAAATTTAGATCTTTACGATTTTTCAGAAGAGGCAGATGAAGACGACAAAGAAATAGCAAAGATGATTTACAATATTTGTAAATATTTAAAAGAATATATGTTCCGTGCAGGATTAAGAGATTACTCAGACCAAGTTTTAGACGCAATGAAATTCCTAACCGAAAATAAAGAATTCATCCCAGAATTTGAACACATTCTTGTAGACGAATACCAAGATGTCAACTCAACCCAAATCAAATTCCTTAATCTCTTCAACGCCCCAAATTTCTTCTCAGTAGGAGACCCACGACAATCAATCTTCGGATGGAGAGGCTCAGACATAAACTACATTCTAAACTTTGAAAAAACACATACAAATCCTGAAACAATAAGCCTAACAAAAAATTACCGAAGCACCAAAAACATCATTAATTTCTTCAACGAATCAATAAGAGACATGAACCTTCCAGACTTAAACCATTCATTAGAAGATAATGGAAAAATAACTCTCTCAAACTTTGATTCAGAAACCCAAGAAATGAATTTCATAATAAACAAGATACAAAACTCCACAATAGACAAACAAGAAATATTCATCCTAGCAAGAACAAACAGACAACTAAATACACTTTCAAAATTAATGAAAGAAAAAAAAATCCAACACATAATCAGAAGTGAAGAAGAAAAATCCCTCCTAACTGCAAAACAAGGAGAAATCACACTTGCAACAATCCACGCAATAAAAGGACTAGAAGCCAAAGTTGTTTTCATAATAGGATGCAATGAACAAAACTTCCCATGCAAAGCCTCAGACCATCCAATAATTGAAATGATTAAAATAGAAGATTACGATAAAGAGGAAGAAGAAAAAAGATTATTTTATGTTGCACTTTCAAGAGCAAAAGAAAACCTCCACCTAACAAACGGAAGAGGAAAATTCACAAGGTTTTTGACTGATAGGATGAAGGAATTGATTGATAGTTAGTAAAAAATAAAAATACCTAAACGCTCGCTTCGCTCGCGTAGATAACTCACTTCGTTCGCTTATATCCCTCTTCCACAAGTTTCATTCGCTCCGCTCATCTTATTCTATATCGCTCTCGCGGACGGCTTGCGCCAGTCCGCTTCGCTAAATACTGAAATCTCCTAAATCTTAATCACTCGTAAAAAACTAAGTTCTCATAACAATCAAAAGAAAACTCATCTTCAAAAATAAACCCTTCCTCAACATTTCAAGACTCGGTAAGAAAATGGGAAAGTGACGTAAGGAACGGATTTTCGCGGTGGCGGAAACCCCTCAATCAACCAAACCTCTATTTCTCCACCCTAACATCCATCTGCGGAAACGGAATCTCAATACCTGCTTTATTCAAAGCATTATAGATCCGAGTATTTGCTTCATCTAAAGCACTAGCCCTATTTTCAAAACTATTAACATAAAAATAAGCAGTAAAATTCAAAGAAGAATCCGCCATCTCACTAAATCTAATAACAGGCTCAGGTTCATTCACAAAATCCTTAATCCTACCAATCTCTCCCAGAACAATCTTCTTAACTTGTGCAATATCAGAACCATAAGCAACACCAAACGGAACAGTCACCCTAGTCTTAGGCTCAGGCAAAGCAACATTCTGAATCACACCATCAGCCAATTTATTATTCGGAATAATTATCAATTCATTATCAAAAGTTCTTATCTGCGTGCTTCTCAATCCAATTTTTTCAATCCTTCCCTTAATACTCTGAGATTCTAAATAAACCAAATCTCCAACCTTCACAGACTTATCCAATATCACTGAAGCTCCTGAAAAAATATTACTTAGTATAGGTTGCAATGCAAGAGCAATAGCCAAACCAGCAATTCCCAAACCAGCAAGTAAAGGTCCAATCTCAAATCCCCATAAATCAAGAATATAAATCACAACTAAAAGAATCAGAACAACACTCAAAAAACTATGAAATAAAGCAACCAAACTCTGATTCACTCGAGTCTTAGTTCTCTGAGAAATCAAACTCACCGCCCTAATAAACAACAAATCCAAGACAACATAAATAAGATGCGCTAAAACTACGGCCATCAAAGAATGAATAATATTATACACAATAAATTTCACATTCTCTGCCAAAGATATTTCACCAATACCAAAAAACAAAACAATAAACAATGTCAAAAGATGCAAATGATTCGAAGACCGTTCAATTAATTTATCATCCAAATCACTCTTTGTTTTCCTAGTCAAAAAAATCGCAATCTTCGTAACAAAATATAAACCCAACCTAATTACAATAAAAAGTATTATCATTACAACTAATGCCCGAAGATAATCATTTGAAATATATTGATCTAACATAAAATAGAAAAGTGTAAAGCATATTTAAATGTTATCTTAAGAAGAATCTAATTATTTTGATACATATAATTGTGCAGTAGGACAAAGGACAAATTCTGAGGGTCCTTTTGGCTCATTAAATGGTTTTACTATACTTGTGAAATTTATAGCTGCAACGTATTTTAATAAATCTCTATTTCTCTCAAATTTCCAAGTTCTATCCTTAGGTGTTTGAACAACATTTACTGCAAAATATGGAGCTCCTTGTTCTTTTGCAACTCCTTCAGCAAGTTTTACAATATTAGAAACTGTTCCATATACATGAGATTTAAATTCCTTAAAAACATCTTTAGAGGCATATCCTTCTAGTTGTCCTTTAAAGATATTTATATCCCCCAGATAAACAGAACTTAATAAATTTAATGAATCTAAAGGAATATCTTGTTCTCTTAATTCTATATTTTTTTCTAAACCATAAGTAGTTGTATTCTCAGGCATTTTCAATTCAGCAGGTCTAAAGACTCCCGCTTCTTTTACCCAAAAGATAAATTGAGATTGTGTTTGTTCTTCAGTCATATTAACATTTCAATAAATAAAGACTTTATAAACTTTTCGATTATTACCACTTTAAAGTTATTAAAAAATATTAATATAAATCATTCACTTAAAACCACAAACCATAACAACAATCAAAAAGAAAACTAATCTCCATAAAATATTAAATTTTAACAGATATCAAGAAAATTAGAAAAGTGCCTTGACAAAGTCAGGCACTTTGACATAAAATAAGTTGTGAGCGAAAGCGAACCAATCTTTTAATCCATCCCCATCATTCCACCCATCCCACCACCAGAACCAACACCTCTAGAATTCCCTGAAGATTTCGAAGCCAAAACATCATCAATCCTTAAAATCATAATCGCAACCTCAGTAGCAGAACTCAATGCCTGTCTCTTAATTTTAGCAGGTTCAATTATTCCCTGAACCAAAGTATCTTCAATTCTATTATTAAAAATATTAATCCCTGCAGAAACCTCACCATTATCATGTTTAGATTTCAACTCAGTTAAAATATCAATTGGATCCAACCCAGCATTTTCAGCCAAAGTCAAAGGAATAAACTCTAAAGCATTTGCAAATTCCTGAACAGCCAACTGTTCCCTACCAGACAAAGTATTTGCAAAACCTCTCAATCTCTTAGATAATTCAATCTCAATAGCACCTGCCCCAGCAACAATTTTCTTATCTTTAATAACAGCTGCAACATCACCCAAACCATCCATCATCGCTCTCTCAATCTCATCTAAAACATGCTCACTACCGCCCTTAACCAAAATACTCAAAACCTTTGGATTCTCACAACCAGTAACATAAGTCATTGAATCATCTCCTTGTTTAACTTCCTCAATACTTTCACACTTACCCAATTGCTCAATAGAAATTTCATTCAAGTTCGTGATAATTTTCCCACCAGTAGCAAAAGCCAAACTTTCCATATCAGACTTCGCAACACGCCTACAAGCATAAATATTCTCCTTAGCCAAATAATACTGAACAACATCATCAATTCCCTTCTGACAAAAAATCACATTTGCATTTACAGACTTAATCTTCTCAACAATCCTCTTAAGATTCTCTTCTTCTCTATCCATAAAACTCTGCAATTGCGCAGGCTCTGAAATAGAAATCTTCGTATCTCCTTCAGGGTTCTTTATCTCCAAAGCATCAGAAATCAAAGCAATCCGCGGATTCTCAACCTTAGAAGGCATATCAATAGACGTCCGAACTTTATCAACAACAACACCACGTATCAACTCACTATCCTCAACACTATTACTCTTATTCTTAACAATTTTAATATTAGTCAAATCAACATTCCCATCTTCCTGAATCTGTTTAATTGCCTTAATAATTATATCTGCAAATTTCTCCTTAACACTTTCAGCACCTTTTCCAGTCATAGCAGTCATAACAATATGCTTCAAAACATCTTCTCTCTCAATACTCACACCAGTACTCAACTCCTCCAAAAGTTCCTTAGCTTTTCTCTCAGCCAAATTATATCCCTTAGTAATCACAGTTGGATGAATCTTCATATCTAAAAGTTTCTCTGCATTTTCCAAAAGTTTTCCAGCAAGCATTACAGCAGTCGTCGTCCCATCACCAACCTCTGTCTCCTGAGTCTTCGCAATCTCCACCATCATCTTAGCCGCAGGATGCTCAATCTCCATTTTCTCCAAAATAGTAACACCATCATTCGTAACAGTAATCTCTCCAACAGAATCAACAAGCATCTTATCCATTCCCTTAGGCCCCAAAGTCGTTTTCACAGAATCAGCAACCAACTTCGCAGCCAAAATATTATTCCTCTGAGCATCCTTACCTACAGTTCTCTCAGTACTTTCAGGCAAAATATAAATCGGTTGTTTGTCGCTCATAAAAATCAAAACCCAAATCAACTTTTAAAGATTCACAAACAAGAATATATATTCTACAAAACATACTTTAATCCCTAACCAACTATAAATACCCTCAATAACTCCATATTTCATGAAAAAATGGAACCCTTTTTCAGTCAAAGTCGGAGTCAAGGTTGGAGATGTCATGGCAAGAAACTTTATTTCTATAAATTTTGATGCACAAGTTTTAGAAGCAGTTAAATTAATGGTCAAAAAAAGAGTAGGAAGTTTAATAGTTGTAGAAAAAGGACTATTAAGAGGAATACTAACTGAAAAAGACATAATCTGGGCATTAAGCAAAAAAAAGGATTTAAGCGGCATTAAAGTAGGAGACATTTGTATAAGAAAAATAACAACAATAAAACCGTCCGCAGATATTTACGACGCAGTAAAATTAATGAAAAGAGTTAAATTCCGAAGATTACCTGTAACAGTAAATAAAAAAGTCATTGGATATCTAACTCTTAAAGACATCTTAAAAATCCAACCAGAATTATTTCAAATCGCAAAAGAAGGCTACGCCCTAAAAGGAGAAACAGTAAGGGAAAATTTTGAAGAAGGAATATGTGAAGAATGCGAAAGATTTGATTTATTATACAGTGTTGACGGAAAAAAATTATGCGAAAGATGTAAAGAGATGGGAGAATAACAAATCATCTAAAAACATACAGATGAAAATATTTAAATAGACAACTTCTTTAACTATTATATAACAACAAAAAAATGGAAAAAGATCAGATTTACAAAGGGAAGATAAAACACGGAGGAATTTTTCATTTCAAAGATTATTATAGTTTTGCATACGATTGGATAATCAGTGAAGGCTATGATTTAACAGAAAAAAAATACTCTGAAAAAGTTGCAGGAGATGCAAAAGAAATAGAAATAGAATGGGAAGCATTTAGAAAAATCTCTGATTATTTCCAATTTAGAATAAAAATAAGATGGATGATTCTAGGAATGAAAGACGTCGAAGTCCAAAGAGAAGGCAAAAAAGTAAAAATGAACTCAGGAACATTAGAAGTCAGCTTTACAGCAGTTATAGAAAAAGACTACGAAAATAGATGGGAAAACAAACCTTTCTTCAAATTCTTAAGAGGAGTTTATGATAGATACCTAATAAGAAACAGAGTTGATGATTATGAACAAAGACTTGTCGAAGAATTACTCGAACTAATCGACCAATCCAAAGCATTCTTAGCTTTGGAGGCTAAGAGTTAGCTTATTTTTAATAATTATCCTCATTAGCTAAATGCTTGCTATCGCTCGCGTAGATTCATTCGCTCCGCTCATCTTATTTTATATCAATTTGGGAGGACAAGTCCAACCCAAATTTCTAATTTTTTTGAAATCTTCTAAATATCAGAAGCTATGAAAAACATTTTTAGCATTCATGACAAAACCTAATCTTCTCATCTGCAAAAAGTAACCCTCTAACAAAATTTCAAGACTGCAAAGGCGCGAAAAGGAAAAGGTGAAACCGGCTTTTCGCAGGGGCGGAAATTCAATAATTTTTCAACCCAATAACCCTATAATATACAACCACCCACAAAAATATTTATATATCTTCATTATGTTTTCATCAAATGAAACACCTCCACATTTTAATCTCACTAATATTATTAATTAACTTAAATCTTCTTTCAGCAACAAACTTAGACATAAACACAATCCCAATATCAAACACTGCAATCAGCGATTTAAACGAACCAGCAATCTTCGACTTAGTAATAACAAACAACCAAGATTCAGATAATTTTGAAATCTACTCTTTAGTAGGTGTAGACATAGAACCAGATTCCTTCACAATAAACTCTCAACAAACAAAAACAATAAGAATCTCAGCCATGCCACAAAAAGCACTTTTATCAAAAAAAGGATTTTTTACATTTGAATACATAATAAAAGATTCAGAAGAAGACATACAAAAGAAAACCTTAACACTAAATGTAGCAGACTTAGAATCATCATTTGACATAACCTTTGCAAACATAAACCCAAACTCAAATACAATACAAGTTTCAATTAAAAACAGAATATCAAAAGATTTCAAAAACCTAAATCTAGAATTCAGCTCAGCATTTTTCGAACAAAAAGAAACACTTACATTAGAATCACTAGAAATAAAAGAAATAGAGATACAATTAGACAAGGAAAAAATAAAACCATTAGAAGCAGGCTCTTATTTAACAAACACAAAAATAAAATACCAAGACAAATCAGCAACCAAAGAAGCAATGATTAATTTCCTAGAAAAAGAAGATTTATATTCAAGCGAATCATCTTCAGGATTAATTAAAAAAAGACAAGAAATTATCAGACACAACGTAGGAAATGTAAAAAAAAGTGTAAGCATAAGAATAGAAAAAAACCTAATAACAGCTCTATTCACTAATTTCAACATTGAACCAACTAAGTCAGGATTCAAAGGATTTGGAAGATACTACATCTGGGAAAAAGAACTTGTCTCAAATGAAGAACTAAAAATAATCTCAACCACAAATTGGTTCTATCCAGTATTCATATTCCTACTAATCTTCGGAATAATATATCTTTCAAAAAAATCTTCAACAAACCATCTAACCTTAAACAAAAACGTATCATTTGTCAAAACAAAAGGAGGACAATTCGCTCTAAAAGTAACATTGAGGATTAAAGCAAAAAATCACATAACAAAAATCAGACTCATTGATAAATTACCACCATTAGTAAAACTATACGAAAGATTCGGAGCAATTCCTCCAAATGAAATAGACCTAACCAATCACAGATTAAGCTGGGAAATTGACTCATTAAACAAAGGAGAAGAAAGAGTATTTAGTTATATTATTTATTCAAAAATAGGCGTCATAGGAAGATTCGAACTACCCTCAGCAAGAGCAGTTTATGAAAGAGACGGAAAATTAAAAGACACAAATTCTAACAGAGCATTTTATATTAATGAAAAGAGAAACTAATTATCTATCCCAACAATTTTATCAACAAACTTATTTATTTTATTAGAACAATACCCTACAGAATAGATATAACTTCCAATTCCAACAATTGGAGCAATCAACTGAAATCCATCATAATTAACCTCACCAATAACATTTGTAACTTGTTCTTTAAAATAAAAACAATCATTAATCCAAAAATCATAAATCAAAAGAGAACCACCATAAATCCCTTCACCAATCGCAGGAACCAAAAACCCAGTCTGCGCAACAAACTTTAATTTATCAGCCAAATTCTTCCTATCCATATACTAAAATAAAATACTCCTATTATAAATTTTGATATAATAAAATAGTTATATCCCAATCAATCAAGAAACCCAGAAATCCAAACCCATATCAATTAACGAATGAAAACCAACCTTCATATCAACATAATAATTATAATTTTTAGTAATATTATTAAGAGCATAATGCTGATAAATTCTATAGCCATCAATACCTTCAACAGCCTCCCATTCCCATTTTATATAATAATTAGTCACATTAACATTAAAATGGTCACACAAATTATTCACTTTAGCACTATCCACAAATTCTTCTGACAAATTCTTAACCCCATTCACAATCCTATAAGTATAAACCCTTACTCCATGCTCAGAATTTGTAACATTATTACAAAAATATTCTCCTTCATCATCTTTTATCTTAAAAATTTTTATAGAACCTGTCGGATTAGGAACACTTCCATCATCAAAAACAGACTCATTAACACCCTCATCACTAGAATTATCATCTCCCACCAAAGATCCATTAACACCTTCCCCACCTCCATCACTAACATTCACAACAGAACCTGCACTTACATTACTTTGTAACAAACTATCATTAGAAAAAGATTTATTACCTTCATCAGAATCTCCACCAAAATAAAAAAACCCAAAAATCGAAATCACAACCATAATCATAAAACTCAAAATCAAAAAAACAATCAATAGAAAACCATTATTTCTAGATTCAGATTCTAATACCTTTGCTGCTTCTAACATCCCCTCTTCCATACAATTCTAAAGATATTCAAGTTTTTAAATTTATAGAAAACAGGATATCCCTCGAGCAGTAATAGAAGTTATAGTTCGGGTTTTAAACAATTAAGGGATTATAACTTTTTTAGAAAAGTATAAAATTTAGGATTTAAGAACCATATTTCTCTTTGATATCTATCTTTTTTATTAAAATCCTCCTTATTAAGAGAATTGGTTGGAATAACATATCTAAAAGAAACTAAGCCCATTCTTTTTAGATTAATCAAGGAGGAATTAACAAGATTCCTAGAAGGAAGTATAATTCCATTATTAATCATAACATCATTGATTTCTTTTAGTCTCTGGCTCTCATACAATGCTTTATCACCCCTTTCTTTCATCTTTTTAGTAATTCCTTGCATGACCTTTTCTGCCTGTAAAAATGTTAATTCTAAATTAGGTCTCCATTTAATAGACTTTTCAGCCAAGTTGTTAATCTTTTTTTTAGTATTTTCTTCATAAAATTCTATTAAGTAATGAAAATAAGCATCAACTAAAAGACCTCTTATTTTACTCATTGTCATAGCGTGTTTTTTCTCATATAAAATCTTTATTACTCCTTGTTCAATATCTGTTAGAGAAGTCATCAGACCTTCAAAATCATTTTCAAGAGTTTCTTTGTCAAAAAAAAGATTCTTTACACCTTCTTCATTTGAGTTAATTTGTTTTTGAACCATCTTGTTTTTGGATAATATTTAAATTAGAAGTCTAAATCAATATATAAACATTATGGTAAACTATAAAACTATATGATAGAAATGTTTATAAACCATATCTACCTTAAAGTACTATAAAATACCATAGGTTATTAGTAAAATGGAAAAAGGAAAATCAATAACATTTTTTATAGACGATAAAAATAAAAAAAGAATATTAAAAATTGCAGAGGATTCTGGATTATCAACATCCTCTTTTATTAGATTTTTAGTGTTACAAAAAATTCAGGAAAAACAAAATGCAATTTGAATCAAATAAAAAACCTTTTATTAACGATGAATTTCGAGAGAGATTTCCAAAATTAACTTTTATAATTGAGAATGATATTGAAATCCCTTTAAATAAAATCTTAAGAGAAAATCAGAAATTAAATTCTGCAATCAAGGCCGTTTAAGATGAAAAATTCACAATCAAACCCAAATATTAACAATATCATCTCTAATAAATACCTACTTAATGATGATTTAAACGCAAATGATTTGAAAACATACCTGAGGTTAAGATTTCGAGATTATAAGGAAGCAGGAATAAAGGCAGGAATTTCTCAAGGAAGAGTAAGACAAATTTTGGTAGGATATGACTTACCAAAAACTGCAAAACTTATCTATCAAATCGCAGAAGGTTGGAGTATAAATCCTGTTAAATTAACATTGTGTTTTGAAAATATTGATAATTTTAATAGAATAAACAAATCATCAGAAGATGAAAAAGGTGTTGAAAATGACAACTAAAGAAAATGTTGAGAGGGTTGAATTTAAAGAATACTTAACAGATGAAGAACAAGTTAAGAAAGAAAAATATGCGAAATGGTTGAGTGATAAGGAAACTCTAACAAAACACTTAAAACAATTGCCTAGAGAAGACCCAGACAATAAAGAAGTTGCTTTCCAAGATAAAAAGATGCTGAAAACTAATGAGAAGAGTTGTGTTTATATGAGGGTAAGTCAAGAAAATGCGGATAGATTTGTAGATGAATATAATGAAGATTTGAAAGAAAGATTAGAGGGAAAAGAAAAAGAAGAGTTTAATAAAGATTTAAATAAATTTATCTTAGATGATTCAGAATTACCTCAGGTTCTTGACCACGCAGTTGGTAAGATAAAAATAAAAAATAAGAACTATAGATATTATGGAATTAAGGTTAATGAATTAATTTTAAAAAAGCAGAGAGGCAAATTAATACAAACTACTGAATTATCTCCAGGGATTGTTCTTGAAAATGGAAAAATAATTACTGAAAATAATAAGCCTGAGGATGTTAACTTTGTTTTTGATTCTATTATGACCTTAAAAAGAAATAGGTGGAGTTTGAATTCTATTAAATTTTTTTGCGAGGGTAATTTAAATAAAAAAGACTACACCTTTGAAAAAGTGTTTAATGACGTTAAAAAATTCTATGATGAGGGGATGGTTTTTGAAAATGATATGTGGTATTTTCTTCTTCCATTAAGAGATTTAAAAACTTATTTCTGGGATTTAAATGACAAATTCTTAATTATTAAACATGAAGGTATTTCAGGAGTTGCAAAATCTAAAGGAATGAGAATTGGAGCAAATCTTTCTTTTAATGGGAAAAAATTCTTATGCCCCACTCCTGCAAATTTTTTCAGATACAGACATCATAACAAAGCTACATTATTTATGGAAGAAATGGAAAGACTTTTTGATGATTCTAAAAAGAAGACTACAGGGGATTCTGAACTTGTTGAATATCTTAATGGAAGTTATGAAAAAGGGAATACTGTTCCTAGACAAAATGATAAAAATATAAATCAAACAGATGAATTTGACCCTGCAGGGGATTCTGCAATAGGTTCTATAAAACCTCTAAGAGGAGCTTTGGGACAAAGAAGCGTGGCATTGCATATGATTAAAGCACCAAAAGGAGATTTAAGAGGAAATATTGAACCTCCTCCTGAAGATGATTCTAAATATTGCTCTATAAGAAATAAAATTTATATTTGTGGTTTATTGAATTATAAAAAATATGAAGATTCACTAAAAAATATTAAAAATGATTATGGATTAGCGAATAGACAATGGGTATTGGCAAAGCCATTGATTGCATTAGCTAGTTGTATTAATAAGAACTTAGAAAAGAAAATAGGTTCTTTTTTAGTTAGATTATTTGAGATAAGAGATTTTAATTTTGATGAACAAAGTTGGGAGATGATAATGGCTCAAACGGTAATTAAATTGTTTAGTCAACATGAAGTTGAAAAGTTTTTATCTGTAGAATTCATAAAAAATCAATTTACTAGTGAACTAGATGAGCAAAGTCCTAGACATTATGATATTTCAAACACTAAAATTGGTATGATATTAAGCAGTCTTGGATTTACTGATTTTAGAGAAAACCCTACTGGAAATCAAAGGGGATATCGATTGGATTTTTATAAGGTCATAGAGATTTTATTAAGACAAGGGTTTGTAGTTAAAGAGAATATATTAAAAATAGTGTCAGAGGTGTCAGGGTGTAAGTATAACGACGATAAAATAAATAAATGGTATACTGACACTTACTTGACACTTAATAAGAAGGTGTCAGTAAGTAATCTGACACTTGAAAAAAAAAATAAGAAAATTAAGCGTAAATCTGACACTTCTGACACTTTGACACTTGGTTTGGAGGGTGGAGTAGGCAAGTTTACACCTCTAGAATCCTTAAACATCGCAGGATATAAAAAAGGGCAAGAGATAAAAATTACTCTTGAACCCGATAAGGAATATTCTATTGAAGATTTAGGAGATTTAGGAAAAGAGATGTCTCAAATTCTTCTTCAAGATAATAAAATAAAATTAATAAATGAATTGAAAGAAGCAAAAATATAAGAGGTGATTAAAAGAGGCTACTAAATCCTAGGGGTGATGGTAACCAAAAATGACCGAGCAAACTGACAACAAAATACTTGAGTCCATGCTTTTGGATTCAAAACGCAGAAGGAAAAACTATCCTGAAGATTATTCAGAAAAAGAAAAAGAAACCCTAGAACTAAATCAACAAAGGAGATTATTAAAAGAATTTGGAGAAATATAATGAAAAAAAATAAAATAAAATGTAATGGATGTTTGAAAGAGAAGACAGAATATATTTCAGAACTCTGTAAGGAATGTTCAAATAAAATGGATGAGCACCTCATTGGAGATGATTTAGAATGAACAAATATACTCGCGAATTAAATTACCAATTGGTTTATTAGTTGCCTGCGAGAATTGGAGGGGCATTGCCCCTTCTTTTAAAATAAAATGACAACAACAAAAGAAAATAAATTGGAAAGAGAAAGAGAAACAAAAACTAAACTTAAATATGAGGCAAGATATACGAAAAATAAATTAAGGAGTGATACTTTAAAATAAAAATGAGTATTAATAAAAAGTTCAATTGCACTAGGGTAGGGAAGTTTGGGATTACTAAAAATCAAATTTCTGAAGAAATGGAAAAAGTTCATATAAGACCAATAGGTAATAAAAAAACCTCAAATATGTGTACACTCACATTAAAGGATTCCCAGCGGTCTGAGAGAAAAAACCCACATAAATCAATCTTAATGCTCCCAAGATTAAATAAAATAGCGAGGATAAAGACTAATCTCAATAGATTAATCTTATTCTCTTATGGGGACACATGTGCAAATTCGGAATTCGGAATAGGTATGAAAGATGAGCTTCAGGAGGATTTTTAGGATGTTTATAGACGGTAAAATGTTAATTATGGGGTTCGGAATTATTTATAAGGGGGTTCGGAATTTTATTAGGAATTCCGAGAAATTGATATGAAAACTAGGTCAGATAAAGGTGGAACTCATAAGAAACCAAAGACTTATGCAGGAAAACCTGTTAAGAAAAAGCGTATGAATAAGCATGGGAACTTCATCCCTTATGTTTCTAAAAGAGATAAGAATGACCCTTTAAAAGTTCAGTTTCATGAGGTTTGTGATTTGCCTCATGATAGTTATATGAGGATTCCAAAACACCTCAGATTAAGACATAATAAAAAATGTTTTCGGGTTGTTATTCTTGACTCTCAAGCAGATAAGCCTTCTCTTGCAATTGTTAATCCAGAAGATTTAAGCACTTGTAAGAAGATTGGAGAACTTGCTATTAATTTGATTGCATACCAAGGCCATTTTCAAATGAGAATGCCGACTGCAAGAAAAAATAAATTTCATTGTAGTTTTTGTAAAAAGGCAGATATAATTATTACTGAACATTCAGAGGGATTACGGGCGCGAATTTCAAATCACCACAACCTAAGAAAATATTGGTTTTGGAAGGAAGGGTAGATGGTAAAAAAAATAAAAGTATGGTCTCCTGAAACAAGACAAATAGTAAATGCTGAATTAATAGAACCCTGCGATTCCCCACACTTTGGAAACTTTTGGGATTTTTTAGTTCCATTATATGTAGAAGAGAAGATAAATTCTAACACTTACAAATTATTAATGAAAAGATTTAAGATATCTTCAAAAAGGGCAAAAGAAGCGGTTGAGAGGTTTATGAATATTTAGAAAGAGTGGATATTATCAAAGATGGGGAAAATGAGTTATTTGGTAACAAATTTCATAAAGCTTGTTAATGTAAGAGGGCCTCCAATAACAATAAGCCCCATACCTATTAGTATACCAAAACCATTCATTGATGTGGGGAATTTTAAAACTATGGTAATTCCAATTATAATCATAACTAATCCCATTAATCCCTTATATTTCATAGATTATTTAATAAAATATGATATAAAAACTTTACTAAATAATCTACCTCCTAAAATCACTCATTTCTACTTCTAAAAACCATCCAAATCTTCACAATAAACAATCAGGTGATTGTTTGGACTTCTAAGGGTTAATTTAATAAATACTCACTCTCTCTATTTTTATAATATATAATGTAATTAATGAATGAATTGGGAAAAAAATAAAATGGGGAAAAATGTAAAGAGAGATAGTTTTAAAAATTTCTTAATTATTTTAGTATTTATGATTTTTTTAGTTTTGGCTTTTTTTTATTCATCAAAAATAAATCTGGAAGAAACTCCTAAGAAATATTCGTATGAGGATTATGATAAAGAAAATAAAAATTATTTGATTAATGATTCATTTTCAAAAGTTAATGAAATGCATTGGAGAGAAATGCCTATAACTTATAGTTTAAATATCTCATCATTAGGCATCTATTCTGAATCAAGTCAAAGTTGGTATAGGGATGGAATTTCTAGAAATAAGCAAGTTAAAAGAATTAAAGAGGCACTAAATATTATTGAAGAAGAAACTGAAGGATTAATTACCTTCAAGGAAGTTAGTGAAACTGAAAATCCTAAACTTAAAATTCAAGGACTTTATGATTCTAATGGGACTTATCAAAATTATGATGGATGGGAAGTCTTAGGAGTCGGAGGAATTACTGATTTTAACAAAAATAAAATAAATACTGGGGAAGTAATTTTCTTTTCAAATTATCTGGGAAGTTATAATGGAAAATGTCTTGATTTTCCACAGACAGAAATTCATGAAATATTGCATACCTTCGGATTTAGACATGTTTATGATACTCCTAATCAGATAATGTTCCCTTTAAAAATTTCTATTCAAACTTGTAAAATAAAAGAGATAGATGCAGATACAATAAATTGTTTAAAGCACATCTACTCTAATGGAGAAATTAAAGGAGATTGTTCAAACTTGAATATATATCCGTATGATTTAGAATATGAAGTAGAATTAAAAAAAGAGGAAGAAATTTTAGAAAAGAAAAATTATTTATGGAATAATTATCCAGTAACTTACTCAATATTGGGTTGTGAAGATTATGCTACTGATAACATCAAAAATGCCATAAAAGAAATCGAAATAAATGCGTTAAAAGAATTATTAATTTATGAAGGCGATAAGGAATCCTCAAACCTTAAATTTTATTGTAAAAAATATGAAAATATAAGTAAAGAATCATTTTCTTATGAAACGGATTTTTGGCTTGATGGAACTCCTGCAATTAATCAAGAATATGTTTTAGAAGATAACAAAATTATTGGGGCGAATATTAGTTTATTTTATTATGAAAAATGTTTAAGTGAAAGTAAATATAAATTTTCAGAAGTATCACTTATGGCAGTTCTTAGGGCGTTGGGTCTTAGGGAAGAAGAATTTCTTCTAGGAAAGGGTTCAAATAGTGTTTATTGTAGTGGTGGAGATATTCGAAATTTGTTAATTTCAAAAATAAAAATGTTATAAAATTTAGCAAAGATTAACAAAAGAATAAGATTAAAACAATTAATTTTAAGTAGTTATTTTCATAAGGATGTTTATGTGTAATAAACAATCATGTGATTGTTTTGCTTCCAATGGCTAACCCTTATTTTCTCCACTCCAATCCATTTCCTTCTCTGTCTCTAATTAAACTAAGAAGTTTCTGAGTAAAATTCCAATCTAACCTATGCCTTTCTTCTAAGTCTCTTGGGGTTAAGGAAATAAAATCAATATCATTTTCTCGGTATGCTTTCTTTTTTAATTCAGATTTTCTTTTGTAATTTTCATCATCTAGCATACCCCAATATTCTACAAACGCATTATACTGAGGAAGGAAAAAATCAGGTTTTAATACTCTCTTGCTAAAAGGATTGTCAAAAATCCATATCTTTTTAGGAACTTTAACCTTAGGATGCAAATAAAATTTAATTGATTTTGCTTTGAAATAATCTGCAACTATTTTTTCTGCTTTGCTATCATAATCTCCCGTATCTCCTATAGTCTCAGACCTTAATATTTTGTATCTCTTATGGCTCTCTTGAAATAAATTTAATATTGAAACTCCAAACATAACAAAAATAAACAAGAAAAGAATTTCTGCACTCTGTTCTGGTTTACTTCTTAAAGAATAAAATAAAATTAATGAAACACTAATTAAAAAAATTGATTGAATTTGTTTAGTGGATAATTTTTCTTGAAATTTCATTTTCCTTAATCATTTCTTTATTTTAGAGAGATTTTAAGCATATTTAAGTTTTTTCTAATAAATAATCAGATGATTATTTAGAAAATTATTTAACTAGGTATTGTTTAATTATTTCATGGATTATGAGTATTATTGTTCAGAATGTAAGGAAGTAATAACTAGAAGTATTATGGAGGATTCAAAAGAAAATTTTGGTAAGATATTATGTGAGGGATGCCAAGAAGATTATGATGAAGAATATGAAGATGATTATGATGAAAGAGATGATGATAAGGAAGTTCATTATATAAGTAAAAAGAAATTGAAAAAATCCACCAGTGAATCAAGAACATTGTATTTTGAACTGATAAAAAGAGGTATTCCTGCAGAATTAGAAAAATGGGACGGACATAAAACTATTGATATTGCTATTCCAAAAGCTAAATTTAATATAGAAGTAGATGGCAGACACCATAATACTAATTCTAGACAGGCATTGGCAGATATGAAGAGAACAATTTATTCATTATCAAAAGGCTACCATACTCAAAGAATACCTAATATTTCTATAATTGAAAATTTAGAAGAAACTGCAGATTGGTTAGCAGAATTAATTCAAGAAAGAATCGATGAACCTGAAGAAATTTTTTATGATTAAACAAGTAAGTAATTGTTTAGTTAATTTAATAAATGAAGAATATCCTTAATTAAAATGAAAAAGGCACTAAAAGAGATGTTTCTTGAAGGTATTTTTTATTTTGCTATAATGGCACTTCCAATCATATTAATTGATTTAATAATAAAATCCTGGGGAACAGAGTATCGATGGTTAGGCGATATGTCATTGTTCTTAATCTCCCTCCTTATTATTTCTATTTTGCTTTTAATAACTGTTCGACCTATCAAGGTTATTCGTTGGAATAATCGGAGGAGAATGAAATGAATAAATGGCAAGGAAAAAAAGATATAGGGCAAGAGATAATAGAAAATTTAGAATATATTAATTCGTCATTAAAAAAGAATTCTCAGATACACTTTATGATTGATACGGATACTCTCAATAGGATGAAAGATAGGGCTAAAAATGAAAATATTTCTCTTTCTGAATGGTGTAGGAAGAAACTTAGGGAAGATTCCCAATTACAAAGGATTGAAGATAAGTTAGATAAAATTATTACTAAAGGTTAATTTAATAAAGTTTGATTTTGTAGTTTTTACTAGGAATTAAAGAAAATGGTAGTCAAATTATTAACTGGGGCAGTAATGTTTGTTTTAGGTTTTCTCTTATTTTTTAAAGGAACTGTACCTTTTTTATTTGAAGGTTCAAAAATTGGTGGAATTATGATGTTTATAGGAATTATTTTAGCGGTATTAGGTTTGATTACTATGGCAGGCAGATTTAAAAAATGGGTTTCAAGTTAAAATGAAATCTAATAATGATTTAGGATTATTCATAATCTCTTTAATTGCTGGTATTGGTTTATTGGCTGGTGGGCATTATATTAAGATTGCTGGAGTGTTCTTGTTAGTGATTAGTTTGATTTATGCTTTGAGTTGGTTGAGGAGAAAATGAAAAAAGTACATGCTAATTTGAAGAAAAAGTTTTTTGAATTGAAGGAGAGTTATCACATCCCAACAAACTATAGGAGAACAATGAATATAGAACCTAAAAATTGGGGTTTTAAGGATATGTTTTTCATATGGCTCTTTTTGTTTCTTGCATGGATGGCTATATCAAGAGTATATAATGTAATAATGATGAGCAGTAATCCTTCCATTTATATGAACATAATTTTTATCTTCTTGATTTTTATCTTCCTTCTTATTGTTATCTTTAGAATTTTAATGAATCGGAATCTCTTTATTCCTTATTATAAAAAGCCTTCATTCTAACTATCTTAATCCCCTAACTAAATCCTTTTATATCTAATACATTACAATATATTATGATAGCTTATCCACAAAATCCTAAAATTGTCGTATCAAGGGAAACTAAGGAAGAACTTGAAAATTTAAGATTGGGGGAAGGTGAAACTTATAATTCTATAATTGTTAGATTACTTAAATCTTTTAAAAAAAATGAGAGATTAGAGGTCGAATATGCAAATAAGTTAAGAAAAAAATAAAATGGCTAAAAAATTACTATTCACACTAATATTTTTATTGGTAATTGGAATTGGAAGTTTCTTTTATTTGATTCCAAGTGATACTAATACTATTACAGGGAATACTATTAGAATTATTGAAGAACAAACAGAAAACACTAAAGATTTTATTGAAGAAACAAAAGAAGAATTTTTTGAGGATGGTGAGGATGAAGAAGAACAAGAGAAAGATGACGATAAAGAAGAGAAAGAAGTAATAGATGAACCAGAACCTAATTCACAAAACATTAAGATAGCAAACTTTAATGCACAGATATTTGGAGATTCTAAATGGGGTAAATTAGGTTCAAGTTTTTTTGTTCCATTAATAGAAGATTATGACATATTTTTCCTTCAAGAAATCCGAGATAAAGATGGAAGTTCATTCAATACTCTTTGTAGTTCATTAGAAGATTATGATTGTCAAATATCTCAAAGAGCAGGTCAATCTACAAGCAAAGAACAATATGGAGTTATCTATAAGAAAAGTATTGAAGCAACATTAACTGATTATACTTCAGAATATCAAGATGAAGTTCAAAGACCACCACTAAAGGTTGAATTTCTTATTGATGATTATGAATTAACTGCTTGGAATTATCATACAAGTCCTGATAGTGTAGAAGAAGATATTAATTTACTTGAAAATTTAGTTGAGGATTCAGGAAATGTCCTAATTATTGGAGATTTTAATTTAGATTGTAGTTATGATGATGGAAAGGCTGGAGATTTTGTAGATTGGAATTATCTAATTGAAGATGGTGAAGATACAACTGTTTCACAAACAGATTGTGCTTATGATAGAATTATTATAAATGATGATATGAATGAAGAATATGTTGATGATGGAATTTATACAGAAATAACTAAAGAACAATCAGACCATTATTTAGTTTGGGTTGAAATAGAATTATAAAATAATAAAAAAGAAAAATTATCTACAAACAATTATCCATACAGTTTATTTTATAAGTCATTATTTTAGAATCTGTCATGCATTCACCTAAACAATCAATCTTCGCCTCATTACTATAACTCAAATCATAACCTACCTCTCCACATTCTTCGCCATAAGTCCCTGCACATGAAACAAAACATGTATAACTCAAAAGTCTTGCATCTAATAAAGAAGGAGGACATCTTTGAATACATGAGAAATACTTCTCTGCACACTTATCTGCATCACTTTTAATAGGTGTTATCGTATTTACAATCTTTTTTGCTTTACTATCTATTCCTACAACATTACCCGTAAATCCTTCATTTGATTGCATGAAAAAGAATAAAGCTACAAAAACTGCTACAAATAACAACAAACTTAAAATTAATCTTTCAACTTTCATATTAAATACCTCCATTGTATTGCATAGATAATTCTATGTAATAGTTATATATAAATACATCGGTTTTCCCGTATGATATTTAAAATAAAAATTGTTGAATGTTTGTATAAAATATTATATATGTTAAATAAGAAAAATGAAAATTATGCCAGTTTGTATAAAGATATTGGTTTGAGTCATGATACTTTGCAGACAGCATTGAAATACTTATTAGAGAAAGATTTAATTGTTAGGGAAGATAAAGGTCACAAGAAGAGCTATTATGTTATTAGTGATAGGGGAAAGAAGTATCTTGAGTTGTTGGTGGAGTTGAAAGAGTTTCGAATTTGATAGATTTACTTATCTCTTGACTAAATTAGTTTCATCCCTTATCTCCTCAGTAATTATTATGATTGCTTTTTTCCCTTCATGTTTCTGAGGCAATATTACGTGACTTGCATTTCCAAATTTTCTTATATCTCTCTCTATCATTTCGTCTCCTTCATCTAAACTAACTCTAAGGTCTATGTCAATTTTTTTCTTTTCCATAGTATACTTAGTATATATTATTATTTAAATGTTTCTATTAGAGGTAAGTTACAAACATTTATAAATTAACATTACATTTAAAATTAAAGGTAAGTTACCAATAAAATGGTTAGTAAAAAAGAAAATCAGGTTTCATTCACGGTTGGGAAAAATAACATAAAATTATTAGACGGAGCTTTCAAACTATATGGATGTAATTCTCGTTCTGAATTAATGAAAAAAATAATTGAAAATTGGGTATTCAATAATAAACCTTTTATTGATATTAGCAATGGAAAACCATAATGAAAAACAAGAAAGGCATCTTGAATTTAAAAGAAAATGTATAATGCTTGTAGCACTAAGACGGAAAGTAGATAAAGCATTTATAGAAGGAAGAATAACTAAAAAAAGAAAAAAAGAAATAAAAGAAAAAATTTTATTAGAGTGGGATAAGGCATACAATAAGCATCCCTATATTTCTCTATCAGTAAAGCAAGGTTTCAATTTGCTCTACACTTAATGTTTTTATTTCTGGTGTCAATGTATTTACTTTATTCAAAGCATCTACTCGGCTTATAGGATATGTTGCTCTCTGAGTAACTTTGTAAACCCAGTTATCTAAAAGATAGACATTTCCTTTTCCACCGCTCCAAGGAAGTCCATGACATACATAATTAGCACCATATCTTAATGGGGCTAATAAAACCGACGCCCTGTTTTTCCTTCTCATACGTGGATTAACACCAAAAACAAAACGAGAAATTTCCATGGTGTCAAGTAGTCCCATTAATTCCTTCCACTCTTCTTCATATTTGATATAGTTCCTGTAAATTACAATACATTTCTTGATATTAAGCTCAGACATAACATTAACCTTCTCCGCATTATATCTTGTATAGATTTCTACTGCTGGAACTATTTCCTTGTCAGGATATTTTTTTCTTGCCTCTATCAACTGAGATTTAAGTTCTTTTTCCGATTGTTTGTATGATTTCTCATAAACACAGAAAAAAGGACTTTGTTCAATCTCTTGAACTTTCTCGATAAATTCTATTTGTTCATCAGTAAATTCAGTTTTTTCTTTGACTTGGATATGTAAAAGAAATTTTGAATTCGGATATAAGTTACAAAGTTCTTTATATCCTTGCCTTTGTTCGCTCACATTAGAAGAGTTAAATTTATTCATGTTTCTTGAACTGAATTTAAAACCTTTAACTGCAAAAGGCATAGTTATAATCTTCTGATTACAAACCTTTGACAAATCTATTTCCTGACTATTTGGAATAACAAATTGATTGCTTGGAAGCTGGACTAAATTTACATCATCCATCTTTTTCTCACTCCTTTGTGTTTTTATCTTCATTTTTTTTGTTTTAAAATTTAGTGTTGTTTTAAAGTGATTACAAGGTTTTATAAATAAAAAAATCCTCATTTATTTGTGAAAAAAAGGGACGTTTATTTCTTGCTTACTTAAGGTTACATTTACCTTTTTATTAATCTGTATACTCTTTAAGTCATAACTGAAAATACTCTAATATACAAGGTATATACCTTTTAAAAGTCTTTTGGTCTAGAAAAAAGCTACTATTTCAACAAAACGTAAATACTTCTCCACCTATTAACACTCATGCAAAAATTAAATCTACAACCAAAATGTCCAAACTGCTTTTAATCTTTAGTACTTCTAGAACGCAGAAGAAAATACAAATGTGCCAGATGCTCAAAGATTTTTTCCAGCAAGAAATAGATACTAAAGAATTCATAGAATGAAATAAGAATGAAAAGGAACTTGATAAAAAAGAAGCAATTAAAAAACGTAAAAGAAAATGGATAAAGAAAGACTATAAATAAAATAAGGAAGATTATAATATGAGAAGTAGAAAATTAGTTTCATGTTTTCAAAATCTCTAATTGTTTCACGGATATATGAAGATAATAGAACTCCCCAATAAACTATGTGTGAATATTTATTCTTTAGAAGAACTTTTGTTCAAATTATTTAAACCTCTTCTCCATTTTATCTAAGAACTCCTGAAGCTTTTGAACTTTCCTATCTTTTATTTTTTCTCTTTCTCTCATCTCTTTAATTTCTGTTTCCAATTGTTTAATATTGCTCTCATAAATTTTTCTTTTTGGTTGGACCTTATTTAAAGCAAGATAATTAACATATTTATCTATAGCCCTACTAGAAGGTTTATGTCCTAATCTTGATTTAAGTTCATCTGTGGAAAATCCCCATTCTGATAAAAGATGACAAGCCATTCCACTTCTTAAATCTTTGATAGTTGGTTGTTCTCCAGAAGGTTTACATTTAATTTTAGTTTTATTAACTGCTTTTTTCATAATTTGTTCAGCATATCTCATTCCGAAATTAAAGATTTTATCATCATCTTTTAAGTCTCGTAAAACTAAATCTAATAATTCAACAGTTTCCTTATAATGTGTTGGTTCAGTTCTAGGAGTTCTACTTCTTTTAAGAATTTCTTTGTTAAGAATTACATGATATTCTGGTTCTTTATTTTCATCAATCTTTCTAACAAAGTTCTTTTTTCTTAAATCTAATATAGACCCTACATTTTCTCCTATGTCCCATAACAACCAAAACATTAATTTAAAATTTAAACCTACAACCTTAACTAATTTTTTAAAATCTTCTTCAGTAATAAATCTTACTGGTTCTATTTGTGGGGCTGTAAATTCAATAACCTCTTCTGCAATATCTTTTTTTCCTGCAAGAGAAAAAGGCTTGGATTTGAAAACTTTATTGTAATAAGAAACCTTGTCTTTCATAGGTTCCCCATTGGATTTTTTTATTCTTCCCTCTTCTAAATCATCATATACTTTTCTAATATCTTTTTTTGTTAGCTTCTTCCAATCTTTTCCTTTAAACCATTTATTTAAATTTTTAAAATAATGAATGTAGAGAATAAGGGTTTTATAGCTTCTTTCGTCTATTTCTGAGATACCATTACTCCTCTTTAATTTGTTCTCTTCCCATTCAAAGAACTTATTAAATAATTTTTTATTTGAAGGAGAAACATTATTTAATAATTCTTCTTTTCTTCTTTTGTATTGGTTTTCTAACGCCATGAATTATCTACTAACCTTTTCCTTATAAATCTTACCAAACACGAACATATACATCAATCCCTCGAGCAAGAATCGAACTCGCATTAAGCGGTCTACAGCCGCCTGTAATAAACCATTATACGATCGAGGGTTTAAACTCCACTAACAGAGCTAATCTAAGTAAAAACTTACCATATTTAAATCTTCTCCCAATCAATAAACTCTTTCATAACATTACAACAACCAAACCCCCACCTCCAATCCAAAAACTTAAATATATCCTTCCCTTACAAATAACATAAAATGAAATTCAAAGAACTAGAATTCCAACAAGCAACATGCAGTAATCGAGATTATCAAGTAAATGATGAAGAACTAGAAACAGAAGTCAAAAGCAAAACAAAAAAATGGAAAAAAGCCAAAGATGATTTAGAAAAATCCATTTCAGATAATCTTCCAAAAAATAAATAATTCTCAACCAAAACCTTCTAACAACCCAACCTACCAATCTGTCACTCTGCAAAAGAGTAAATCTATTTCACAAAGGTTTAAAAAGTAAAACCTATTTTATAAATTAATTAAATTTGTTCTTAAAAAAAAATGGAAGAAGAAGAAAAAACACAAGAAGAAGCGCCTGAAGCAGAAGCTGAAGAAGCAACTGAAGAAGAACCTGCAGCTGAAGAAGCAGCAGAAGAAACTGAAGAAGCAACTGAAGAAGAACCTGCAGCTGAAGAAGCAACTGAAGAAGAACCTGCAGCTGAAGAAGCAGCAGAAGAACCTGCAGCTGAAGAAGCAGAAGCAACTGAAGAAGCGCCAGAAGAAGAAAAAGCAGAAGAGTCTGCCGAATAATTCTTTTAACTTATTTTTATTTTTTATAACTTTATTTTTACTATATTATTTTTATCATCCATCTCTTTTATATTGTCATCTTTATCAATTACAAACATTATCTCCTCTGGATTTTTCCGAGCTAATTTCAAACCAGAAATACTCAAAGAAATACCTGCACCATAATTTATCTCCCCCAAATCATTCTCTTCAATAATCTTCCCCTCATCCAAAATACTTATACTAACATTTTTAGCATTAATTAACCCAGAATTCTTAACAGTCAAATTAAAATCAAGATACCTCCCCCGTTTTATAACATTCACTTCTTCAAAATATAAATCTGCTAAGTTCTCTTCAGAATAAAGCTCTCTCAATCTCTCAACTATAGCTAAATCCAAAACCTGCTCACAATCCTCTAAATAAGGATACATTATACTTTGCTCATCTTCAGAATGATTAAATCCAAAAACATGCATAAGCTCATGAATCTCAACATTAGGCCATTCACATTCCTGTAAATCATTATTTCCATCATCATCATATAATAATATAACCCCTTCAGTTATAACATTATATTTATCTGTTTGAATTATTTCCCTTGCCCCACCTTCACCAGCAATAAAAAAATCCTCCCTCAACGATTCCTTCTCCTCACCAGAACAACTCACTTCAATATCCGGATTATCACGAACCTCAATAAAATTCACAATAGGAATTTTCAAAGAAATATCTCCAAAAGCACTAAGCATCCTCTCTTTCTTTACATCTCCACAATTAAAATCCATACTATAAGAAATATTATTATGATTAAATTTCATATTAGGATAAAACTGCTCTGAAAAAGACGACCTTAACACAGTATTCTCATTATTAATCTCAGGCAATTCAACATTCAATCTCAAGGCCTCGCCAGGCATATTAAGATAAATAAAATAAACAGACACTCCTAAAAGAGCAATAATCATAAAAATTAAAATCATTGTCAAAAAAAATGTCATAGCAGACGCATCTTTTTGTTCAACAACTGATTGTTGAGATGCCAATTGTTTTCTAGAAGGTTTTCTCTTAATCTTCTCATTTTTTCTTCTAACTACCATCTTTTACATAACAGGTTTAGGGCTTATTTAAATTTGTTGGGAAAAAGTATAAGAAAACGCCTGTACAGGAAAGTAGTATTTTTACTCAATCCTGTTAATTGGTGGATTTGATTTTCTGAATTACAATGATGGGGAGTGATAGATTATTCTCAATTCCCCATGCTTCTTCTAGTTAAAAAAATAAATAATTTTATATATCTGTTTTTACTAACCATAAAAATGAAGAACGAGGTATTATAATGAAAAGAGGCACAAGACATCATAAGACTACATTAGCACTTACATTAATTATAATCACACTAATCTTTCTCACCATAATGGTAAACGCAGATCCAGCATATTCCCTTTTTGGAGTAAACACCACCTTGGCAAACTCCACAGCAAAATTTTATTCTTATTGGACAGATGGAACAGCACTACACCCTACAGGAGGATATATTTTTTCAACTAATAATACTGGAAGTTGGATTAATGATACCTGGACAGCATTTAGCACAACACCTTCTTGGGCAAACCTAACAAAAACACTAAATGAAACAGAGGGAACTGTAATCGGCTATAGATGGTATGCAAATGACACATCAAACAATTGGAATCAAACAGCAATTTATAGTTTGACAACAAATACTTCATCAATAGGATTAGAAATTATTTATCCCACAAGCAATATTAATATTAGTCAAAATAACTTTTTTAATTATACCATTAATGTAACTTGTTTAACTGGAAGTTGTGGAGAGGTTAATGTGAGTCTAGCACTCTTGACAGGCGTAGGTTCAGACGTTAATGCTAGTACTTATTGCAGTAATACTGGCGGAGACACCTCTTATGGTGAATATATTGATAGAGTAGTATTTAATGAAATAGATTATACTTCAGGAGATAATGAAGGATATCTGGATGCGACAAGTAATATAACCTTATTAACTCTTGGTACAACTTATGAATTAAATGTTACATTGTATGTTGATGACGGTTATACTGATTATGTAGTAGCTTTTTTTGATTGGAATCAGGACCAAGTATTTAGCGAGACTACTGAAAGATACGAAATGGGTGGAACAGCTACCGATGGAACCGTAATCTCTAAAAATATTACAGTTCCTGTAGGTGCGGCTCCAGGACCGACAATGTTTAGACTCGTTGCAGAATATGGTGAAAATGAACTTGCTTGTAATGCTCCTGATTATAACGAGGTTGAAGATTATAGTTTATATATAGATGTTGGGGGCCTCATTAATACAACTACTGGGGCAATTCCTTTCTATACAAATATGTCAACTAATCCATACAATATCTCAATTTCTGAAGGAGAAAGTGAAGTGGTTACCTTCTGGGTAAATGCAACAGCGGGTTCTAATACTTTTAACTTTTATTCTTATGTTAATCTAACCAGTAATATGAGCAAAAGTAATCAAACACAAGAAACAAATGTTACAATATACAGATTAAATGAATTAGAGGTAGAACTAATATCTCCCCTAGATGGAGAAGATTACACTTATGAGGCTACACAATATTTCGTTGCGAATTTAAGTTCTAATCCTTTTACCTCTATTGACTTAAAGAATGCGACTCTTTATGTTTGGGATCGGGAAGGACTATATAATTTCTCAACAACAGAAATTACAGGAACAAAAAACAATAGTAATATGACTATAGAGCTTAGTTCTTTTGGAGAAAATTATTGGAATTATTATCTTTGCGATATTGGAGGGAATTGTGCTTTTGGAGATGAAAACTATAGCATATATTATTGTGGGGGCAGGACTGATTTTGAAGATGAAATGTCTCTATTGTGTGGGGCAAATGCAAGTTGGTATGGAGAAAATAGTGGAGACAATTTAGAGGGTGGGAGCTATGTTGGAGACATTAATAATGATGGTTACTCAGATTTTATTTTATACTCTGAAGATAATAGTTATGGAGGATCTGACACTGGAAGTGTATATCTCTTTTATGGGAATACTAACACATTTAGTGGTACAATGAATGTAAATGAATCAAATGCTTCGTGGTATGGTGCCTATCGTAAAGATGATCTTGGAAGAGGCACGTCATATGCAGGGGATATAAATGGGGATGGTTATGATGATCTATTAATTCCCTCATATGGATATACATCAGTAGCAAAAGAAGGGATAGGGAGAACTAATTTAATATACGGAAGAGAAACTATATTTTCTGGAAGAATAAATGTCAGTACTGCAAATGCCTCTTGGAGTCGTGAATCTATTGAAAGTAGTGAGAATACACTGGCAGAAGGAATAGGAGATTTTAATGGAGATGGGTATGACGACTTTGTTATTGACCATTTTAGAGATGATTATGGTGGAGACTCAGCAGGTCAAACATATTTAATATTAGGTAGTCCAATATCTTACGCTGGAAACTATAATGTAAGTGAAGTGAATGCCTCCTGGTATGGCGCAAAAGCTTCTGACTGGTTGGGATATGGCACAAGTTATGCAGGAGATATTAATAACGACGGATACGATGATTTATTGCTCACATCTCCAATGGGAATCTATGATTCTGGACAAATATATCTAGTTTATGGTTCATCAAATGGATTTTCTATGAGAACAAATGTTAGTGATGTTAGTGTTTCATGGTATGGTGAAGCAGATGGGGATTGGGCTAGGAGTGCATCCTCAGGAGATATTAATGGAGATGGGATTGCTGACATTATTTTTTATAGTGGCAGTAATGATTATGGTGCATCTGGAGCAGGTCAAACATATTTAATATTCGGCAGTCCAATATCTTACGCTGGAAACTATAATGTTAGTTCGGCAAATGCTTCATGGTATGGCGAACGCAGTGGTGATTCTCTGTCATCAAACTCATTTATTGGTGATGTAAATGGTGATGGGTGGGATGATTTATTTATGGGTAATTATAGGCCAGACTTAGGATCAGTTGGAGAAGTGCAATTAGTTTATGGAAGCCCAACAGGACTTTCAATGAGAACAAGTATAAGCAATGCAAATGCTTCATGGATTGGAGAATATGAGGATGATGGAGCCTATGAAATGGATGGCCTAGGAGATATTAATAATGATGGGTATGAAGACTTTGTTATTGACTCAACTAATAATGACTACGGGGCAAATGATGCTGGAAGAATCTATCTAATCTATGGTACAGGAGAAGATTTTGTTGCAAAAACAATCTCCACAATAAAAATAACTGATGAATCGGATTATACAGGTTCGGACAATTCAGGAATAGTTTATGTTAATATTAATGATCCATTATATGTTAATATTGCTGCAACAGGAGGAGACCCAGGAATAAAAGACATTATTACCGTACTCATAAATAGTACAGATTCCTCAATTGCAGTTCCAATAAAAGCATACGAAACAGGAATAAACACAAACGAATACCACGGAACTTTTAGAGTTAGGACTGGAGCATCACATAGACTAAGCAAAAAAATAAGAGCAGAGAACACAAGCGAAATATATGTTCAAACAAAGGACAATTCAACAATATCTGAAAGTGTTACAATTTACTATGGTTCTAATATTGAACAAAGTATCTCGCCAACAACAACCTCGAGCTCAGGAGGATCCATCTCAACAACACAGTCAAACAAAATTGAAACAATAATTAATGTTTGGAGTAAAATGGAAGCAAATAAAAAATATGATCTAAATATTGACAAAGAAAAAATTGCCATTAATAAAATTACTTTAAAATTAAAGAATTCAAAAATTAATAGTAGAATAGAGGTTTCTTCAATAAATAACTTATTAGATATGCCAAAACCAAAAGGAAAAATATACCAATACTTAATTATCAACACAAAAAATATTGACAACAAAGAAATAAGCAAAGCAATAATCGAATTCAAAATTTCATCATCGTGGTTTGATGAAAAATTTAAACCAGAATCAGTTAAAATACTAAGATATTCATCAGAGTGGGAAAAACTTGAAACAAATTTTTTGAATAAAGATAGTGATTATGCATATTATGAAACAATAACCCCTGGCTTTAGTTATTTTGCAATAGTAGGATATGAAGAAGAAGTTGAAAAATTAACTGAAGAAAAAACTTCTAAACCAACAAGATGGACCCCAGGCATAACAGCGATAATAATACTTTTAATTATTCTAATATTTAAAATAATTTCAAAAAAGAAAATGTGGAAAATCACTAAAAAACGTAGATAAAACTTCAAAAACACCCAGGCTTACTCGCACTTCCACTTTTCCCTTTCTAAACCCTTGATAACCTTTAAAGTGCAAATGCTCGAATTAAACTCTCCCCCCCAAATCTCTCCCTTGAAAACCTTAGTAAAGAAAACGCCCCGGCCGAGAATTGAACTCGGGATGCTACCGTGACAGGGTAGAGTACTAACCGCTATACTACCGGGGCTTGATAAAATACCCTATCATTAAGCATTTTTAAACTTTTGGATACTCATTAGCAATACCAAGCAAATATAAACCCTAAAATACCTAATATTCTATGACTAAAAACAAATTAGAACAAATGCAATCAACAAAGGCTTGTTACGGAACAAACGAATGGTCAGATAATTCAGGAATCTGCCGTAACTGCAAATGCAAAGAAGATTGCGGAAAAATAAAATTAGCTAATGAAAATAGATAAAATATTATTAAGGATTAAAAATTTTACCTTCTACTACTAGTTCTTCCAGATCTCACTCTACTTGAACCAGATACTTTTGAACCAAACCGAGATCTATTCCCTTTATTTTTACCATATTTACTTTTAGTATTTTTCCCACTTCCCATAAATCTTTTATCAAATTTTTTTCTAACACTCTGACTTCTCCCATTATTATTTGAACTTCCACTATCATTACTAAATCTTTTTTCACTTGAATCTCGATTAAATCTACTTCCACTATTATTAGAACTTCCAAAACCACTACGACTTTCGCCACGATTACCACCAAAACCATTCCCACCACTTTTACCCCCACCAAAACCACTCTTAGAACCACCACCAAAACTTCTACCTCTAGAACCATTCCCACCACGACTAAATCTACTTCCATTTCTTCCTTGAAACCCTTGCCCTCTTGGCCTAGGCTTAGCATCAACACCAACAGCATTCTTAGCTTTGTTCGAATGATACTTATGCTCCATTTGATTAGTTTTAGTTTTAGTTATTCTTTCTATTTGATTAAGAAAATCTCTTTCTTCAGACGAACAAAAAGAATAAGCAATACCCTCAGTTCCAGCTCGAGCAGTTCTCCCAATTCTATGAACATAATTTTCAGGCTCATTAGGCAAATCAAAATTCACAACATGACTAATATTCTCAACATCTATTCCTCTAGCTGCAATATCTGTTGCCACTAAAACTTTTACTTTTCCAGCCTTAAAATCCTTCAAAGCACGCATTCTTTGAATCTGCGACTTGTTCCCATGAATAGCATCAGAACTTATACGATTATGATTCAACATTTTAGAAATCTTATCTGCCTTATGTTTTGTCTTTACAAACACCAACATACAACTCATTTTTTGACTCTCAATTAAATCAAACAATAACTCAATTTTATTTTCAGGATCAATAAAAAAAACAGACTGCTCTATTTTTTCCACAGGAGTAGACTGAGGAGTTACCTCCATCCTAACAGGGTCCCTCAAAAACTTCTGAGTCAATCTAGTAATATCTTGAGACATTGTCGCAGAAAAAAACAACGACTGCTTTACTTTTGGTAATGCCAAAGCAATTTTCTGTATATCTCTCAAAAATCCCATATCCAACATTCTATCTGCCTCATCCAAAACAAAAAATTCTATCTCTCTCAAATCCACAACCCCCTGACTCATTAAATCAAGCAATCTTCCAGGAGTTGCAATAATTATATCTGTTCCACGTTGCAAATCTTTTATCTGAGGCCTTAATCCAACACCACCATACACAGTCGTACGTTTAAGACCAAGAAAAGTCCCATAATCATTAAAACTCTCAGATATCTGAACAGCTAATTCCCTTGTCGGAGCCAAAATCAATGCCTTAGGTTTTGTCGCCCTAACATTCTCCTTTCCCTCATGCAATCTTTGCAAAATAGGCACAACAAACGCAGCAGTCTTCCCAGTTCCAGTCTGAGCTATCCCAATCACATCCCTATTATCTAACAACAACGGAATAGTCTTCTCTTGAATCAAAGTTGGCTCTACATATCCTTTTTTTTCCAAAGCCCTCAATATAGGGTCTATAAGTTTTAATTGTTTGAATTCCATAATTAAACAGAAAAATCTAGGTATATAAACCTTGTTATGTTACTACTAATTAGTTATATCTAAATAACCCTCTAAGTTATTTTCATCCAATAACATAACTTTATATACTAACATTATGATAAATCTCTATGGGAAACTTTAGACCAAACAATGGAAACAGATCAGGTAGAGATGATAGACGTGGTCCAAGTAGATTTGGAAACAACAATCGTTCTGGAGGAAGAGGAGGATTTGGACGAGACAGAAATTCTGGAAGAAGTGACCGAAGATCTCAAGAAATGCATGATGTTACATGCGACAAATGTGGAAAAGAATGTCAAGTTCCATTTAAACCTTCAGGAAACAAACCAGTTTTATGCAGCGATTGTTTTAGGAATAATAGTGACTCAAGAAGCAACAATTCAAGAAACCAAGATAGACCATCTCAATCAGGAATATCTCAAGAACAATTTGAAACACTTAACAAAAAACTTGATAAAATACTTTCAGTTTTAGAAGATTTAGAACTTGAAGATGAAGAATATGAAGAGGAAGAAGACAACCAAGAAAATCAATCTGAAGAAAAAACAGATACAAAAGAAGATAAAGCTGAATAAACAACAAGCTTAATTAGTTCTAAATAATTATTTATCCTATGACAAACAAAATCTGGTGTGTATATCTTCTAGAATGCTGTGACGGCTCATTTTATACAGGTGTAACAAACAACATAGATGCGAGAATGAAAGCCCATGAAATTGGAAAAGGAAGTAAATACGTAGGAAGAAAAGGATTCAAAGAATTACTCAGAGTTCAAGAATGCAAAGATAAATCAGATGCCTGCAAATGTGAATATGCAATTAAACAATTATCAAAATGGGAAAAATTAGATTGGTTTAAACAAACTAACGACCCTTAACAAACCCCCTAAACAAATTCAGGACTACCCCTTTCTCTCCCCAATAAACTCCCTCAGTCCTGCCATAACTTCATCCTTCTTACTAGGAATAAAATTAATACTCCCCGCATTCTTATGCCCACCACCTTCAACAAAAGCATTAGGCAATTTTTTATTCAAAAAAGTTATCAAATCATGAACAGAAAAATTAGCACCATCAGTTGCACGAATAGTAATCGCAGTATTCATCAAACCAATTGAAACCAAACTAGTAACACCCTTAGTTTTCTGCAAATCATCATGAGTCATTCCAACAGCCATACCAGGCTTAGGATAAAAACCAAAACCAGGAAAAGTCTTATCAATATCAATAATCTGCAAAGTAGTCTTACCAATTTCCTCAGTAGTAGCATTAGCATTTGAAATAGCCAAACCCTTCTTCTCCAACTTCTTTATATGCGGCGCCAACAAACCAACCAAAGCCTTTTGCTTCTCTCTTGGCTCACCAAAAACAGCCTCCATATATTCACGAACTTCCATAAACCGAACCTTCGCAGAAACAAAATCAATAACCTTAGAAATATCATGCAACAAATCCTTAGTATAACCCTGTTTCTTAGCAATCTTCAAATAATCCTCCATAACAGCAGGATTTTCCAAATCAATTCTATCAGCAAACCCAGCCATCGCAGGAATCTGCTCTAAATTATCAACATTATTAATTAATCTCGCAAGCTCAGTACAAAGCATTCCAGCAGAAAACGCAGAACCATTCTCACCAACTAAAAAAGGATTAATATGAACTAAAACTTCATCAGTAATAACATCCTCATCAGAAAAGTGATGATCAATAACAATAAACTCCATCCCATGAACTTTACCATGTTTTATCCCAAGCAAATCCTCAGGACTAGAACCATTATCTGCAATAACAACTAATGGCATTTTATTTGAAAACTTTGCAACATTTCTCAACGACTGCGCAGCATCTCTAATAGAATCATCAATTTCATAAAACGGCGCAGCACACGGAGCCCTTAAAAAAAACTCCCAACCAGCTTTATCAGAACTATGCTCCTTCAAAATCAAAGGCAAAATAGCCCTCTCCAAAGCAAAACCAGCACTATAACCATCAGTATCATTATGATGTCTAACAATTATCGGACGCCCCTGAATTATCGCAAGCCGAATCTCCATAGCCGCCTTAAAAAAATTATCCTTCAACTTATCCAGAATAGGACTCTTAACTAAAAAATCAATTTCCTCAACCTTAGCACGTTCTTTCTGAATATCTAAAATTTTCTTCAAATAACCTTCATGCTCTTTTTCACTCAACTTTGAAATCTTCTTAATATCTCCCTCAAGCTCCCCATTAAACTCCCCAATACTTACAATCGCCTTAACACTATCTCCTTCTTCAATCTCAGGATATGCCCTTTCACCAGGTCCTTCAAATCCTTTCAAACCCAAAGTCCCAGTTCCATCAGAAATCATAAAAACAGTCGGCCCACCAGTCTGCACAACTCTCTCAACCAAACCCTTTACTTCAATAGTTTGCTTAGCTAAATCAGAACTCACATCACAAATATCAACCAACTCTGGATTCTCTTGAAATCGAGGTTTATCTTTAAAACCAGCCTTACCAAAACTCTTTCTAAATCCACCCTCACCAGAATTCCCTTTACCTTTAAAATTATCTTTCTTAAATTTTCCTTTATTCTTTTGAAATTTTTGTTTTCCCATATTATATATTATTCTCTACTCTTTATAAATCTTTAATTATTAGAATTACTATTTTCCCTCAGCTAAATCTTCAATAGAAACTTCATCTTTCTTATCCCCACCAACCACACCATCTTCAACCTTAGAATCATCTACACACTTACCATCTTCAGAACACTTACAATCTTCCTCTCCAGTTTTACAAGCATCATCTTCAGAACAACTACAATTATGCTCCTGAGGTTGAGTCATCTTCTTCAACTCCTCAGAATCCATCTCAGAATAATCTACTAATTTTATTTTAAAATAAAGTGCCTTCCCAGCCAAAGGATGATTAATATCCAAAGTAATCTCTTCATCTGTAACTTCAGTAATTTTAGCAGGCATTTGCTGTCCTTGAGGTGTAGCCATAATCATCATCATACCAACTTCAGGCTTCTGATCTTGAGGTATAACATTCCTAGGAACCTTTTGCTTCAATTCATCCCTATAATCTCCATATGCCTCATCTTTAGTCAAAGTAATCTCTTTCTCTTGCCCCTTATCCATTCCAATAATAGCATTATCAAAACCAGGCACAACCATTCCAATCCCAACTACAAAATTCAACGGCTCCTTTCCTTCAGAACTATCAAAAACCTCGCCATCTTTATTATCAAATCTACCTTCATATTCAACAGTCACTTTATTATTTTTTTCAACTACCATATTTTTTTGTAGAAAAAAGCCTTTTTAAGTCTTTGCCTAAATAATCAACATCACCAACAAATTTAATAACCATACAAACAACTCCATATCATGATAGACTACAAACTAATCCTTATCCCCCTAATCGGTTTCATAATTGGATATTCAACAAATTACCTAGCAATAAAAATGCTCTTTCACCCAAGAACAAAAATCCTAGGAATCCAAGGATTATTACCAAAACACAGAAAACAACTAGCTCAAAGAATCGGAGATGTCTCAATAGAATTAATCCCATCAAATCTAAGAGAAATAGAAAAAATCCCAATAATCGGAACAGCAACAATACAATACATAAAAAACTCCGTAGAAAACCAAATAAATTCTCTATCCATAACACAACTAGAATCAATAGTTCTAAGAGTTGCACAAAAAGAACTCAGATTCATAACATGGATTGGAGGATTAATCGGATTCTTAATTGGATTAATTCAGATTGGAATATTTTATATTTAATCCAACAATCACCCCAATCCTTAAAAACCTCCTTTCTTTTTTTAACCTAATTCTTATCAGAGAAATAGCATTTCTACCAAGAACCGCCACCATTTCTCTGAATCAGAAAAATCAGAAACCCCTTTAATCCCAAGTTAAACCCCTCTAATTTTTCTAAAAACTACAAGAAGGTGAAACAATGGACGAAATAATAATCAACGAATCATTTGCAGACGACAATGTAGATATGCTTTTCGACAAAGTAGAAAAAAACGATTTCTCATCTCAAGAAATGCTAAGCCTAAAAGTCTCCGCAGAAGAAATCAACAAAAAAAATGAAATCAACGAACTAATCTCCTGGGATGTTGTCAAAAAAAATTTAGAATATCATTTCGCCTATCAAAAAGAAGGAGCATTAAAGATTTTAAAAGATTTCAACTGTACCGCATTATTAGCAGATGAAGTAGGTTTAGGAAAAACAATAACAACAGGAATAGTCTTAAAAGAATGCATTATGAGAGGATTCACAAAAAAAATATTAATCCTCACACCGCCCTCACTAGTAGACCAATGGGTAGCAGAATTAAAAGAAAAATTTGAATTAGATTTCACAATTATAGAAAGTGATAAAGATTGGAAAAATACTAACTTCGCAATAGCCTCCATAGACAGAGTAAAAGCATACAACAGAGAAATAGGAGAATTCAGACACAAAGACGCCCACGACATTCAATGGGACTTACTAGTAGTAGACGAGGCACACAAATTAAAATCCAGAACAACAACAAGATGGAGATTTGTAGATAAAATAAAAAAGAAAAGATTCCTAATCCTAACAGCAACCCCTTTCCAAAATGACCTACTAGAATTATACAATCTACTACACATTTTAAAAAGAGGACACTTAGGAACAGTTCAAGAATTCAGAAAAAATTTCCTAAACAGAGGAAACAAAAGATATCCACTAAACCCCTATGAACTAAAAAGAAAACTAAACCAATTAATGGTAAGAAGAAAGAGAAGCGAAACAAAAATAAATTATACAAAAAGAATCCCAAAAGTTGTCCCAGTAGATTTGACAAAACCAGAAATGGAAGTCTACGAAGAAATGTGCGACCTAATAAAAAAACAATACTTCTCTGCATCAGGAAACGAAATAAATGGCAAACTAGCAGTTTACGCAATTCTACCAAAGATAACAAGTTCAATAGCATCAGCAAAAGAATCTCTAACAAATATGATTAACAATGAAAAATACCATGAAAAAACAAAAGACAGAGCACAAAGAATCCTCAATGCCTACAACAATCTAAAAACAGATTCAAAAATAAACAAACTCTTAGACATAGTCCAAGACAACTTTACAAATATACCTGACTCAAAAATGTTAATCTACACAAAACATCCAACAACTCTAAGATACATCGCAGAACAATTAAGACCATTAGGACTCAAAGTAATTGAATTTGTAGGAGGACTAGATAGAGAAGAAAAAACAAAAAGAATCCTAGAATTCAAAAACTCAGCAGAGATAATGATAAGCACTGAAACAGGATGCGAAGGATTAAACTTTCAATTCTGTAACAGCCTAATCAACTACGACCTCCCTTGGAATCCAATGTCAGTTGAACAAAGAATAGGAAGACTCGACAGAATAGGACAAAAAAGAGACATGAACATTTACAGCCTTGCGACAAAAGGAACAATGGAAGAACATGTCGTGGATTTAATAATAAATAAAATGTGTTGCGTCGGATTAGTAATCGGAGAACTACCAATCATTCTTTTCAATCTAGGACTCGACGGCTACAGCGAAAAAGGCGTAAACAAAATAGAGGAACGACTTATGAACTCTTTCATTGATTCAAAAAACAACCTTGAAATGTTTTCCTCAGAGGTTGACAAAATAGCAGAATTAATCGATGAAGGAATTGAGGCATATAGGGAAGAAAATAATTATAATCAAGAATTGTTAGATGAGATATAGTATTATAAGAAAGACAATGGGACACCTACACATGAAAGTCTGGGTTTGAACAGGCTCTTATTTTATCTGTATAAAACTTAAAAACCACCCACTCCTTCTCCCAACATGCAAAACCCAATAAAAACCTTCACAATAAATTTCTTCAAAAACCTCAACTGTGAAATAGAAACAAAAAACAACCTACTATTCATAAAAAACATACCAGAAGATTTTCAAAAATTAGCAGGAAAACCAGAACCATTTATTCTAGCATTCAACAGCGAAGACAACATAGACGGAGCAGAACTAATAACTCAAGGCTCATACCTCTTAAAAACAATGAACAAATACCTAGAAAGTCTATGTCAAACAACCTTACTAAAAATAGATTTCAACCTAGAACCCAAAGTAGAAATCACAAACAAATTCCCATTAAGAAACTGTCAAATTCTAAACATAGACAAAACCGAAACTCCAAAATTCTTCACAAGATTCACATTCATGACAACATTTCAATATCTAAACGAAAGAGAACAAATCATGAACACAATTTACATAAAAGACAATCAAGTAACAGATTTCTATTTAACAAGCTACAACACTAGCGAAGGGAACATAAAAGAAATACCCAGCGAAAGCATAAAGAAAGATTACACAATTGCCAAAGAAAAATTAAAATCATTAATAGAATACAAAACTCAAACAGTAGGAAAAGAATTAAAAAAATGCTTGAAAAAAGAAACAGACAGAATACAAAAACACTATCAATCAAGCGTAAATGAAATAGAAAACAAATCAAATAATCCTCAAGAAAAAATTCGAGAATTAAGAAAAGAAGAAAAATTTTTCCTAAACGATGAAATGCAAAAACACAGCCTAAACATTAAAAACAAGCTCATGAACACAACCATAATCTATTACCCTATCTTCATATATAATCTAACCCTAAAAAATGAAACCTCTCAAACAACAACACAATTAACATTCAACCCACTAACAAGAGAATTCAACCCAATAACTTGCAACAATTGCAATGAAGAAATAAACGAAATAATCCTATGCTCATCAGGACACATCACATGCAAAAATTGCGGAGACAGATGCAATTCTTGCAACGAAATCTATTGCAAAAAATGCAACCTCGAAGAATGTTCAATCTGCAATATAAAATTATGCAAATGTCAAATAAAATGCAACAACTGCAGAAAAATATTCTGTAAAGACCACACAAGAACCATAAATTCAGAAAACCTCTGCATAAATTGCATAACCTCTTGCAACAACTGCAAAAGAGAACTTCCAAAATACCAATTAAAAAACAACCTCTGCGAAAAATGCAATATCAACAACGCAAGTAAGGATGTCTTAGATGAAGTTTTCGGAAATAATAATTGGAGATAAACCCAGTTAAATTTATAAACAACTTTAATCTAAATTAACCATGGAAGAACCAAACCCTTCAAACCAAAATCCAAAAGAAATCTCAGAACCAGAACCAACCCATGAAGAACAACCAAAACCAGAACCACAACCAGAAGAACAACCAAAACCAGAACCACAACCAGAAAATCCACAAGAACAACCACAACCAACTCAATCACAAACTCAAGAAACCAATATAGAAATCAATAATCAAACACCAAAAACAAACATCACAAAACTTATAACAGGCATTTTTCTTATCATATTAATAATTTTCGTAGGCTCAAAAATGATAGGCTACGTAGTAAACAACATGGAACAAGAAACACAATCAACAAAAATATTATTAGAAACAAATAAAGGAAACATAGTCATAGAACTCTACACAAACAGTCCAATAACAACAAACAATTTCAAAACCCTAGTCGAAAAAGGAACCTATGACGGAGTAATATTTCATAGAGTAATTAAAAATTTCATGATTCAAGGAGGAGACCCAACAGGAACAGGAATGGGCGACTCATCAATTCCAGAAATTCAAGACGAATACATACAAGGAAACTCAAACTTAAAATATACAATCTCAATGGCAAACAGAGGCCCAAACACAGGCTCAAGCCAATTCTTCATAAATCTTGTAGATAACACATTCTTAGATTGGGACAAAGAACCATCAACAAGCAAACATCCTGTATTCGGAAAAGTTATTGAAGGAATGGATATTATTGACACAATTGCAAACACACAAACAGGTCCAGGAGATAAACCTGTAGAAGACATCACAATAATTAAAGCAACAGTACAATAACAATTCTTAAATATCCCTTTTTATTAATTATTAAATGAGCATTAGTAATCTATTTCAAAAATACATTCCAGGAAAAAATGTGATTTGTCCGTTATGTGAAGAAAGACCCCTCGAAAATTGTTCTTTATGTAGAGATTATGCAGAAGGTTATAGACACATGGATGAAATAGACAGAGAAAATACGTCAATGGCTAATTCTTTAGCAATTTCTACTAGAAGGGTTGTAAGGAAAATTAATTCTTATATAAAAAGACAACCTAAAGTTTACGCTCGTAATTTAAGGGTGGGTAAAAATCTTTCTCAATCTGTTTTTCCTGATAGAAAACCCACAACCTTATAAACCCCCCACACTAAATCTCAATATACAAAAAATTAATTAACAATTTAGATTATCTAAAAAGTTAGAGAAATACAAAAGCTATTTCTCGTGATTAATTAAAACAATAAAATGCAAGCATTTAAAGAATTAGGAATTTCAGATCCAATCTTAAAATCTCTTGAAGAACACGGATTTGAAAAACCTAGCGAAATACAGGAAAAAACTATTAAATTAGTTATAGAAGGAAAAGATGTTATAGCTGGAGCATCAACAGGTTCAGGAAAAACACTAGCATTTGGTTCAGGAATTTTACAAAACACTAAAAAAGATTATGGAGTTCAAGCATTAGTTCTAACACCTACAAGAGAATTAGCAGATCAAATAGCAGACGCACTAGACAATTTCTCAAAACACGATCCATTAAGTATTTCTGCAATTTATGGAGGAGTTTCAATAATTCCTCAAATAAAACAATTAGAATACGCAGACATTATTGTAGGAACACCTGGAAGAATACTAGACCATATAGAAAGAGGAACAATTGACTTATCAAATATAAAAACATTAGTTCTAGATGAAGCAGACAGAATGTTAGACATGGGTTTCATAGACGACGTCAAAACAATAATCAACAACTGCCCAAAAAAACGACAAACCCTTTTATTCTCAGCAACAATCTCTCAAGATATAGTATTACTTGCTCAAGATTACATGAACAACCCAATTGAAGTCTCAGCAGAATCACATGTAGACCCAAGCAAATTAAAACAAATTTATTACGATGTAGACGACAATCTAAAATACTCTTTACTAAAACATTTATTAGAAATAGAAAAAGCAAAATTAGTAATGGTTTTCTGTAACACTCGAAGCAATGTAGATTTTGTCTCAAACAATCTTAAGTTCATGGGAATAGAATCATTACCAATCCACGGAGGATTCAGCCAAGAAAAAAGAAGCCGAATCTTAGAACAATTCCATTCAAAAGAAGTTCATGTTTTAGTTTGCACAGATGTCGCAGCAAGAGGACTAGATATAAAGGGAGTTAGTCATATTTATAATTACGACACACCAAACGACGCAAATGAATATATCCACAGAATAGGAAGAACAGCAAGAGCAGGAAAAGAAGGAAAAGTAATTAATGTTGTCTCAAGTCGAGATTATGATAATTTTAGAAATGTCTTAGACATAGAAGGAGTCAAGATAGAACATGTAGAAACTCCCTACGTCCCAAGAGTAAGAATAAGGTGGATGCCAGAAACAAAAGGACAAAGATATGCAAGAAGACACAATATAGGAGATAGAGGTTCAGGTTCAAGAGGAGGAGATAGAAGGGGAGGTTATTCAAGAGGTGGAAGTTCTAGGGGTGGATATGGTGGGCGTGGTTCTTCAAGAGATAGCGGTAGGGGTGGAAGTTACGGGGGAAGAGACAGCAGAGGAAGCAGTTATGGTAGAACTGGTGACAGAAGAAGTTCAGGTGGCTCAAGAGGTGGAAGTTACGGAAACAGAGACAACAGAAGATCTGACAACAAAAACCCAGTTGGAAGAAACAAAGCAAGACGAGAAAGAAAATCTAGATATGATTAATAATTCTAAAATCTAATAAACCAAATACAACAAAAAAGAAAACTCCCCTCCATAAATTAAATCCCTAAGAAGATTTCAAAACCTCGGAAGGAAAGGGAAAGTGCGAAACACGGCTTTCCGTGGAGGAGGAAGTTCACCAACTAAAATGTCAATCAAACACCCTTCAACATATCCTCATTCTTCGCCTTATTAACCTTCAACAAATTCTTATTCTTAATTACTTTCTTCTTCAAAATTTTACTTTTAACCTTTTTCTTCCCAACCTTCTTCCCACCAACACCTTTAACACCACTCCCACTAACCACCTTTTTCTTAACCAAACTTTTATTCTTCACCTTATTAAACCCAAGCCCTTTATTCTTCCCCTTAACCAACAACCCACCATTCTTCACCTTCTCATCCAAACTATTCTTCTCAGTAACTCTCGACACCATAACCTTCTCACGACTCTTCCTCAAATAATGTGCAACCTCTCCCAAAATCAGAAGACCAACAATAACAACAATAGGCAAAAAATCCTTCCTAAAAACAGAAATCAAAACATAACCTCCGATCAAAACAAAAACCAAATAAAAAATAAATTTAACAATCCATCTTATCACAAAAATATTCATCCCATCAATATATTCAAAAGTTTTCCCAAAAAATTCCTCCACCAATAATTTCATTTTAACAACCCCTCCAACTCCTTAATCACCTTATCATTATCCTTAAAAAGTAAAACCTTCATCCCCATTTTACGAGCAGGCTTCAAATTATACTCCCTATTATCCACAAACAAAATCTCATCAGCCTTAAGCCTCAACTTTTTAATCAACAATTTATAAATTTTAACATCTGGCTTTCTTAACTTAACCTTTGCATCACACGAAACAATAACTGGATTAAATTCCTTAATATCTCGAGCAGGCATAAGCGCATCCTGAGAAAGATACCATTGATCTGAAAGAATCCCAATTCTATAACCTTTCTTCTTCAATCTAAAAGCCATATTATACAACTTCTTATTTTTCCTAAAAAATCTCTTAATTGTCTTACAATACCCTTTCACTAACTTAGCCTCAGAAATCCCAAGATTTTTAGAAATAGTAGAGATAGCCTTCTTACGTGAAATCCCTGCAACCATTGCCTCACCATATGGCGTATCAATTGCATCAAACCAAGAATCCAAATCCCGTCTAAACTTCCGAGCCAAAGTTTCATGAATACCTTTAGATGCCCCACTTTTAACATGCGAAGGATTCTTATATAACTGCAAAACTCCTCCAATATCAAATACAACTGCCTTTATTTTATCACCCTTTTTCATAAACAGAATAAGAAAACACACTTTTTAAATTATAACTATAAAATTAAACAACTAAACACTCGCTCCGCTCGTGTAGATACATTCGCTCTACTCATTTATCCTATATCGCTTTCGCACCCGACTTCGTCAGGGTGCTTCGCTAAATACTAAAATTAGAAAAATAATAGGGCTTATAGCTTATTTTTCTAAGTCAGAGAATTTTTAATTCTCTGAATCACCCAAATCTTAAACTCTCTACAAAACCTACTTCGCACTCATAACAACCAAAGAAAACTCATCTGAAAAAATAAACCCTCTAACAACTTACCAAAACTGCAACGGGCAGAGAGGGAAAGGCGTAAGCCGGCTCTCTGCTGGAGGAGGAAACATTCTAAACCCTAACACCTCCAACCTTAAACCCCTACAACCCCAACCGCCCCTGTTGCCAATCCCGAATAATATCCAAAAAAACACGATTCTCATCAATCTTTCCACCCTTCAATAAATAACTTTTCCGCAGACCAATCTTCTCAATAATCTCATAAACATCCAAACCCTTAACTTCAATCTTATAAAATTTCTCAAAAGCTCTAACATTATTCTTCAAAAACAATTCAACAATCGCATGCACAACCAACTCCGGATTCTTCAATCTCTCTGTATCCTTAGCACCAATCAAACCATAACGAACTTCATCATCCTTCTTCAAAGGAATAACTCCAGGACTATCAATCAATTTAATCTCGTCACTAGCTTTAACCCAATGAATACCATGAGTCGTCCCGGATTTCTTACTAACCTTAACTTTTTTCTTATGAGCAAGAGCATTAATTATAGAAGACTTCCCAACATTAGGATAACCCAAAATCCCAACAACAATCTCACCCTTAGCCTCACGATAAATAGGCTTAGGGTCAAACTTCCCACGCTCAACAATCTCCCTCTTACCATATTTTTTAAAAGCCTTTTTAATCGCATAAAGCAAAACCTTCGTACTCTTAGGACTCTTAGCAGAAATAAAAACAACACTCCCTTTCTCTTTCAATTTCTCAACTTGTTTATTCAAAGATTCTTTAGAAACCAAATCAGATTTATTCACAACATAAATCAAAGGCCGACCAATCTCTTCAACAATCGCCTCAACTTCCTCATTTCGCGAAAGCTCCACTAATCTTGAATCCAATATTTCCAAAACTAAATCAGACTCTTCAACAATTCTTCTTATAACTCCCCAATAAGATTCATGGTTTGTAGGTTTTTGTCTCATAAAATAGGAAAGAAATCTTTGTTTATATAGGTTTTCAAATGCAATAATATTTATAATACAAAAAATCATTAAAATAAAATGTATAATTATAGTTATAAGCATTTAAGAGATGGAGGGCATTCTAAACATAAATATGAAACAATTCTTACAGCAACATTTTCATTTGGACAAGAAATACATCCAGATCAAAGAGAAGAAGTCAGAGAAAGATATAATACAACTACAAAAACAACTGCAGAGAAAGAAATGCTTTGCCATGCAAGAAGAGAATTAGGTAAATATCTTTTTGAAATGGAAGATTTAGAATTTTCTGATGTAAAAATAACTCCTTTTCGGTTTAAAACAGGATTTAGATTAAGACAAAAAGTTGGAGGATATCTACCTCTAGAAAAGATGATAGATTTAGAAGCCTTGAACGAATTTGTTTTAACAGGAAAAACCAAACAAGCAGAGATACAAAAAGCATTAGTAGAACAATTAGCTTAATTAGAAGTTCCCATAACAATAAAAATTATTATAGATATAGCTATAAAAAAATAAGGCCAACTTTCTTGAATAAATTTTATAATTTTTCCCATTTTCTCAAACCTCTTTATTAATAAGATATAAAAATATAAAAATATAAGAATAACATCTATATAAATTATTCCCCAAGGCATAATCACGATAATCCATTAACTTCTTAAACTTAATCAATTTAGATTAATTATGGCAAAACAAAACAAACCAGAACTCCTTGCACCAGCAGGAAACTTCCCAACATTAGTAACTGCGATAAACGCAGGAGCAGACGCAATCTATTTTGGAATCCAAGGTTTCAACATGCGAGCAAGAGCAAAAAATTTCACAATAAAAGATTTACCAAAAATAAAAAAACTCTCCCAACAAAAAACCAAAAAAATAAAACTATACCTAACCCTTAATACAATAATCTACGACAACGAATTAAAAAAAGTAGAAACAATAATAAAAAAATCAAAAAAATACATAGACGCAATAATCTGTTCAGACATATCTGTAATGCTTTTATGCAAAAAATACAAAGTTCCTTTTCACATATCAACTCAATGCTCAATCTCAAACACAGAAACAGCAAAATTCTATAAAAAATTAGGAGCCGAAAGAATAGTCCTTGCAAGAGAATTAAACTTAAAACAAATAAAACAAATCTCAAAAATAATCCCAACAGAGGTTTTCATCCACGGAGCAATGTGCATCTCAGTTTCAGGAAGATGCCTTATCTCACAATTTGCATTTAACCAATCTGCAAACAGAGGACAATGTATCCAACCTTGCAGAAGACCCTACACAATCAAAGACAATCAAAACAACGAACTAAAATTAGAAAACAATTACATCCTCTCTCCAAAAGATTTATGTGCATTACCATTTATAGAAAAACTAAAAAACGCAGGAATAAAATCATTCAAAATAGAAGGAAGAAACAAAGAACCAGAATATGTTGACACAGTAGTCAAAACTTACAGAAAAGCAATAGATAAAAAACTAACTAAAAAAGAAATAGAACAATCTCTAAAAAACCTAAACAAAGTCTATAACAAAGGATTCTCATCAGGATTCCTATTAGATACACCAACATCAGACGACTTTTCAAAAGTTGAACACTCTTCAGCAACTCAGAAAAAACAGTTCATCGGAAAAATCACACACTACTATCCAAAACTAAATGTAGGTTTATTAAAAATAAGTAAAGGACCTCTCAAACTCAACGACAACATTCTAATAATTGGAAAAACAACAGGACTCATAAGAACAAAAATAAACTCAATGCAAATAAATCACAAAGATATCAACTCAGCAAAAAAAGGTGATGAAGTTGGATTAAAATTACCTAAGTGCAGAAAAGGTGATGAGGTTTATAGGATTATAAAAAAATAAAACACTTAAACAACACCAACCCCCTCCACAAATACTTTTAAATATCATTTCCCTTAAAAAATCAATGAACATCAAGTTAGTTAAACAAGGCGCAAGAATAACTTTCTATAATGGAATTTACATGATTCTATTCGGATTCTTCTACATCTTTTTCATAAAATTCAACATGAACGCAAACTTCAGCTCAATAGACCAACTATGGGGATTCTTCGCAAGATACAGCAACGACATCTCTTACATGTTCTATCTATTCAACGTCCTAATCGGACTATTCTTAATCTCATCAGGAATAACAACAATGTACCTCTCAGATTTCATCATCAAAAGAAAAGACAAAATGACATGGGTCATCTTATTCCTATCTGGACTTATAGCATGGGGAGGATTATTCATAATCTCAGTCCTATTCAAAAACTGGATATTAATCACATTAAGTTTCATAGGCTGGGTAGATTTCGTAGCCGGAATGGTTCTACCAATTCAATATTATCTAGAGAAAAGTTACAAAGAATATTAATCATCCACCTTATCATTTCTTATCAGATTATAAAAGTCTTGATAAGTACCACTATCTTTTGCTAAAGGATATTTAATTTGAGATAATGGCAATGTTACTACTCCAGAACCAAATCTTCCTCCAACCCAACCCATAACCCCTCCAACAAAAGCAGAGCTAACAGATCCTACAAATTGTAATGCTCCAGTTATTGGAGCAAGTAAGTGAGAAGCATCATTTAAATATTCTGCACAACCTGTCGCTAATTCTGACCCATAATTATATGCAACTATTCCCCCTAAGATTCCACAAATTGCTCCACCAATATTAAAATTACGATATATTGAATTAGAATATCCAATATTTTGAATTCCTGCATTTTGCGACAACTCCTCAACCTGTTCTCTAAACACCTCATTATGTTCTCCTTCCAAAGATACCGCAAATTTTTCTAATCCTTGTTTTCGAACATCTTTCATCAAAACATTAATTCTTTCTTGCAAAAATTTTCTCTGTTCCTTTGGAGTCTTAACAAGAGCTAATCCATTTGTACATACCATATATTCTGTAGAATTTTTTAGATTATCATAAGTCCTAGTTACTCCAGAAATTAATTTATCAGCATTACTTTTTTCCATTTGTTCCTTCCATTAACTCATTTACGTTATTTCCTTTTTAAAGATTATTATACTTAATCAATACTCCCAAAAAACAACCAACCCACCACTTTTATCCCTCATAAAAAATCTATCTCCTGCATTATTCCAAACACGCCCTTTCGAATCATAACGAACAATCTCTCCTGCACCAACACTTTCAAGATTAAAAATATGATTTGCATCATCCTTCACACTCCAACCTTCCAAACTACAATCTTTTAAACAAACATTTTCCAAAACAAAAAATTCTTCCTCAGCACTCAACTCCAAAAGAACAATACACTCAGAACATTCATCATCAGACCCAACCCAAAGATTAACACCATTCATCCTCCCCTGCTCCTCAGCCCTCTTTAATTTCTCCCCATAAACCAACCCTTCTAACATAAATGAAGTACCCAATCCAGTCTCAAGAATCAAACCATTAACAAATACATCATCATAAAAAACATAACGCAACTTTCTATCATATTTATCCAAATCCTCAACATCCCTCAAAATCTCAACACTTTCATTAACAAGATAACCCAAAAAACCCTTAGCATCAGAATAATAAGCCTGCCCTCTTTCAGGAGTATTCACACCCAACAATCTAATCTTCCCACTATCTGTCTCAATAGTATCACCATCAATAACTCTCAAAACAATCGCAGATTTCTTTTCATAAATAACATCTCCATTAAAACTAGGATAATAAATAGAAATCAAACTCAAACCAAATATCACACCAACAAATATTAAAAGTCTTAATGGAAGAGAAATGTTTACCATAAATTAGCAAGGTAGAGATATTATAAATATTCTTCCTACACCACCTTTAAATACCAATTTCAACTTTTCTAATCATGCTCATTCAATCCTTTTCAGGAATCAGAGGAGTATACAAAAAAGATTTGACTCCCGAAATAGCTCAAAAATATGCTCATTCATATTTTACATCATTTCTAAAACAAAACCCCAATTCTAAAATAGCAATAGGCAGAGACTCTCGTGAATCAGGTGAAGAAATTCTAAACACCCTAATCAAAACCCTAAACTGCGAAATCCTAGACTTAGGAATCTCCTCAACACCCATAATAGAAAACGCAGTCAGAACATTCAATTGCGACGGAGGAATAATAATAACTGCATCACACAACGAACCAGAATACAATGGATTCAAATTCCTAGGAAAAGACGGAGGAGTCTTAAACATAGAAGATATAGAAAAAGTAATACAAACATTTAATCAAATAAAAGATCAACAACTAATAACACTTCATTTAGACAACCAAACAATAGAAAACTATCAAGACAGCGCCCTAGGTTCTTACATTGGCTTCCTAAGAGACATAATAGGAGAAATAAACCTACAAGGAATAGAAATCCTAGTAGACCCAAATGGAGGTGCAGGAATCTCATCAAAACAAATCTTCAATGAATTCCAAATACCTGCAACTTACATCAACATGAACCATGGAAAATTCACAAGATTAATAGAACCAAACCAAGAATCATTAAAACCATTAAAAGAACAACTCAACAACACAAAAACAGAATTCGCAATAGGATTTGACTGCGATGCAGACAGAGTAGAAATTCTATTACCAAACGGACAACTAATCAATGGGAATCAAATTCTCGCCATATTCGCAAATCATCTCCTAACCAACCCATCATCAAACCCAGATTCCAAACCACCAATAATAGTCAACGATGCCACAAGTTATCTAGTTAAAGAAATAGCAAACAAACACAACACAAACTTCATTGAAGTCGAAGTCGGAGAAACAAACATAATCAACGAAATGCAAAGACAAAACTCAATTCTAGGTGGAGAAGGCTCAAACGGAGGAATCATATTAGGAAACTCAAAATGCCGAGATGGAATCCTAACAACCCTCTACCTACTAAAAATCCTAACACAAAACCAAACCAATCTCCAAAAACTAATCAACAACCTACCAAAATATTATTATCTCAAAGAAAAAATAAAACTAAAAACAGATTTTCAAAATCTTACACCAAATATAATTCAATACTATCAAACAAAAGGCTTCCAACTTCAACAAACAGGAGGTGAGAACGGAGGATTAAAATTCATAAAAAATAATTCATGGATTTGGTTTAGACAATCTAAAACAGAGGACAAAGTTCTAAGAATAATTGCAGATTCTAAAGATGAAACAACATCAAATAATTTATTAAAAAATGCTATAGAATTAATAGATAATACTACTAATTTAAAAATAAACCCTCTCGTCGGAGGACAAGTCCAACCGACTCAGCTTAACAATTATTGAACTCCTATAATTTAAATAAGTAATTTAAAAGTTTAATCTGATTAAGATTGTTTTTGATTTAATTTATACCACAAATCTTTTACAGCATTCCTATAATCCGGTTCAACTAATCTTATTGTATTTTTAATTAATGCACTAACTTCCCTGAAGTAAGTGGGATCAGTACTCTCAATAAGTGTTTCTAACGCATTACCTAATTTCTGAAGTTCATCTTTAACCTCGAATAAAATTTTAAAATCCTTATCTTCAGGATCAAGTTTATCAAATGGAAAAGAATCATATGCAGATTGTGCCCTTTGATAAAATTTTCCCATTTTAAACGTCCAGATAGTTTCAGTAGGATGATACAAATAATTTTCAGAACAACTTAACAAACCTTGCATGTTATTACCAAAACCCCATGAGTTTATCTGAAGTTCACAACCCAGAGCTGGATGAAATTTTCCTAAATAACATTTCATCATTAAATCTAATTTTTCTTGTGAATCTTCCATGATTTATCAGATAGTTAGTCCCTTATAAACTTTTATTTACTTAATATTCTCTGAAAACCTCTTACTCTATTAAATTCCTAAGAAGATTTCAAAACCTGGGAAGGAAAGGGAAAGTGTGAAGTCTCCAACTCTCTCAAAGAGAGTTAGAGAGTTAGAGAATCGAAGATTCTCTAAACCGGCTTTCCGCAGGGATAGAAAACTCAAAAACCCAAACAAAAAACTTTAAAAACCTCTTTTTTGATACCTTATTATACAATTTCAGATTACAGGATTAAAAAATCCTAATATAGAATTGTACGAGTACTAAAATGGCAAAAGTAAGAATAAAATTGAAAAGTATGAATATAGGAAAACTTAATGAAATATGCGATAAAATTAAAGACATTGCTAATAAATTCGGAATACAAATAAGCGGCCCTATTCCATTACCAACAAAAAAGCTAAAAATAACTACTCGAAAATCACCGTGCGGAGACGGAACAGCTACTTTTGATAACTTTGAAATGCGAATACATTCAAGAGTTATCGACCTACCTTCTGATGACCGAGTTCTTCACGCAGTAATGAGACTCTATGTATCAAGAGATGTTACAATCAAGATTGAGATGAAAGAATAAAAAATGAAACTTCCAAGTTTTAGAAAAACAATAGATTACTTCTTTGGTTTTGGTTATGATAAGTTCAAAAATGAAGAATACATATTCAGAGAATTTACTTTTGGACAAGAAGCAAATGATTTTTTAATAAATTACAAAATAAAGAAAGTACAGAGAATAATAGTAAAAAACACCATCAACATATTAGATTTATTTTTCTTATATAAAGCTTTTAAAACCGGAGAGGTTAGTGATGCTAATCCCATTCTATTTTTAGAATCTCTCAGATTTTTAGGACATATGGTTACAGATGGTGCATTAGAAGATATTGCATACAGTATAAAAAATAAAACTTTCAAAAAACATCAAGACTTAGATGAAATAGCTGATGAAATTAATTACAACCAATTACCAAATGAATTAAGAGATAATGATAATTTCTAAAATCCCAAACCTTCTATTAGTTTTTTTGAGCTTCTAACAACATCTTCCTCTAAACTAAGTGCATTTGTTAATCTTTCTAAATTAAACGAATCAATTTGATTTAAATCTTTTGGAACGCAGTTATATCGATTAGGATCAGAAGTTAAGTGATATAATAATTCTCCAACACTATCCAACCCAATTCTTTTCATTGGTCTTGATTTTAATCCAATATATTCCAAAAAAGATTCAGCTCTTCTTGGAACTTCTGCAGTTCCATCAACATAAACAACAAAATCAGTTTCCATAAATCTAGGATTCACATATTGAATTCCGCGTCTTTTCATTTCTTTTGGTAAACTTTCTGCTTGTTTTAAATAAGCTTTGTATTTTTCTCGTATATCTGTCATAAATTTTTTAATATTTTATCATTTAAAAACTTTCTTCAACAAAAGTCTAACTACTCAGTAGATAATATTCACTCCTTCTCACCAAAAACATTACCTCTCTTATTCAAATTCCTAATCATTTCCTCATTCTCATCAATTCCTTTTTTCTGAAAAACCAACATCTTCCTAGCATTAATAAATGCATCACAAAGTTTCAATCCCAAAGGACAATCCTGCTCACACGCCCCACATAAAGTACAATCATAAACAATTTTATCAAAAAAACCAGACTCAAATAAACTAACCTTCCCTCTAGGTGAAACACACTCTTCCCTAATAACTTTAAAAACAGGACAACGCGACTTACATAAACCACATTTAATACACTTATCAATTATCTCTTCAATTTCCTGCTTTGCATTCTCAATCTCTACACTCATTTTTCATCATCATCCTCAAATTTATTTGTCATAATCCTATTAATCAAATCTTTATCATCACTATCTTCTTCCTTCTTAGGCAAAGAAGCTTCATTCCCAGGTTTTTTCTCAAAATCATCAACAGGCTTATCTTCAACCCTACCCTTCCGATTATTCATAATATCCTGAATAATTTTATAATCCTCTGCAGATGTCTTAGGTTTAGAAAATTCTTTATCCTTAATAGCAGCACTTTCAATTTCCTTCTTCTTTTCCATACTCTCCAAAATACTCTTAACAGTTTTCTTCTCTTCAACCAAAGGTTCAACCTTTTTCAAAACCTCCACCTTTTTAACCTCCTCAACCCTCTTCACAACATCCCTAACAATCGGTTTCCTTTCCTCAACTTCAGAACCAACAGCTCCCAACCCCTTTTCACCACCCCTACCAACCCCTCCCCCAAAACCACTCTTAACCTTCTTAACCTCCGAACCAACCACACCCAACCTCTTCTCATGAGCATCAACATCAATCAACTTCCCCTTATTCAATTTCCCAAAAGGATCATGCCTCAATTTTACCCTCTCAATAACTTTCTTTTCAAAAGAATCCAAAAATTCCTTTCGAACAGAACCAATCCCAAACTTAGAAACCTTAGCCCGAGATTTTTTTATAAAATCAACAACAGCATTTTTTTTATTTTTCTCAAAATCCTTAAAAAAAGGATGAACAATTCCAGCCCCAAGATAACTAACATAAGGAATCTCATTCAAATCTAAAAACGAAATAAAATCCCGAACCTTATCAAAGAAAAACTTAGGATCATCAACATTATAATATTCCTGAGAAAACATAACAGAAAAAACCTTATCCTTCGCCTTCAACAATTCGTCATATTCCTTCCCCCTTATCTTTCCCCTCTCAGAACCAAATTCTATAACAAGATTATAAGTTTCAGGAAAGCCCAACAATTTAGAAACCATTGGAGGAAAAAGCTCCATCATAATAACTTCTTTTTCCAATTTAAGTCTTCTAGCTATAGAAAATACTTCTTCAAGATTATCAGACTGAAACAAAGATATAGATTTATTAACTTTAGGAATAACCCTTAATGTTACAGAACAAATTATTCCAGTAGTCCCTTCCATTCCACAAACATCTGAAACATCAGCCTTAGTAGTTTTCATTAACTCTCCTCGCCCATTAACAAACTCAACCTCCTCAATCCATTCTTTAATAGAACCATATTTCAAACCATATTCTCCAAAAGAATTCAAAGCAACAGCCCCACCAATTGTAGCAACAGGATTATTAATTTTAATAGGAAATTCAAATCCCACTTGATTTAATTTCTCATTTAATTCCTTAATAGTTACTCCAGCTCCAACCCTAACACTCCTCTCCTTAAATTTAAACTCAGAAACATTATTCATCTTTGACAAATCAACAACAACAGAACTATTAGGAACACAACCACCCATCAAACCACTCCCAGCACCACGAGGAACAATATCCAAATTTGTTGTCTTAATTATTTGCTGAACTTCCTCAACATTCTTTGGAAAAAAAACCTTCTCAGCTTTACCAACTATCCGAGACGCATCAGAATTATAACAAACAGTTTCTTTTAATTTCATTTTTGTGCTTTCCTCCATACAATTTCAGAATGTGCTTCCACATACTCTCTATCATTTGTTTGAAAATGCAATCTACAATTTTCAGGATTTTTCATGGACTCATATATTACTCCAACATATTTAGAAGAATCATTTTTCTTTTGCACAATTTTATACATAAATAATTTTTCAGGTCGAAGGTGCGCAGTTTTAGCATAATCCCTGTCCTTACATTCCTCAGTTACTTCTAATTCTAAATCATATTTTATTCTTGAATTTCCCCTCGCATTTAATTCTCTAATTAAACTACGCACACCAACAATTTTAATCCCTTCAAATCTCTCTCCTTCAAATTCTTCTGTTCTTTTATTAAATTCTTCTGTTACTTTTTCTGTTAATTTCTGATTCATTTATCCCTCCCATCATTACCTTCATAATAATCCTCATCCTTCAACTCTCTCTCAATATTAATATTCGCCTGAGTATCATTAATAACTCTCTCTTCACCATCAATATATTCTTCCTTCTCTTCTCTTCTAACTTTCAAACCCAAACCAACAGCCAAAATCTCCGAAAGCTCAACAATCTCCATATCATCACCAGCATTTCTATCTAACAATTCATAATTTTTCATAGAACAAACTACTATCTTCTTAACACCAATTCTTTTAGCCTGAAGTATTCTTTCTTTAGCAATCTTATTAGCTAATTCAGGATTCACCACAACCAATCCACCACAACTCCCACAACAAACACTCTCTTCTCTTGAATCAGACATTTCCCGAACCTCATAACCAAACAACTCCAAAATCTCACGAACATCATCATAACTTCCACAACCCCTACCAAGAGAACACGAATCATGATATGTCACAACTTCCATTGCCTTATGTTTTATCAATTTAGGTTTATTCTTCAATCTCTCAAGCATCAAACTCCAAACATTCTTAACCTCAATATTCCAATCAGGCAAAAAATCAGGATATTTTTGCAAAAACATTCTATATGCTTCAGGAGAATTCGTAATAATCCCATCAATCCCCTCTTCCTTAAATATCTCAAAATTCCGCCGAGCCAACTTCCGCGCCTCACCCTCATAACCTGCCTCAAATGCATCAACACCACAACAAATCTTTTTATCAATCAACCTAAAACCAATCCCCATCCTAGAAAAAACCCTCTGATAAACCTCAAAATTCTCCTTAAATCTAAAATATGTCGCACATCCTGGAAAATACACAGTATTACTTACATTAAATAGTGAAAACATACCCATTTTTATCTAAATCAAAAAGAACAATTTATTTTTAAACATATATATCTTTTGAAAGATGTTTTGAGTTGGGGTTAATCTAAAATTAAAAAAATTAATATCAAAAACTATCTCCCTCATAGAGACTTGATCTTCTCATCATACTTATCGCCCTTAATCCTCCACCATATTGAACCTTTTGTTGAGCATAAATTAAAGCAACAATATTTTCTCTACCATATTCCTTACAAGCATCTGCAAAAGGAAGTTTACCTTCAAGAACTAATTCTGCAGCAGAATCTCCTTCCAAAACCTTTCCTAATTCCCTTTCTTCAATTCTCCTTCCAATGAATTTATCAGTCATACAATCCTGTTTACAATTAATCTTTTTAAATAATTCCATACTCTAAAATATGTTTTTATAAGACTACTCAAACCTAATTAAAAACTCATAACATATCATAAAAATTACATCATTTCAAAACTAAACCTCTCAAAAAAACAAACCTCTACTTATTATTCATCGCAACTTTCAAATGCTCTAACAACTGCTCCATAGAATCATTCAACTGTTGATTATTCTTAGTCCCAGTACAAACCAACTTTCCATTACTAAACAACAAAAACGTAGCATTAGGTTCAATCAATTTGTAAACCAAACCAGGAAACTGCTCAGGCTCATACTCAGTATTCTCCAACTCCAAAGCCAAAAAATTCAAATTCAACATCATATTAATATTCCCAGACGCAACAATATTCTGCACAGTAATCTTCGGCTTCTCAGTAACATTAACATTTATTTTCTTAAGTGTCTTAATAACCTGCTCAATAACTAACTTAACCTGCGCAATTGATTTAGTCCCAGTACAAACCAAATTCCCAGACGAAAAAACAAGAACAGCAGACTTAGGCTCCTTAACTCTCAAAACCAAACCAGGAAACTGCTCAGGATTATATTCAGTATTAGGAATAGTCTTCGCCAACTTTGTCAAAGGAACATCTTTACCCAAAGAAGTCGTCGCAACAATATTTTGAATTTTTAAAGATGTTTTAGATTTAATTGTAGCCATTGTAATTTTATAGTAACTATATTTTCGTTTATGATAAACTTTATAAAGGAAATGCCTATTTAAAGCTTTCGGTAAGGAGAAATAAACAGCGAGGGAAAATAGGTAATAGTGAAAAAAATAAAATAATAGTGAAGATATTTTATATTGGGATAGTCTTAATAAATAAGATTCACTACCTAAAATAATGCCTACTGAAAAAAAAGTTTTAGAAAGAAAAGAAATCCCTCAGGCAACATCAAGATTCTATATCGCAGGAGATGTAAGTGCAACAAATATTTTAATAGGAGTATATTCAGAAACCAATGAAAATTTAGATTGCATCTTTAAGGCAAACTATAATGGGCAAAGAACAAAAGACTTCAACACCGAAGTTTTAGAAGATATTCTTAGAGAAACTAAATTAAAAAATATTAATGCAATGGTTTTAAGTCCTGCAGGACCAATTAACCAAGATGGATCAGAATGTATAATGACAAACAGCGATTTTTCAGTTAATGCCAAAACAACCAAAATTCCAACAGCTTTAATAAATGATTACAAAGCAATAGCTTATTCTATTGCAGAATTCAAAAGAGGAAAGATGAACTTAAACGTCCTTGAACTACTTCATACAAACAATAAATTAGAAGAAGCAATTCCAAAAGCACCAATAGCAATACAAGGCCCAGGAACAGGATTAGGAACAACCAGATTACATTATGACAGAGATAAAAAATTATACTTCCCATTTGATTCTGAAGGAGGACACAAGTTCTTACCAATTAATCCCTCAGACGAAAAAGAAATAATGATTTCAAAATACCTTTCTAAAAAATATAAATCAGATGTACCTCACTTAGAAGCAGTCTTATCAGGAAGAGGAGTTGAAGATATTTTTAACTGTCTTTATACAAATAGATTCTTAAAATCAGAAGAAACAAATCCAGCAGAAGTTGCAGAATACAAAAAAGCATTAACTGAAACAATTCCTACAGCATACATAGCAAAAAAAGCAAAAGAAGTTCCAGGATCTATTTATGGAGAAACAATGGATTTTGTCTGGAAATCATTAGGAAGAGCTTTTCATGATTTAGCATTACATGAAGGAGCAAAAGGTGGAATATATGGAACAGGAGGAGTTTTAATGAAAAACATTGAAACAAAAATAGGTTCAGGAGAATTAGATAAAAGAATAGCAAGAGTAATAATGAATGAATTTGATAACGGCCCAACTCAAAGAGAATGGGTAAACAAAGTCCCAGTTTATGCAGTTATTGACAACGAGATAGGATTAAAAGGCGCATTAGCATGTTTAACAACACCAGAATATAATCAAAGAGAAAGATTTTATTTAGGGGAGAACTTAGTAAACATCTAATCCTTATTCACAATCCTATAAGCCAAAACTCCAAACACAACAAATATCAAAAGAAGAGAAATAAAAGTAACAATCTTATTATCAAAATTAGTCACAATCCCTTCAAAAACCAAAATACCTCCAGAAGCCAAACCAGTTATCTGAATTAAAATCTCCTTAGAAAACAAACCAATCAACAACAATGTAAAACCAATCAAAGCAAAAACATAATATCTCTTTTGATCATAATCATCTTCAGCCTCTTCCAATTCTTCACGACATGTGAAATCTCTATCACAATATCCATCAATCACTTGAACATCACCATCAACAGCCCGAGCAGGAGGATACGACTTTCCCTCAGGATTCCATTTACCACCAATCGCCTCACAACTTTCCTGACTATCCATTATTTCTTGAGTTTTAAACTCCCCACAAAAATCAGAATAATCCGGTCTCTCCATAAATATACTCAAACCAACATTAACAAGCGAAACAATTATCACAGTTAATATAATACTAACTAATATAGAAAGAGCAATTTTATTCATAGATTTTTTCCTCACCATACCTAGATAACAATTCACAAGTTTATAAAAGTTGTTATGAGTTCGAATTGAGTTGAACATATAAATCATTATAAACTCCTTATAATTATATTTAAAATGAAAGGAAGAACCATTGAGTTAAAAGTCTCACCAGATGCAGCAAAACTTTTAGATAAAATTAAAGAACAAGAAGGAATGTCTGAAGATGAAGAAGTTTTTAGAAGAGCATTCACACTTTATAGAATAATCTTAGATACCTATAAAGAAGGCGGAGAAGTCTTTAGAAAAATACCTCATCAAGATCAGGAAAGAATCGCTCTAAGACCTTATTAAAATTTAATCCTCAATACCTAATCTTCAATTCATGCCTCTCATAATCTCCACCAATCTCCTTCAACGTAGCAACATCATCAGCATGCCTATCTTCTCTTAAAGCAATTATCCTCGGAAACCTCAAAGCAAACCCAGACTTATAAGTCGGACTTCTCTGAATATTTTGATAAAGAATAGTCACAATAACTTTAGGTTTCACCAAAACCTCACGCCCTTTCTCCTTAACAATCAACCCTTTCAACAATTTAGTCAACTCACCATAAGACAAACCTAACTCTTCCTTCTCTTTTAAGCCTGTAGAAGCTTTTCCAATCTCCAAAAATTCACCCTTCACAGAATCCCTACAAGATAAAGTAAATGACGACAAAATACCAACCCTCTTCCCCTTCCCCCACTCTGCACCAGTTATCACCAAATCCAATTCATTTTCAGCAGGTTTCAACTTCAACATATGTCCAACTCTCAATCCCGGACGATACTCTGCCTCCAAATTCTTAATCATAACACCCTCTTGATTATCTTTCAACGCCTGCTTATAAAACTCCTTCGCCTTCTTCACATCATCAGTAATCAATTGCTTCGCAGTTCGAAGATGATAAGGATTATTTCTAATTATCTTTCTAATCAATTTAGTTCTCTCAGAAAAAGGTTCATTAATCATAGACTTACCTTCATAATAAATAATATCAAAAATATTCAACTCAATCGGCAATTCCTTAATCAATTTCTCAATATGATATTTCCTCCGAATCCTCTGAGAAATCGCCTGAAATGGCTTATACTTTTTTGTCTTCAAATCATAACCAACAGCCTCCCCGTCAATAATAAAAGACTTAGCCTTAATATGCTCCTTAACATATTTCACAACATCTGGAAACTGATTAGTAACCTCATCCAATCTCCTAGTAAAAATCTTTATCACCCCATTCTTATCCTTATTAATCATCATCCTAAACCCATCATACTTATATTCAAAAACAGCAGGACTTCCAACTTTCTTAAAACCATCTTCAATACTATCTGCCTTCTGCGCAAGCATTGCTTTCAAAGGATTTCCAGGAACCAATTTAGTCGCATGCAAAGTCTTCAAACCCTTACAAGCCTTATCAAACACAAGAGCAAAATCAGTAATCTTATCATAAGAATCTTGAACAGCCTCAACATTTTCCTTAGTCTTCTCTTTAAAACAAGCCTCTGCAATAGAATCCCTTATAGTCCCAGACGCAACACCAATACGAAGTTGCCCCAACAAAGTCCTAATAATATATTTCGCCTCAATCCCAGAAGCAGAAGTCAACAACTCAGAAATCAAAGACATCTTCTTATCAACAGCTCCCTTACCACTAAGCTCGGGAAGTCTTCTCAAATTCTCCAAAACCTTCTTAGTCATCAATATATTAGAAAATAAAGTCCCTTGCTTTTTCTTTCCCATAACCTTTTCAGCAACCAACCCCAAATCCCCAATCTTCTTCCACTTCTCAACAATATCAGCTCCAGAAACACCCGAAGCCTTCGCCAAAGCCTTAATACACAACTTCTCAGAAATCCCAAACTCCTTCTCAGAATAATCCGGAAAAACCTTTCCCTGAATAAGATAAATTATCTCATGATTTTTCTCACGTTTCAGCTTCTTCAAAAACTCAGACAAAATCGCAGTCTTCTTCAACCGAGAACTATTCTTCTCCAAATCCTCATAAACTTCAGCCAATTCTAAATATTTCATTTTATCACCTAATACAACAATAAAATTAAAAGAAGTATTTATAGTTTTGGAATATACAACGCAAAACAATCTTATTTATATAATTAAAAAATAACACTATAAAATGACAAGAGAATATCTCAAAGATAATTATTCAATTCAAATATTTGGAACAGCAGGATATGGAGGAAGAGGATTAGATATTCATGAAGGGGAATGTTGTGTTTATTTATATCAAAGTTTAGATAAAGGGCATGGAGACCCTCCAGTCCAACACATTGTGAAAAGAGACGCATTTAAATTAGAAGATATTGATTCATTAAATCCAGAACAATTTATGGATAAAATAAGAAATACAATAAAACAATCACATCCAGAAGCTATTGGTAGAATATAATAATAATTTTTTCTATAAAACTCAGCTAATTCAGAACCAACTACTTCCCTCTTCTCAACCCAGCCCTTATTTCCCACGCCTCAAACCAGCCCTAACACTCGGCCTATTCTTATTCATCGGACTCTTAGAACGCATCCCTCTAGACTTCAAACCAGCACTTGTCAATCCACGACTAACTCTTTTTCTATGACTCTTATCGGCAACCCAACCCAAAACTCTATCATTCTTAATCTCAGGCTTCGAAGCATCAACTAAAATAACTTCATAAAAATAATGTTTACCATCTTTTCCTAAATTATAACTATTCAAAACTTCCAAATTAGGAAACTTCTTTCCAGCTCTCTGCTCAGCAATCCATTTATAATTCATCTTAACAGTTTTCTTAATAGTATGCCTTTTACTCTTCCTACCTTTATTTGTCCTTGCCCTTTTTCTTCCACCACGAAGAACACGCACCCTAGCAACAACAACACCTTTCTTCGCCTTATAACCCAAAGCACGAGCCCTATCTAAACGAGTCGGCCTCTCAATTTTAGTAACAACATTCTCCTTTCTCCATTCAACCATTCGAGCTCTAAGAGTATCAACGTCTGGCTTTTTCCAAGCCTTCCGAATTGCGTGATATAATCCTTTTACCATATTTTATTGTGCTAAAGTTCGTTTAAAAACCTTAGCATTTTATGATCCTGTCAAGACCTTCAAAAAATTTTCTGGATTTTCAAATCTTGGTTTAGTTTATGATCCTGTCAAGACCTTCAAAAAACCCATAGGTTTTTGAATGGACCAGAAAATTAAAAATTTTCTGGATTTTCAAATCTTGGTTTAGTTTATGAGCCTGCCAAGATTTGAACTTGGGACCCCTACCTTATCAGAGTAGTGCTCTAACCTGGCTGAGCTACAGGCTCATAAAAATTATTATCTAATTCAATTTATAAGTCTTTGTATTTTACCTCTCTCCAAATTCCAAAACCAAATTCCCATTAATCAAATCATATCCCTTAACAGGCAAATTCAATTTCAAAATCTTCGAATAAACCTTATCCTCTCCAAGAGCTTTCACCTCAACAGAATTCTCCAATTGGTTTATAAAAATATCATTAATATCCCTAACTCCTGGAACAGAAATATTATAAATAATTCTCCCAGACAATCTCCGAACCTCAGACTTTGGCTCAACCTTTGGAAATTCAGACAACATCTTCAATTTTTCCTTCGACAACTCCTGAGGCAATCTCTTCACACTCTTAAGTTTCTGATTCTTCATAGGATTAACTTTCTTACCATCAACAAAAAACTGAACATTCAAACCATTCCCCTTACCCTTAGAATTATTATTCATATCACCCATCTGCTTTTCAAGCATTTTCATCATAGAAGGCAACTCTTTCATCGCACCCTTCAAAATCTTCCCAATAGACAAATTACCCAAACCACTCAACAAATCCTCCGGTTTTGGCTCAACAACATCACTCCGCCCCAACAACCCATAATCATCCTTATGAAACTCAGATTTCAAATTACAACCACAAAAAGGACAAAAATCATAATCGCCCTTAATCTTACTATCACATTTAGAACATTTCTTATCAAACATAATTATAAACAATTTTTTAGGGATTTAAATGTTTGTATTTAAAACAAAACCTTTTTAATAAACAAATTCTTATTAAATAAAAAGAGAATGGAGCAAGAAGAATTATTAAATCGGTACGGCATAGATTTAGAAGTCCTAAAATCCGAACAACTAAAACTAGCAAAAGGTATAGAACTAAAAAATAAAATAGATTTCTCATTAGTTGAGTCTTACGGAGCAATAGACAACATTTTCATAGGGAAAAAAATACTTTCTTGTGCAATTGTTTGTGACAAAGAATTTGAAATAATTGATAGAGCCTATGTTTTAGAAAAAATAAGATTCCCCTACCTCGCAGGTTTCAGAAATTACAGAGAATTAGAACCTATGATAACTGCATTTAACAAATTAAATGAAAAACCAGATGTTGTTTTCATACAAGGACACGGAATCGCACATCCAAGATTAGGATTAGCAAGCCACTTTGGTTTATCTACTGGAATCCCAACAATAGGGGTAAGTAATTCTATATTTGACACAGAAATAAAAGGAAAAGATATAATTAAAGAAAATAAAAAAGTAGGAAAAATTTTAAAAAGTAAAAAAGAAAGCAATCCAATGTTTGTCAGCCCAGGAAATTTAATCAGCATATCAAATGCATATAAATTATCCAAGGAAACTATTAAGTTACCTCACAAACGCCCAGAACCAATCCACCTCGCATCTAAATATGCTAAGAAAGTTAAAAAAGAACTTGCAATAAATTAAATTAACAATAAACAAAAAAAGGAGGTTAAAATGGCACAACAAGCAGAAATGAATAAACCAGCAGTTGGAAAAGGTAAAGAAGTTCCACAAAAAAGTTCTAAAATGAAATGGATAATTATTGCAATAGTAGTTATCGCAGTATTAGCAGGACTTTACTTTTGGTTAATGTAATCCCCAATTTTTATTTTTTTATTTTTTTATTTTTAATCTATTAGTGATGCCTTGAAGGAGGAACATACTCATTTAAAAGAATAGAACCATTTGGCATAATTTGATAAAAAATTCTTCCACCCTTATCCACCCTTACAGAAAAATTTTCATCTCCATACATTCGATGTTTTTCATGTCCCAACCCAGTCCCTATTTTTTTAACAGCTCTTCTAATAATTTTCTTATCCATTCCCTTTGTAGCCCTCTTAAATTCTCTTGTCACTCCAAAATCCTTAATATCAGAATCCGATTTAATTAACTCTTGCAATCCCGTAGCATACAAAACAATTCCTAAAACCAATACAACCAAACCAATCATAAAATTTATCTCAATACTAACAGCCGAACCAACAACTGCTCCAGTTATTCCAACCAGTGGTTGCAAAATAATCACCAACAACCCTACAAAAATAAAAATCCCTCCAATAATCTTTTTATTCACCATAAAATAATCAACAAACAATATTATATAAATATTTCTTAAAAGTTAAATTTATTAACTCACTCAACTTATAACAACCATGAAACAACAATTCAACAAATACCTCCACCTAACACTAATAACAATTTTAATTCTAGCAGGACTTCTTTCAAAAATAATCAACCCATCTCCATTCGCCCTAAGCCTCTATTACTCTGTAATCCTCCTCTACGGTTTCTACGTCTTCGACAATCTCTTCAATATAAAATTCAAGAAAAAACAATACATAATTATGATAACAATTGTATTAACAGGCCCAACAATAGTAGTTCCAATAATAAGTGCGGCAATGCACTACGACAAAATCCTTCACTTCTTCCACCCAATTCTTCTATCTTCTATAGTTTTCTTTATAGTATCAAAATTAAAAATAAAAAAACTACATGCCCTGTACCTAACATTCTTTATAGTCTTAGCATCATTCGCAATATTTGAAATAATAGAATATTTTGGAGATCTAATATTCAAATGGGGACTTCAAGGAAATTATGTAAGAGGAACCGGAGGAAAACTCGGAGGACAGGTTTTACTCTCACCAATTGACGACACAATGATAGATTTAACTTTAGGTATGATCGGCTCCTTTATTTATTTTCTATTTGGGATTAAAGCGATAAATAAGAAATAAAACCTAAAAGAGTTAACCTTATATACCCAATAATTCTAAAATCCCTATGGGTTATAGAGACCAAAGACATGTTCGTTGGAATTGGGAAAAATCTCCAGAAACAGAAGATATGAGTGATAACCCCAAGTTAAAGTATCATATTATTGCAGTTGATGATAGATGCAGAAGAGGAATCATAGACAGGATTTTAGAACCCTTAGGAGAATTTGGACCATTAACTCAGACTAGAACCCAAAAAGGAACAGTCCAAGGAACAAAATTTAGATATTTATTTGAAACATATGAAACTCAAATAAAACCAAGCATGTTAGAATTAGAAAAATTAGGAAAACTAATTATTAGAGATAAAAAACTTTATGAAAGAGAAAGAGGATATATTGAAGATTACGTTGCAAGAATGTATGAAGAAAATAAATAACTTCCACAAACAATTAAATTTTTATACTTCTAACTTCTCCCCCATACATGAAACCCAAAAAATTTTACATTACAACTGCAATAGATTATGTCAACGGCAAACCACATATCGGACACGCCTTTGAAAAAGTTATAGCAGACGCCCTAAACAGATACCAACAACTAAACTCAAACCCATCATTTTTCTTAACAGGAACAGACGAAAACGCACAAAAAAACGCAGAAGCTGCAAAAGAAGCAAACATAGAAACACAAAAATTCGTAGACAAAAACTCAAAAGTTTTCATAGAACTTTGCAAAAAACTAAACATAAATTACTCAAGATTCATAAGAACAACAGAAAAAGAACACAAAAACAAATCGCAAGAAATCTTTAAAGCAGTTTACGACAAAGGAGAAATCTATAAAGGAAAATACGAAGGAAACTACTGCTTAGGTTGCGAATCTTTCATAACAGAAAAAGAACTAGTAGATGGAAAATGCCCAGAACACAATAAAGCTCCAGAACACATTTCAGAAGACGCATATTTCTTCAAACTAAGCAAATACCAAAAACAGATAATAAAATTCATAAAAACATACATAGTCCCAGAAAAAAGAAAAAACGAAATCCTATCAAGATTAGAAAACGAAGAATTAAGAGACTTATGTGTCTCACGAACAAACCTCACTTGGGGAATAGACAATCCAATAGACAAAGAATTCAAAATATATGTTTGGTTCGACGCACTAATTAATTATATCTCTGGAGCAGAAAGCAACTGGCCTGCAGACATTCATGTAATCGGGAAAGGAATAAACTGGTTCCATTCAGTAATCTGGCCTGGAATGCTACTCTCCCTAAACTACCCTCTACCAAAAAAACTCTTAGTCCACGGATACTTAAACATCAAAGGAAAAAAAATGTCTAAATCATTAGGAAATATAATTGACCCAATAGAACTCGCAGAGAAATACTCCTCAGACACAGTTCGATACTCATTATTAAGATGTTCAATATTCGAAGACTCAGACTATTCAGAAGAGATCTTAATAGACAGACATAACAACGAACTTGCAAACAAATTAGGAAACCTAATAAGCAGAACAACAGCATTAGCAGAAAAATACAAACCAACACAAACTGAAAACACACTCCTAAAAAAACTAAAACTAAAAAATATAATAAAACTAATAGATAACTACGAATTAGACAAAGCCCTAAATGAAATCTTCACTTTCATAGACATCTGCAATGAATACATCCAAAAAAAGAAACCATGGGAAACAAAAGACCAAAAAATTCTCTATGAACTAATAGACTCAATAAAAGCAATAACAATCATACTTTACCCATTCATTCCAGAAACGTCAGAAAAAATAGCAAAACAACTAAACTTTAAACTAAGCTTAGACCAAATAGAAAAACCAATTAAAATAAAATCAATTAAGAAATCCGAGATTTTGTTTAAGAAAATATAAAATCTTAAACATAAGTTATAACCTCATCACACATTTCTTTAAAAAATAATCCAACTTCTAACCTTCATGAAAAAACTCACTCACACAAAAGGCCGACGCCACCCCGAATCCTACCCAATAAAAATCAAAGACCCCTTCTTAGAAGACTTCACAAGAATCTTACATTGTAAATCATACCGACGTTTAGCAGATAAAACACAAGTCATCAGCCTCCCAAGAAACGTCTACACAAGAACAAGATTAACCCACACAGGAGAAGTACTGGCAATTGCAACAACTATCTCAGAACACTTAAACCTCAACACCTCTCTATGCCAAGCAATATCAGCAGCCCATGACATAGGACACACACCTTACGGACACTTAGGAGAAGAAATGCTAACAAAAATCCTAAACAAACCTTTCAATCACCCAATAGGAAGCGTAGTAGTTGCACAACATTTAGAAAAAGACCATGGAAAAGGATTAAACTTAACTTTTGAAACACTTCAAGGAATTCTCCACCATTCAAGAACAAACTCAATAGACTTACATACAGACCCAAACTTACCAAACGAATACTCTGCAGTAATGTTTGCAGACAAAATAGCATACACATTTTCAGACCTCAACGATGCAATGAGATACAAATTTCTTAACCCTCAAGACCTCCCAGACTTCATAACATCACTAGGACAAAACCAAGACCAAAGAACCTACAAAGTTCTACAAGCCTTAATCCAAGAAAGCAAATTAAAACAAAGAGTAGAATTCAAAGATAGTCCAATATATCAAAATTTCAAAAAAACAAGAACATTCCTCTACAAAAAAGTCTACAAAGCAATTGACCACAGCATAAAAAAAGTAATCCTAGAAAAAGCTTACGAATTCCTTTCAACAGAACCAAAATTCAAACACGCCACACCTGAAGCCGCATTCCTCATGCTAACCGACAAACAAGTCGACATATTAGGAAGAGCAATAAACGAAAAAGGAAAATGCACAATGCAGGACATAAAAGGATTTGGTTTCTCAGATTCAATAGCCATTCTAAAAAACAAAAATATAGATATCACAAATCCTGATTTAGATTGGGCTGATGAAAGGGAATCAAAAGAGATAAAATAAGTTAAATGAATTATTAAATATCTTTCATTCACAATTATAATAAAATCATATTAGAATCTGCCATATATTGAAAATCATCCAAGTCTGCAAAATCACTACCTAAGTCTACATGAATTAATTCCCTAGGATTACTTGCCCATAATTCATCAGCAGTACTAATTTCTAATTCTCTTGTTCCACCATTTGTAAAATCTTCTACTAATAAGCCTGCATTTCCAATATATCCCTGAAATCCACTAGGATTTCTTATTTCATTTTTAATATTTGCAACACCAACACAAAATTGTGAGACTCTTTTACCTTCAAACTCATAATTTTCTGCATCTATCGCATAAGATTCATATCCACTTAAAATACCTTTAGTAATTATCCCTCTACTTCCTGCAGAAAGATTATGTCTCATTGCTATTCCTAAACCACTCTCTAAACATCCTATACGATAAATCCTATGATGCATACCCCCACTAATAAATTTAGATTTTTTTATACCTGTAAGATGATTTTTCAAAATTTCCATTATCCTTGGAGAAGATTCTATCTCTCTTCTTACTTCTTGAGACCTATCAAAATAATTCTTTGTCATAAAATTATGACAATTATAGGCTTTATAAATTTATCTATAAGTTACTACTTAGTAATGATAATATTAACAAACCCCGATTTAGATTGGGGGGATGAGGGGGAATCAATAAAAATTAATAGTTCAACGCTCGCTCCGCTCGCTTAGATTCATTCGCTTCACTCACTTATCCTTCTCCCATAGTTTCATTCGCTCCGCTCATAACTTATTTTATGTCAAATTAGGAAACTTCGTTAACCCAATTTTCTTAAAATCTCCCAACTTTTAAAATCTACACAAAACCAACTTAGCACTCAAACGAAACCAAAAAGAAAAACTCCTCTGAAAAAATAAACCTTCTAACAACTTACCAAAACAAAAGGAAGAAAATGGGAAAGTGACGCAAGGAACGGATTTTCGTGGGGAGGGAAATACAGAAAATCATCGCTTCCTATTCACAAACATCAAAACCAAAACACCCAATAAAGCCCCCAAAGTATTAAACACAATATCCCACGCAGTATTATAATATCCTCCAACACCTGTCTCAGCCAAAACCAAAACCATAATAAATTCTATAACTTCATTCAAACCACCAATACCAATACTACCTAAACAAATCAAAGCATAAACAACAAACTTATTCCACCCTTCAACTTTCAACTCTTTCTTCAACAATCCCCAAATTACAAAAACCATCACAAAATACAAATAAAAATGCACAAACTGATCAAATCTTAAAACATAAAAATTCTCAGTAACCCAAATAGGAATAATTCTAAATGCATACAAAACCTCATTACCTACTTTTAAACTTCCTCCTGCCATATGCAACAAACCCCAAATAGACAGACCCCACAAAACAAAATAATTAAAACCAGTCTTTTTTAATGTCAAAGCAATAACAGAAAACAAAACCAACATAATAAAAATATAGGAGAGAAACTCATAATTCTCAATCTTAATATAATAAATCAAAAAACTAATTACATAAATAAAATTAAATAAAATCAATAACCACTCACCTTTTTTAATATTCATCTTAACAAATACAAACAAAAAGCATTATTAAATCTTTCTAACTAACTCTACTTCCCAAATCCACCGCCCCACTAGGACTCAACAACTTAACCTCACTACCATCATCATTAACAGCAGCCAAAACCATTCCTTTCGACTCAACACCTCTAATCACCCTCGGCTCCAAATTAGCAAAAACAATAACTCTCTTTCCAATCAAATCATCTTTACTATAATGTTTCTTCAAACCAGCCATCAAAACACGACTTTCAGTCCCCATATCAACTTTTAATTTAACCAACTTATCAGCACCCTCAACTTCATCAGCCTCCAAAATCTCCGCTACCCTCAAATCAAGCTTCATCCAATCTTCAAATTTTACATTATCCATTATTTCTGATTCCTCCGAGAATCTCTTATTATCATCTTAAAAACTTTCTTTATATAATTTTCCCCCAACCCCATCTTAATCCCTTCTTTAACAACTTTATCAAAAACCTCTCTCTCACGAGCCATATCAACAACCTTAACACCTTTATCCTTCTTCAATTTACCAACCTCTAAACTAACTTTCACACGCTGACTCAATAATTTAACAATTTTAGAATCAATCTTATCTATTTGTGCCCTATACTTTCTCAACATTTTATCTCAACCCAACCCCCATCCCCTCATCTCAACCCCATTCCTCTCATCATCTTTCCAAAAACACCCAACTTCAAAGGAGTCTCAACCCTAATATCCTCACCCAAAATCTTTCTAGCACTATTAACATAAGTTCGAGCAGCTTCACTTCTAGGATGCGTATGAATCACAGCATTCTTCATAACATGAGACTCCTTAACATCATCAGTTTCAGGAATAATCCCCAAAATAGGAACCTCTAACATCTCTTTAATATTAGGAATAGACATATCAACTCTATTACCTCTATACCTCGTGATTATAACTCCCAGAACAGGCTTATCAATCTCCTCTGCTAATTTAATCGTCTTCAAAGCATCAGTAACAGCAGACATCTCAGGATTAGTAACAAGAATAATTTCATCACAAGCATAAATAGAAGCCTTAGCTTCCTCACCAAGACCTGCAGCAGAATCAATCAAAACATGATTAGTAATCTTCTTTAATCCCTTAGAAATATCTATTAATCTTTGATAATCAATTTTTTCAGTTTCATTCAAAGAAAGCGACGCAGGAATTATTTTAGTCCCAGACTCATGCTCATAAATCGCATCCTCTAATTTTGCCTGTCCATCCAAAACATGATTCAAATTTATAGGAACAATCGGCGCCCCAAGATGAATCCCAACATTAGGAGTAGTCAAATTAGCATCCACAATAACAACATCTTCACCAAGCTCATTCAAAGCATGACCTAAGTTCACAGTTGTCGTCGTCTTTCCGACTCCTCCTTTTCCAGATATAATTGCATATGTTTTTGCCATGTTAAAATTCTTCCTCTTGGAATTTTAATATACTAAAAATTTTAATTTTTTCCATGTTAAAATTTTTCTTTTTGAAATTTTAAGATTTCAAAAAATTTGTTTTTTCTTAAATTTTTTGCCATGTTAAAAAACCTAAAATTATTTTTTCTTAGGTGTTGAAAGAAAAAGCTTCGTGTAATTTATAAACCTTTCTAGAATTTCAGAATATTCCTTCAACTTATCCAAGTTTACAGCCACTTCTTTTCCTTTAAATGTAACTCTCAAACAAACACCCTTCCTAAACTCTCCTTCCTTAGTGTTTTTAAGAATTTTTATCAACTTAAACATCAAATACTCATCAACAGCATCCATAACATCAGGCTCATCAGCAAAAATCTCCTTTATCAAATCAACCTTTAACTTAGGAGCAGTCGGAATCTTCTTAATAGTCTTATTTTTCTTAGCTTTCTCAAGCAATCCATCAAAAGAATAATCCATCATAATCTTCCATCTCTGAATCAAATTAATCATAACATCACATGTTTTAGTATATTTCATACTAACATAGAGTAAGTGGTCCGCACTAATCTTTTCCTTAATTATTTTTTCCAAAGCTTCCGACATATTTGATAGTTCCCTCTCTATTTTAAATCCTAAAAGATTACAAAAGAGGTAAAATTATAGAGGTGTCACTTCTATATAAAGGTTTTGTTGAAAATTAACAAATAATAAGAATTCCAAATCCTCTTACTTCTTCCTACTTTTTATAAGAAAGTTCCATTTTTTCCTGAATCAACTTCTTAACAACTCTCAAATAATCCTTAATCCTCTCAACATCCAAAACCTGCACATTCAAATCATCAGACATCATAACAACCTTATCACCCCTAGAAAACTCAATAGCACTCCTTCCATACCCCTTACCCAAATCCAAAATCTCCTTCACTTTCTTAATCTCTTCATTATTCAAAAAACCATCCACATCATTATTCTTCAAAAAACCCCTAAACTTCTCATTCCAATCCCCTCCTTCAATAACAAAACTAATATAATTAACAATACATTTATTCATCTCAAGAAGAACCTTTAACAACAATTTATTATCCTTAATCAACGGATATGTCACATAAGTCAGATGGTCTGCAATCTGCAAACTTCTGATAGCAAGGTCCAGATATTCCCTAGATTCAACCATAAAATAACTAAGTAATCAGATTTAATAAAAATTTAGGTTTTAACCCAAAGCCATTAAAGCCTCAGTTAAATCACCCTCAGCCTCTTCAAGAGCCTTCTTAGCCTCTTCCTCACTCACTCCAGTTCTCTCAACAATAACTGCAACATCTTCCTCACTTTTATCTTCTTCTTCCTCTTCTTCAACAGCCCTGCCCTCAGAGGGTACGCCTTCAGGTGCAACAGCCCCAGAAATATCTCCCTCTCCATTAGAAACTTCACTAACATCTCCTGAAATCTGAAAATTCTCCTGCCCCTGCATATTAATCTTAACAACACTCGGCTCATCAATAATTATCTTCCTATCCTCACACTCAATAACAACACGAACAGCATCAATTTCATCCTGCGACATTCCCATCTGCTTCATCATTGCTTGCATTTTTTTAGGATTTATTCCAGGTATCATTTTAAGCTATCGGAAAAAATATTTTCAGCACTGCAACAAAAACCAAAATAAAAATTATAAACCCAACTATATGCGAAGGTTTAAGCATAAATTTACTTTTATATTCTTCATTGTATCGCATCAACCCGCCAAAAGCGCCAGGCATCTGCATTCCTTGTTCTGCCATTTTTATTCGTTTGTAAAAATGGTACCACAAGAATTTTTAATTCTTGATGTGCCATCTTAATATAAATAGAAATAATCACTTTTTAAGACTTTCCCTTAAACATAACTTTTAAAACCTCAAATAACCTCAAAAAGATATGGGAAAACAATACAATGCACAAGAAACAGAAGACAAAATCAGAAAGTTCTGGGAAAAAAACAAAACCTATAAATTCAACTCAAAATCTAAAAAACAAACATTCAGCATAGACACACCTCCACCATACCTTTCTGGAAAAATGCATATAGGACACGCATTCTCTTATTCACAACAAGATTTCATTGCAAGATTCCAAAGAATGAAAAATAATGTTTTCTATCCTTTTGGAACAGATGATAACGGACTCCCAACAGAAAGATATGTCGAAAAAGAAAACAAGATAAGAAGCAAGAGCATGTCAAGAGCAGATTTCATAAACCTCTGCCTAAAAACTCTCAAAAAAATGACTCCTGACTTTATCCAAGATTACAAAGATTTAGGAATAAGTTGCGATTACAATATCTACTATTCAACAATAGACAAAAATTCACAAAGAGTTTCACAACAATCTTTTATAGATTTATACAAAAAAAAGGAAATATACAAAAAAGAATTCCCAACACTTTGGTGCCCAGAATGTCAAACAACAATAGCACAGGCAGAACTAGAAGACAAAGAAGAAGAAAGTTTATTCACCACATTAAGATTCAAAGCAGATAATAAAGATTTATTAATTGCAACAACAAGGCCAGAATTACTTCCAGCATGCGTTGCAGTTTTCGTAAATCCCAAAGACAAAAGATACAAAAATTTAATTAACAAAAAAGCAACAGTCCCTCTTTTCAATTTTGAAGTTCCAATTTTAGAAGATGAATCAGCAGAGATAGATAAAGGAACAGGAGTCTTAATGATTTGCTCTTATGGAGATAAATACGATGTGAAATCTATAAATAGACATAAACTAGAACCAAAATTAATTTTAAATCCAGATGGAACATTAAAACAAACAGAATATAAGGGACTAAGAGTCAAACAAGCAAGAAAAAAAATCCTAGAAGATTTAAAAGAAAACAATCTAATAGAAGAACAAAAACAAATAACTCATGCAATAAATACCCACGACAAATGTGGAACCCCCATAGAATTCATAACAACAGAACAATGGTTCATCAAACTTTTAGACAAAAAATCTAAACTAATCAAACAAGGTAAGAAAGTAAACTGGTATCCAAAATACATGTTTAAGAGATATGAAAATTGGGTCAATGGCTTAGAATGGGATTGGTCAATTTCAAGAGAAAGACATTTCGGAGTTCCAATACCTGTATGGGAATGCAAAGAATGCAATGAAATAATTTTACCAAACAATGAGGAACTTCCAGTAGATCCATTACAAACAAAAAAACAATGTCCAAAATGTAATAAAGAAGCTAAAGGGGAAGAAAAAGTCTTAGACACTTGGGCAACTTCATCAATGACTCCTCAAATAGCATCAGCAATAAGTTTATCAAAAGACAAAAATCTCAAAATAAAAATTCCATTTTCATTAAGGCCCCAAGCACACGACATAATCCGGACATGGGCGTTTTACACAATTGCTAAATCATTTATGCATGAAAAAGAAATTCCTTGGGAAGATATAATGATTTCAGGATATGTTACACTAAGTGGAGAAAAAATGAGCAAAAGTAAAGGAACAGGAATCCAACCAAAAAAACTCTTAGAAGATTACGGAGCAGACGCCTTAAGATTTTGGGCAGCAGGTTCAAAACTAGGTAACGACTTAGACTATCAAGAAAAAGATTTAATCACAGGAAAAAAATTCCTAAACAAACTATCAAACGCTTCAAAATTCGTATTCATGAATTTAGAAGATTACAAAAACCAAAAACCAAAACAACTAGAAAAAATAGATAAACTCTTTTTACAAAAATTAGATATCTTAGTAAAAAGCGCAACCTATAGATTTGAAACCTACGAATACTCAAAAGCAAAAGCAGAAACAGAAAAATTCTTTTGGAACATGTTTGCAGATAATTACATGGAAATTGTAAAAAAAAGAATTTACAACCAAACAGGCCCTAAAAAAATCTCAGCCCAATACACCTTATACAAATCACTTTTAACAATCTTAAAATTAATCGCACCAATCATGCCTTTCATAACAGAAGAAATCTATCAAACTTATTTCAAAAAAACAGAAAAACAAGATTCAATCCACATTAGCGAATGGCCAGAATCAGAAAACTTAGAAAATGAAAAATATGACACAACACTAGATGCATTCATAGATGTTTTAAGTAAAGTTAGACAAGCTAAAACAAAAAAACAAAAATCAATGAAATCAGAAATTATTCTAACAATGCCTGAAAAACAATACGAAAAAATCAAAGACCTCTTACAAGACATACAAGACGTTACAAACGCAAAAGAAATTAAAAAAGGAAATTTCAAAGTAGAATTTGTAGAAGAATAATCTTTATATAATATTCAAAACTAATATTTAGATGCCAGAATCATTAGATCAAAATGTAAAGAGGAATTATGCCATTTGGATGAAACATGAACCTCTCCAAGGTAATACTGATTCTCCCAAAGGTTATTTTAGAAAAAGTCCTGAAGAAAGAGTTTCGATATCGGATAGAATAGGAAAATCCTTAGAACCTGTTATTAAAGATTTAGAAGAATTAGGAGTAAGCAAACAACAATATAGTGTTTTAAAAAATCTAGGAATGATTACTGCTACCTTAACTCTCCAACAAGCAGAAGAATTAAGAGAAAAATCTTATGAGGTTATAGAGGATTTTAAATTAGATGCAATACAATGAAATTAATTTTTAACTATTTCTAGAATATCAGAAAATTAGTATTATCAGAATTTTATGAAGTAGCCTGATGAAGTCAGCTACAAAACCTCTTCAACAAACAATATATCTCACCTCAATAAACCTTATAATACCTTATTCTCATAATAATTATGGTTAAGAAAATATCTCGAGAGCTTACAGATAAATTTCATCAAAAAGAACCAGGCCCATTTAGGATATCTATATGGCCCCAAGATCCTCCAAAATTAATAACATTAAAAACACAAAACAGATACGACAAAATATCTGATAAAAGACAAAACAACACTTCTCAAGAAATGGAAAACTTACTTTTCGAAATTTCTAAAGATTTAGATTTCTATAGCTTAGAAAAAGGTAAAGATTATTCCCCTAACTCAACAATAGGAAATATAACTGCAACCCTGACTCAAGATCAAATCACAGAATTAGCAGAAAATCTTATGTAAGATATATTATGATTAATAGACAAAAAGGATTCAATTAATCAAAACAATTAAAAACACACCAACCTACTTCTTAACATGGCAATGGACGCAAAACAACGAGACAATTTAGAAGAATTCATTGAAAAAATGAAACCTCTAAAAGCAAGACATACAGAACTAATCACAGTCTTAGTTCCAGCAGGATTTGATATAAATCTCATAACAAAACAATTAGAAGCAGAACGTTCAACAGCATCAAACATTAAATCAACAGCAACAAGAAAAAACGTTCAAGACGCATTAGAATCATTAGTAAGAATCTGTAAACAAATGAGACAAGCACCACCAAACGGACTAGGATTATTTGCAGGAAAAGTCCCACAAGAAAAAGGAGAAGATGAATTCATAGTAGAAGTATTCGAACCCCCAGAAGAATTAAATGCACGTTTATACCGATGTGATCAAACTTTTGTAATTGAACCATTAGAAGAAATGCTAGAAGTAAAAGAAATCTACGGATTAATTGTAATTGACAGAAAAGAAGCAGCATTTGGATTATTAATAGGTAAAAAAATAAAAATGCTACAACACTTCGACTCATTCGTTCCAGGAAAAACAACAAAAGGTGGACAGTCCTCAGCACGTTATGGAAGAATAAGGGAAGGACTAGCAAAAGAATTCTTCAGAAAAGTCGCAGAAGCTGTAAAATTAGAATTCTATGGTTTAAAAAACCTAAAAGGAATATTAGTCGGAGGCCCAGGTCCAACAAAAGAAGATTTCCTAAAACAAGGAAACATGATAACTGCCCTACAAGATTTAGTCTTAGGGGTAAAAGATATAGGATATGCAGACGAACACGGACTAGAACTCCTAGTAGAAACATCAGGAGACCTATTAGCAGAACAAGAAATAATAAGAGAAAAAAAACTAATGGAAAAATTCTTCAACATGCTAGGAAAAGAAAAAGATAAAACAGCCTACGGCAAAGAACCAGTAGAAAAAGCCCTAACCTTAGGGGCAGTTGACAAACTCTTCTTAAGTAAAAAACTAAAAAAATCAGAAATAAAAGCATTTGAAAAAAAAGCAAGTGAAACAGGAGTAGAGATTGAAATGGTTTCCATAGAAACCGAAGAAGGTGAACAATTCTGGAATTTAAGTGGGATAGGCGCAATATTAAGATTTAAGGTTGGATAATCATTCTAGATATAATTATACTTAATAGTTAATAAAATGCTGGCATTAATCCAATTCAAAAAATAAATTATCTAGAATTTTTGTGAACCTACTAGGATCTCCATCAAGAACTCTAGATGGCTCTTCTTCTGACCCCAGAATATAAATATCCGATTGTTTTTCGTAATTTCTCACATCATTTTCAAAAGGGAAAAAACTAATTTTAAACATCTTTGCCACTCCTGTTTGATAACCTGGAATTACCTTGCCCATAGTATTTAAATTTTTCAATTCAGGAATTTCTTCTTCAACAAATCCTGAATTAACATGACTACCTCTTTTTAAAATTGGGGCACTTCCAGTATAAACATTATATTCCTTGTGAGTATATCCATCATCAGGATCAGCAGTCGAAAATGTTGTTAGAAGAAAAAATTCTGGATTGCTTACATTATGTTCTCTTCCTAAAAAAAGAGGTCTTTCATCAGTCCTTAATTCTCCTTTAGGATATAGTGCAATTCTAAATCCTCTATCATCCCCATTAATTATTACATGATCTCCCAAATACCAACTATTGTCAATTTCAATTGGAACTCTAGAATAAGCTTGTAATTTTGCATCCCTTCCTGTATCAAATATATCTTGAAGGCCCATCATTTTTTTTAATATATACAATTTAAAAATATTATTGTTATCTATTATCTATATTAATTAATTATTAATGTTGTATCAAAATTTGATATAAACTATATGACACATTTTGCTATCCAATTTAGGAAGTAATTTGATAGATAACTTTAGACTCTAAAATAAAATAATCACACAAATCTTTAAATAACTAATTCTCAAAACAAATCAATGACTAAATGCCCTTACATTAGAGATAAAACATGCGGACTATACTACAATTTAGAAAGATACAAACAACAACAAGCATTAACCCCAGCATATTTAGAAAATATCTGTCATAAAAATGGCCAAAAATGTCCACACTATCAAGTATTGACAGACAGAGCAATATCAGAAAAACGGCGAGCAAAATGAGTCCTTTGATTAGAAAGCAGAAGTTTACTTTTTCTCTGAATTACAAAACCTTTAAAACTTCCATCTCACTAATTCTATCATGGAAAAAGAAGAGAATAACCCCCCAAAAGAAAATCCCCTAAATCAACAAACAAAAGAAACCCACCAACAAAACGATAAAAATCTAACAGATACTAAGACTGCAACAGCGGAGCCGATTGACGAAGTCATCGGCGAGAGCGACGCAACCCACATAACCCCTTTACCATCAACCCCCATAACCCCTTCACCATCAACCTCAAAAACCCACATAACCCCTTTACCATCAACCCCCATAACCCCTTCACCAACAACTTCAGAACATCTCACCTCCACCACAGCTCAAGAACTCGACCAACTCGACCAAACAGAAAACCTAAAGAAAATAGAAGCCGCACTTTTTCTCTCAGCTCGTTACCTTACAATACAAGAACTAATCATGCTAACAGACATTAATCCATTAATGCTAAGAGAACTTCTAGAAAAACTCACAAACCAATACTCACAAAACACCTCTTCAATCCAAATTGTAAACAAAAAAAACAAATACAAAATGGATGTCAAAGAAGAATATATCGGACTAATCAACAAACTCGCAACAGGAAACGTAGAATTCACAAAAGCCGAACAAGAAACACTCGCAGTCCTTGCATACAAACAACCAGTAAAACAATCAGTAATAATAAACATCAGAGGAAACAAAGCATACGAACACATCAAACATTTCATAGAAACAGGATTAGTAATAGCAAAAAGAATCGGACACACCAAAGAACTAAAATTAAGCGACAACTTCTTCGACTATTTCCACTTACAAAAAAAAGCAGATGGAACAAGCGAAATAGTTCCTGAGGATGATGATGAAAACGAAGATGAATAAAAACCAAAACCAATAATTAACTATATTTATCCATAAGTGCTTCTGCAACTTCTCTCCAAGACCCATGATTTACATTTATTTTAATAGGACTCTCCATAGCTTTTTTCACTGATTCAAACTGAACTGCACGAAGGAATTCACTCTGAACAGCAACAGGATTAGTTACAGTAGTTTCAATTAAGTTTACAAGTTCATCTATAGAAGTCATTGGTTTCTCCCCATGAATATACATTGTACCATAACATACAAAACTTCCAAAAGGCTGATAAACAATTCCCATTTCACCAACTTCCTCCAATTTCCCACCCAAAGCTAAATAGGACAAACGATTTTTAACAGAAGAACATTTTTTCATCATAAAACCCTTACTTCTAATATATTGAATTTGTTCAGGAGATAAATTTTCCATAGTATATGTAATTCCCTAATACAATCACTTTAAAAATATTTGTATAACAAACATATAATCAACAAAAGAAAACTCATCTCCATAAAGATACACTTTAACAAGATTTCAGTATACAATAGCGGAGCGCCTTGGACTTGTCCAGGCGCGAGAGCGACACAACCCCACCCCCACAATCCTTTAAAACACAACCACCTAGATTAAATAATGACATTCATAACCCTAATAATATACACCTCGATTTACCTAGGACTCATAGCAACCTCATTCTATGTCCTCACTTACATTTCAGCAATAAATCTAAAACAAAAACCATACACAAACAAACAATCCCCAACAGTAACCATACTAATCCCTGCATACAACGAAGAAAAAAGCATAAAGGCAACCATGCAATCAATTCTAGAATCAGATTACCCAGAAGAAAAACTAGAAATAATTGTAATAGATAATTCAAGCACAGACCAAACATTAAAGTTAGCAAAAGAATTCAAAAAAGATTTTAAAGGAAAAAATAAAATAAAAATTTTCACAGAAAAACAACAAGGAAAAGGATACGCACTAAATCTAGGAATCTCTCAAGCCAAAGGTGAAATAATAGTAAGCATGGATGCAGATACTTTTGTTGAACCATACAGTTTAAAAAACATGGTAAAATATTTCAAAGACCCTCAAATAATGAGCGTCTCTCCAGCAATTGTTATACACAAACCAAAAAACATCCTTCAAAGAGTTCAATACATTGAATATGTAATAGGTTTGTTCTTAAGAAAAACTTTTGCAATCCTAAACGCAATTCACATAACTCCTGGAGCATTTTCAGCATATCGAGCAAGTTTCTTTAAAGAACATGGAGGATATGAAACAGAAAACATAACAGAAGATTTAGAATTAGCAATGAGAATCCAATATTATCAATACAAAATTGAAAACTCTCCAGAATCCCCTGCCTACACAATAGCCCCCAACAAATTCTCCCACCTACTAAAACAAAGGAGAAGATGGTACATCGGACTAATGAAAAACATGCGGAAATACAAAAAACTATTCAGCAAAGATTACGGAGACATGGGAATCTTCGTTCTACCAATCGCATGGATAAGCATATTCTTCGCAGTATTCATCACATTATTTTTCTTCATAAAAACAATCCTAGACATTGGAAAAGAAATAAACTTCCTAAAGAGCATTAACTTCGACTTAGGAAACCTTCTGAACATAAATTACTACTTCTGGGAAAGACTCGCATTCCTACTATTCACAAACACAATTTTCATATTCATCATAATCTTCATTTTAATAATTCTAGCCTATCTTTTCTATGCATCAAAAAAATTAGGAAAAGTCTCAGGATTAGCAATCAACCTTCCATTATTCTTTATATTCTTCGCAGTATTATTCGGATTCTGGTGGATAGTCTCACTATTTTATATGATTTTCAATGGAGGAAAAGTTAGCTGGAAATAACCCAACTCAACCACAGCACAATAATTTATATAAAGAAAAACAACAAAGATAACAAATGAAAAAAGAAACTAAAAGACCGATTCAAAGCAAAAAAAGATACCTCTTCGCATTCATAATAGGCACATTAATATTCATCCTCGGATTCAGCATAACCTATTCTATCTCCTACATAGAATTCCAGAGAATCTCAAACTTCCAAGATATAACAAGTTACAGCATTTTCTATGACAAACTTGAACACACCCTCTTCAATAAAGACATCTGCGCACAAAGCACATTCAGAGAAATCTCAGAAGATCTAGGATTTCAAGGAAGAATCATCGATGACTTAGAAAGAAAATTCGGCAAAGACAACAAAGATGTCCTATTCAGAAAAGACTTCTATAATCTTGTAGAATTAGAACATTTTGAATTCATCAATCAGATAAACAAAGAATGCAACAATAACCAAAACAACAACATACAAACAATCCTTTTCTTTTATTCAAACAAAAAAACAGATTTAGGAAAAAGCGAAGATACGGGAAGATTATTAGGAACCCTAAGCCAAAGAAACAAAAACCTTATCATATATTCATTTGATATAAACTTAGATACAAACATAATCCAACAACTAACAGATAAATACAACATAAAAACCTCACCAACAATAATCATAAATAATAAAGATAAACTAGAAAACCCAGAAAACATCAACCAAATTGAAAAATATTTAGAAAACAAGGAATCTAACAAAGATTATGATGATAATGTTATTAGGTTGTAATCCATCAATTTTTTTATATACATCCAACAACCACTAACAATAAAAACCACCCCTACCACCCATAACAATGGAAAGATGTGTAAGATGTGATGTAAATGAAAACGAGATAAGACTTTTCGACGCTATTTATGAAGGAAGAATGGATTCATTATGTGAGCGTTGCGCAATTATAGAAAATATCCCAATAATCAAAAAACCCAACACAAGTCAACTAAAAGAATCAGAAAACAACCCTACAATAAGAAAAACCACTCCAACAGATCAAGAAAACACCTTCTTCATAAATAACGAGTTAGAAGAATTAGAACAAAATCCCGAAAGAGAACAACCAGAAGAAGAACAATTAAATCTAATCGAACATTACCATTGGATGATAATGAAAAACAGAAGAAGAAAAGGATTAACTCAACAACAACTAGCAAAAGCATTAGGAGAATCAGAAATCGCAATCCAAATGATTGAAAAAAATAAACCCCCAGAGAACACCGAAAGATTAATAAAAAAATTAGAACAATTTTTCCAAATGAAATTAAGAAAGATAACTGAAATGGAAAAATACATGCAAGAAAAACAAAAACAACCCCTACTTCTAAACGAAAATGGACAACCAATAGAAACAATACCAGAACCAGAACAAGTTTTCATAGAACCAGAAGAAAATGAAGAGTCACAACCAACCAACCAAATAAATTCATTCTCAGAAAGCAAAGAACTAGAAAGAATAAAACAAAATTACCCTGAACACCATGATGAAACAAATGATCCATTCCAACAAAAATATTATCCAATTGTTAAAAAACCCGAAGTTCATTGCAAAGTAGAACTCAAAGAAAATTCAGAAACACCGCTAATAGATAATCAAGCAGTTGTAGAATGTAAAGTTGAACCTCAAACAGATATCCAAAATCAACAACAAACCCCACAACCACAACAACAAACACAAGACCTAGACTTACGAAAAATTAACAGAGACAAGGTAACAATAAACCAATTAAAAGACATGCACAGAAAAAAAGTCGAAGTCACAAGACAAGAAAGAATAGAAGAACAACAAAAGATAGAAGAGCGACAAAGAATCATGGAAGCATTAAGAGAACAAGACAGAATAAAACAAGAACAACAGCAACAACAAGAACTTCAAGAAAAACAAAGACAAGAACAACAAAACCAACAATTAGCCCAACAAAGAAAACAAGAACTTGAATCAAGAAAAAAGAAAGAATCTCAAGACATAGATCAATTTTTAGGCGGAAGCGAACTTCTAGGCAAAAATAACAATAAAAGAATAGAAGATTCAGAATCAATCGATGAGTTTGATAGAGAGTTGATATAATCCTATTTCTCAAACCCAAACTCTTTTAAACCCTCATTTTCTCTAAATTCTAGGAACAACAAATGGAAGTAACAATAACAAAAGACACAAAAAATGAATTAGAAGTTTTGATAGATAATCAAACAATCGCAGAGATAGTTAGAGTTTACTTAAATCAAGACAGCGCAGTAAAATTAGGTGTCTGGAAAAAAGAACACTATAGTAAACCACTAACACTAAAGATAACAACAGATGGAAAATCTGCAAAAAAAGCCCTACAAGACGCGATTGCTAAGGCACAAAAAGACTTAAAGAAATATTCAGACGAATTTAAGAAAGCTAAATAATAAAATTCTAATAGATAAATAATTATATAAAAACTTATAAAGCCAATCTCAATAACTAATTATATGAAATTTAAAAGAAATTTAAGAAAACTCGCATTAACAGGAGCATTAGTTTTAGGTATAACAGGATGTAGTTCAAATCATCTAGAATATCATTTTAAGGGAGAAATTGAAGGAGAAGAGATTAATTGTTCTAGTACCGATTCTGGATATACTTTCTTAAAAACTACTAAAGAAGATGGAAATATAATTTCCTATCGTTCTGGAAAAGATTTAACGTTAGAGTATATAGAAATAACTGTTGAAGAAAATACAACAAGATACAGTGCAGATTCTTCAAATCCAGTTTGCAAAGAAATTTTAGAAAAAGCACAACTAAAATTTGATTCTTATTTAGAAAAAATAACTGAAATTCAAACAGCTCCATTAAATGATGTTTTAGAAAATACATTAGATAAAAAATAATTCTAAAAATAAAATTACAACTAATGATTACTTAATCTATGCCGATGAAAAAGGAGAATATGGATATGCTAAGAAGAGTTTTTATGATGGTTCTAGAGATCTTATGAATCATATTAAAATTCTAAAAACAAATCTTTCACAGCAAAGTGCAGAAAAAATAGTGAATAGTCTAAATAAATCATTTCCTAAAAGTTCTTTCTAAAAAATCAATCTATCATAACCTCACGATAAAATATTCACAATTTCAATATGCAAGGTGGAGAGTCCTGACGAAGTCGGACTCGGGAGCCAGCAATAACCCTCCAGCCCATGTAACAATTCACAACCAACCCCTTTTCTGCACACCCTCATTAACAATCTCAAAGTTCAAAGTTTTCTCAGGCAATGAACGATGTTTCTGAATAATCGCTTTTTTCCGCCCATTTTTATTTTCCAATTCAATTATACATTTACTCCAATACTTCAATATATCCCCGCCAACAACATTTGTTTTAGCCTGCTTTCCTGCAGGCCAATCTTCTTCACTAAGATATCCTGAATATATCTGAGAGGTTACTAAAACTGCAATATCTCGTTTTCTCGCAACTTCATAAAGTGCCTTCATCTGCCTAGCCAAATCACTATTTATATTTTGTATTTCTTCCAAACCCTTTTTTCTTGCTTCTGCAAATTCCAATCTATAAAGCATAGTTATACTATCCACAATTATCAACCCAATATTTTCTGATTTTTTTAATTCATTTGCTAAAGTTATAAAAGAATTTTGTTGCTCCTTAAAATTAGTTGGCTTAAGAATTATAATATTTTTTAAAATTTGTTCTGGCAAATTATTTGACATCTGATTAACTCTATCAACTGAAAAACTTCCTTCTGTGTCTATGAAGATTATCTTTTTATCTTTTTTAGCTTGATTACATGCAGCCAATGTTACAATGTTTGATTTTCCAGAGGCCGCAGGACCATAAAGTAAAGTTATTATTCCTTTCTCATAACCTCCTTGAAGAAAAATGTTTAAATCCTGACTTCCAGTTGTAATTTTATTTGTAACAGCCTTAGTTTGAGATTCTATATTATCCATACTTTAAAAAAGTTATAATAGGTTTTAAGGATTATTGTAATGATATAACTACACTACTAACCAACCTTCACAACCCCAACACCCAACACATCCTTAGCCTCCCCAATAATCCTTCTCAAATATCTCTTACTAAATTTAGTCTTCTTCTTCAACTCATAAATATCTAAATCAACCAAAGTCTTAACTAAAAAAATATCAGACTCAAATAACTTTTCTTTAGTCCTAACACTAACCCCACGAAGAACACTAATAGGATAAAGTTTCTTACCTTCAATTAAATCCCTCAAACTACTTCCCTTAGGATAATTCCAAGAAGTAACTTTCATCTTAACACCTCTAGCATAATTCAAAGCATCAGGGGTACATTTAGTATTAGTAACAATCCAAGGCTCATCAAAATATTTCTTCAAATCAAGAAACCGAGCATAAACATAAAGCGGAATCTTAACCTTAGTATGAATCCCCCATTTATTATGATATTTACATTCAACCATAAAAGAACCATTCTTACCTTTAGCAAAAACATCAATCTCATGAGTTATATTTTTCCCCTTCAACACACTCCCAACCTTCACATCATATCCATAATTCTTTAAAACCATTGCAAAAAATCTCTCAAACGGAAAACCTGAAGGCCCCAACTGCATAATCGCCCTCTTCAAATCATATCTATCTGCAATCCCCTTATTCCGTGCCAAAGACTTCAAAACAATATCCAAAATCTTTTCAGTCGGAATCTCATCATATCTCTTCTTATCAATCACACCCAAAACCTTATCAACCAACTCCGGAGATGCCCCAGCATGAAGAATACTCTTCCGAACTTTATTCCTATCAAACCTCTCTTTCTCACCTGTAGATTTTATTACATATGTCATGAATCACCTAAAAATAACAAGGAAAAGAAGATTATAAAGTTTGGGTTATTTATCAAACACTTCAAAATTAAGATTATGAATCCCTCGCTCATTTAAAGCATCATAAACCATCTCTACTTTAACCTTATAAGAATTTGAAAGAGCATTCCATTCTTGCAACAATTCCCACCATTCATTCATAACCCTACTAACCATTTTCCTATCACCTTCACAATCCTCTTTTACAGAATCATATTCTTCAATCAAATAATCTAATGTATCTAAAAAACAACCAACCCTAGGAGACAAATTTTTCCACTTCTCTTGTTCATCCTTAAGAGGATTTACAGATTCTTCAGGAAGTTCTATTAAATAAGTAATATCAAAATCACTTTTTTTATTCTTCATATGATTATACCTTTTCTCAAAAAAATCTTTGTCAGGCAATTGTTCAGAATTAAAAGACCTATCCAACATACCCTTAGAACCATATTCATTACATAGATAAGATGCAAATCCATGCACTCTAGCTCTTCCAATAATCCCTAGTTCTTCATTATTATACATAACCTATGTGCATTTTCTAGGCTTATAAATTTAATTATATTAAAGAACCACTCATAATCTCACGATAAAATTTCAATCAAATAAGAATAGAATCAGAAACTTTTCTTTCAATTCCAGGAGAAGCATAGATTACCCCATTTTCAATATCTGTCCCATTAACTGCTAAAACATCCTTAGCACTCAAACTTTCAACCAAATATAATGCTAATCCTCCAACCCTAGCTAAATCTACACTTTTATAATCATTGCTTTCACGAGGATTAAATTGAAGTTCATGTTCAGGTAATGACAACTCTAATTTTTTCAATCTTTTTTCTAAATCAAAAGTTAAAAAAGGAGAGACATCTCCAGTATAATGAGGATCTTTAACAAGAGGTTCGGTTCCTGCTATACTTTGATAAATTTCAAATTCATTTGAATAATGCCTAAGTGAAATAGGTTTTCTATGATTACGATCAAATTGTGATTTAAGTTCAGTATATGTTGGAGCCTTTTTACCTCCAAGAACAAATAATAAATTATCTACATCCAAATTTCTTTTTTCCCATACATAAATGGTTGCAAGATTAGATTCCATTTAAATAATCATCCTAATTACATATATAAATATTTATTTACTAAACCACTCATAACCTCATGATAAAATATTCAACATTATCAAAACTGCAAGTCGGAGAGCCTTGACAAAGTCAGGCTTGGGAGACCGCAACCAATTAAATCTTCACCGCAACAACCGTTCACTTCTCCTTAACCTTTTTAACCTCAACATCTCCACCCCTCCCAACCCCAACACCATCACCCTTCTCAACCCCAACATCCTCCCCTTTTTCTTTAACACCTATATCAGCCACACCCTTACTCTCCGCAGTTTTCGTTTTCCCACCAACATACCTCGCCCCCTTCTTCTTCGCCTTCCCACTCAAATCCAACTCCAACCTCGTTGGACATTTAGGATTAAAACAAAAAACCCATGGCCTCTTACTTGGCTTATACCTAATTAACATTGGCCAACCACATTCCTCACACATCTTACCTTCAACTTTTTTAACAACACATCCAGAAGGCAAAGGATAAGTCTGAGTACAATCAGGATAAGTTTCACATCCAACAAAATAACTCTTAAATCTTGGCGTATATCTAAGAGACAAAAAACCTTTACCACAACCAGTACACTTCAATAATTTATTATCTTCTTTTTCCTGCGCCCACGCCGCCTCATTCGCCCCTCGCAACTCCTTCCCAATCACAACCTCATTCTTTTTAAAATCCTTAGAAATTTTAGTCAAAGCATCTTCAGCCTTACCAATAACCTTCCCCTTTTTAACATCCAAATCATGCTTAGAACTCCGAATATTATCCATATCTTTTTCAATCTCACGAGTCAATTCCTCTTCAATAATCACAGGAGAATATTTTTTCAAAGAATCAATCAATCGAATCCCCAACTCAGTAGCAGTAATAGATTTCCCCTTAACATAATTCCTATCATAAAGTGTCTCAATAATATTCGCACGAGTAGCCTTTGTCCCTAAATTCTTTTTCTCAAGAGCAGTCACAATAGACGCAGGAGAAAACCGATTCGGAGGCTTAGTCTCCTTCTCCTCAATCTTAACTTCATCAATATTAACCTCTCCATCCATATCCTTCAACTCCTTTGCCTCCATCTTAGTAGGATAAACCTTCATCCAACCACTTTTCTTAACCTCCATTCCACGAGCAGCAAACTTCAAACCACTTGAAACATCAACATTAACTCTCTTATTCTCCAACTCAGCATCTGCACAATAACAAGAAATAAATCTCTTAACAATCAAATTATAAATCTTCTCATCATAATCACTCAACCTATTACTATGAGTCCCAGTCGGAATAATCGCAGGATGCGCAGGGTCAGACTTATTTCCCTCAACAGGAACTTTACGGCTAACTTCCTTCACAAGAGAACTATGATTTTTCTCAAGAAGCTTCAAAACTTTTTCAGCACTTTTCAAATCTCCAATTTTCTGTGAAGAAGTTCTAGGATAAGAAATCAAACCAGCTAAATACAATTTTTGCGCAACAGACAAAGCATTAACAGGAGTAATCCCATGAAACTTATACGCCTCAGTCTGCAACGAAGTCAAATCAAACGGAGCAGGCGGAGTAATCACTTGACTCTTCTTCGTAGTCTTCGCAACACCTTTCCCACCCTTCAATTTCTCAAACTTCCCCAACTCTTCCTTCTTAGTAATATCTCGATTATGTTTAACTTCTAATTTATTCTTACCATCATTCACTTCTAAAAAAATTTGCCAATAAGGAGTTGGCTTAAACGCTTGAATCTGTTTCTCCTTCTCAACAATCATATGCAACGCAGGACCTTGAACACGCCCAATACTCATCACAGCAAATTTACCAGTAGTCTTAATAGAATTCATCAAAGCCCGACTCAAATTAATACCATACAACCAATCCAAAAAATGCCGAGTCTCCCCAGCAATCGCCTGCCCCCATTCAATATGATTCGCCCGATTATCAAAAGAATCCTGCAACTCACCAGCAGTCAAAGAACTAAACTTCATCCGCGAAGCATCCTTCTGATTCGCAATATATTTCATAACAGTATAACCAATAACCTCTCCCTCAACATCAAAATCCGTAGCAATAACAATCTCACTCGCCCCAGTAACTAATTTCTTAATAACATCAAAATACTTCCGAGTAAAATCAACACCCCTCTTAACAGCAGAATTAGGATACCACCCAATATCAAAAATAGGATAATCTGCCCCCTTAACATTCTGTGAAATAGTAAACAAATGTCCAACAGCACATCCAACAACAACCCTCTTACCCCCCCTCTCAAATTCATAATATGAAACCTTTGCCCGATTCGCAACCTTCCGCGCCTTACCTTCAGAAAGCGCCGCAGCAATCTTATCAGCCGCCTGAGGCTTTTCAGTCACAACAAAAACATAACCATCTTTCTTCAAAGCCTTTTCCTTAAACACCGCAGGTTTCTTCACAGCCTTCTTCGTAGCAGGTTTTTTCTTTCTTTTACTAACCTTCTTCTTTCCAGTAGATGATCGTTTCTTCAATTCCTTCTCTATCTTTTCAGCATCTCCAACTTTTTCAACAGTTTGCAAATCCTCAACAGATGGCTTAGGCTTAGCAGCAACTTCAACACTCTTCTTCACATTCGCAGGATCAAAAACCCGAAATTCTTTCTGCTCAACAGCTTCAGGGTTTACTTTTTTCTTAGGAGGCATAATAATCTCTGGGAATTAAAGGTATAAAAAGTTTTAGGAAGATTCAAACCCGTATCCTCTCCATCTCCCTCACCCTCACCCCCACATCAACACTCCCATTAAACATTTTCCAAAAAATCCGACTAATCCATTCAACCCAATCTCTTTCACAAATAGTATAAAAAATAAACGTCTTAATATCCAACTCTCCTAAACGCAAAGTAGGTTCTTTAATCTCTTTCATATTAAAAAACTTATCATCAACAATCATAACTCTCAAAGGTTGCTCCCGATGATGAATCTCAATCAATTCTTTACCATATTTATGATTCAAACTTAACAACTTTTCAACATTTCTCTTACCTGCAATATCAACTCTACAAACAACCTTAATACTCACACCTTCCCGAACCAAATCCTCTAAAACAGAAAAAACATTTGTAACATCATCATCTAAATTAATAAACGACAAATTACCAGAAAAAAATAAAACCTGTTTCTCTGCCTGAAGCAACAAATCCTTAAATTCTACCAAACGCCCCGCATCACTTTCATCAGCACCTTCCTTAATCCACGCCTCCTTAGAAGAAGAATCAACATGCTGAAAAATATCAAACACAGAAAAATCATATTTAGTTCTACCATTCATAATCTCTCTTTCCAACTGCTCTTGAAAAACTCCTCCCTTCGCCCTATCAATTCCACACCAATAAACAATCTTCAAAGCACCCCGCGTCCCTCCCCTAAAAACCCTCATAGAAATCGTCCCATAATTCTCACTAATCTCATTAACATATCTATCTGCAGTCCTCCAATTTTTCCCAATATGCTCTGAAATTTCCTGAATCGAACGAGGCTTCAAACAAACAAAATCCTCAATTTTCCGAACAATCTCTTTACTATTCATACTAAGACAAACAATAAAGATTATTTAAAAATTATCTCACTACAACACTACTACAAAAAAATTGTAAGTAAACACTATCTATTTTACAACTCTATGTTATAGTATGGAAACAAAATACAGAATCAAAGAAAATTATTTTCACCTAAAAAAAGGAAAAATCACTGAAGAAAGCGATTTAAAAGGAATTTTATCTGCTAACCCAAGAGTCAAACATTATTACCACCAATTAGCAAATATTTACGATGGTTCAAGGTGTGGGATTGATGACTCTCAAATGGAAGGCTGCAATAAAATTTTCAAAGTTTTTCTTGAAAACTTAATACAAATAGGAGTAATTGAACTTAATGAAACAAGAAGGAGAAAAAGATGACATGCATTGAAAAAATCTACAGCGTATCAGCATTAATAGGAGATGGAAACTGCAATGCAAACTGCGAATTCTGTGCAGGAAAATATTTAAGACCTGAAGCAAAACCAAACTTGCTTTATGAAAAAAACTTAGAATCAGCAATAAAACTCTCAGCCCGTTACGGAGGTTGGTCATTATCATTAACAAGTAGCGGAGAACCAACTTGCGACCCAGATTCCTTAACAAGAGCACTAGAAATTTACCAAAAATGTGCAAACCAAGGAGCATATTTTCCAAATGTAAACTTATTTACAAATGGAATTTTATTTGGAGATAAAGAATTCACTAAGACCCATCTTCCACAATGGAAAGAATTAGGATTAACAAATATAGCAATATCAATTCACCATCCAGACGAAAAAGAACAAGCAAAAACCTACAACCTAAAGACTTACCCAAACCTAGAACAAATAGCCAACAACATCGAAGAACAAGGAGTAGGAGTTAGAGGGACATTATTATTAAGAAAAGGAGGAGTAGATAATGCAAAAACCTACCAACAAGCAGTCCATACACTTATAGAAAAAGGTTATGATAATTTAACAAGTTGGCCAGTAGGAAATCCAGACAGCACAAGAAATGAATTCACCCCATCAAGATTAGGCATTCTAAAAATTAAAAGATGGTTACAAAAAAACGCAAAATTTTGTCATGGACATTCTTGGGGAGGAGGAGTCTATGATTACAAGGGAAACATTCTAAGAATCACAGACTATGTCACAAAACACAATCCAAAAAAAGATTTCGTAAGACAACTAGTTGTCTTCCAAGACAACACAGTAGCTTATTCATGGATAAGAGAAGGAGCATTATGTATGAAGTAAAAAATTAGTATTATTCCCAGAAGGAACTCTCTCTAGTTCTTGGTGCAATTAATCAACAAATCACATAAATACTTTTAAACACAATTAGATATTTCTCAACATGAATTTAGGATTACACAATGATAATTTAAGATTAGCTCTTAAAAAAATGCAAGTTACAATGAAACCAATGACAGAAGAAATGCTCAGAAAAAATCCTCTTAATAAAACCCTGCAAAGAGGAACATCTTGCAGAATAGCAGAATTTAGAAAAGCATTAGTTTTAACAGATATTTTAGATGCAGGATATTCACCAGTTAATATTGCAGAAAAGGCAAATAAAGAAACAATGCAATATCAGGGACCAATAGGAGAAATTAAAGGCACAGACCTAATGGGAACAACAGAATTGCCTAGTCAAGATTACTATTTTATACATAGAAGAACCATTTAATTTCTTAAAAACATTACAACTCTATAATCTTCCCCTTCTTACCCACACTCACCACCTTTGTCTTTCCAATCTTCTCCTGCAACCCCTCAGCCTCGTGAATATGCCCAGAAATAAACAAATCCGGCTGAAACTCATCAATCGCCTTACGAACTTCCTCACTCCCAGCAACACCTGAAAACTCAGACTTTGTCCCAGCAGCATTAATATGACTAACCATAATTTTCTTCTCCAAATCCTTTATCATTTCAAAATCCTTTTTCAATTTCTTAAAAGTCTTTTTATCATCAATATCAAAAGTCCAATTAGGACTACCAATTCCAAAAACCCCTACATCACCATACTTAACATAATGCTCTCCAACATTCTTCACACCATACAACTTCGACAAAAAAGCTGCAGTTTCAGAAGACTCCCAATTCCCAGGAACAAAGACAACCTTCTTTCCCCTATCAACAAACGGTTTAATAATATCATCACTCTCAACAACTCCTGTCAAATCCCCGGCCAAAACAACCAAATCAACTCCCTCTTTCTCAGCCTTCTTAGCCAACCTCCGAGTAACAGCACTATCACCATGAAAATCAGATGCAGCTAGAATTTTAAATTTCTTTTTACCCATAATCTCAAGAATTAAAAAGGATATTTAAACTTTCACTTCCCAAAATTCCTCTTCCTCTTTCCAAACTCCTCAACACATTCAACAAAATCATCCCTACAAACCTCTGGCCACATTTTATCTAAAAAAATCCATTCAGAATAAGCCCCTTGCCAAAGCAAAAAATTAGAAATCCTTTTCTGCCCTCCAGTCCTAATAATCAAATCAGGTTCACTACTCAACAACAAATTCTTCTCAACAACTTCAGAATCAACATCCCTAACACCAGACTCAACAATTCTACGAACAGCCCTAACAATCTCAGCACGACCACCATAAGCAATACAAAAATTAACAATAAACCTATTACCTTCAGAACTGCAGTTCTCTAATTCAACACAAATATCTTTCAAATCACTAGGCAACAAATCCAAATCTCCAATAAACTTCAAACAAACTCCTTCTTCATTCAAACGACTTCTATCCATACCTCTAAAAGTCTCTCTAAATAAATCATACAGATAATCCAACTCCTTAACAGGCCTATTCAAATTCTCAGAAGACAAACAATAAAATGTTATCTCCCTCACTCCAAATTCCTTAGCATAATCCAACAATTCCTCAACCCTTTTCTTACCATAACTATGCCCCTTCCAAGGCTCTAAAACCAACTTCTTAGCAAACCTCCTATTACCATCCAAAATTATAGCAACATGTCGAGGAACCATACTTTTTTCTAACATAACAAAATAAAAAGAAAATCCTTTTTAAGGTTTAAGTATTAAAAAATTTAAAATCTAGAATGATACATTCCCCAATCTCCCTGAACAATTGCTCCTTTAAATTGTCCATCCTCATTTAAAGGAGATTGATACACTTGATTCAAAATACCTGCTAATTCATCTGCAGTTTTTTCATTTGTTGAAAGATAATTTGCACACAAAGTATATTGTCTATCTTCATTTTCTGCAATATCTTTCAATTTACCATCCAAACCCAATTCATCAATACCTTCACTCAAAGAAAGCTCTAACTTCTCAGGAGTTTTAACAGCTTTTCGAATAAAAGGCAATTCTTCATTTATTTCTTCTTTCGAAGCTCCACAATCAAAAAACGCATAAGCTCGTCCCATTTTAATTATAATTTCAAACTAAAGTAATAGCTGAATATTCCTCCTTTTGATGAGGGTTAGCTTGAACATCATCATATAATCCTACATGTTCTAAAAATTCATGTATTTTCAATGCTTCACCCTCTATAAAATCATCATCATTTCTTTGATATCCTAATTCTATCTCAATTTCATCCACCCTATTTAAAACTGGAGAAGGTTTAGCATAAACTAAAGAATCATCTAATCTTATTTGTTCGCCATTAGCAATCAAAACTTTCTCTTTTAATCTCGCCTCAAGTTGTTCTTTTTTCATATTATACAGAGGCATAACTACTATTTAAACCTTTGTTTTTATAACTACTAAAGAATGACAACTACGCATCATAGCCATCCATTTTCTGAATCAAATCACGACTTTTATCAACACTTAACTCCATAATACTTAACCACATAGAATAGTCTACCCCATTATCATTTTTATGCATCTCATTCAAAATTTTAATACACCGACCAGAATCCTCTTGATATCTATTAATCAAATCTCTACTAATCAAATTTCTATCAATCCAATCATGTTGCCTATATTTATCTTCAAGAGCTTCCAACCATCTACGATTAAGGACAACAACATTATGAACATTTTCAATACTCCTATCTGAATTTAATTCAGATGTCGCAGCATCAAATTCACAAATAGTATCTTCCAAATCAATTTCAGGTGTATATACTGATAATTCCATCATAATCAATTAAAAACTCCATTTAAAAAACTTTCTATTCAATAAAAACCCAAACATTAACCCTTCTCCCCACCAATAACCTTAAACCCACAATACTTCCACAAAACCTTCGGCACCTTAACCGACCCATCTTTCTGCTGATTATTTTCCAAAATAGCAACCAAAACCCTAGAAGTTGCAATAACAGTATTATTCAAGGTATGAGCAAAATAATTCTTCTTACCATCACTCACACGAATTCCCAACCTTCTAGCCTGAGCAGCTTCCATATTCGTCAGAGATGTAATTTCAAAATACTCTCCCCTTCTCGGAGACCAAGCTTCCAAATCACAACTTTTAGCTTTCAAATCAGCTAAATCACCAGAACAACATTCCAAAATTCGAAAAGGAATCTCCAACTCTTTAAACAAATCAACACTAAAACCTAACATCTCATCATACCATTTATAAGAATCCTCAGGTTCACAAATCACAATCATCTCCTGTTTATTAAATTGATGCGTCCGATAAATTCCCTTCTCATCAATCCCATGACTTCCAATTTCCTTTCTAAAACACATTGAATAACCAGTCTGCAAAACAGGCAAATCCTTTTTCTGCAAAGTCTTACTAATAAATTGCCCAATCAAAGGATGCTCAGAAGTCGCAATCAAATACAAATCCTCACCATCAACCTTATACGCCATCGCATCAATCTCAGCACTAGAATAAACTCCATCCAAAACTTCTTTCTTAATCATCAAAGGTGGCTCAACATATTCAAACTTTTTCTTAATCATAAAATCCCGCGCAAAATTAATCAAAGCCATATTCAACAAAGCCAACTTACCTTTCATAAAATAAAAACCATTACCAGAAACATCTGCAGACGTATCAAAATCCAACAAACCCAAACTCTCTCCAATCTCAACATGGCTCTTAACATCAAAACTAAATTTCGGAATCCGCCCATACTTCTTAACCTCAACATTTTCCTTATCATTCTTTCCAATAGGAACAGAAGAATGAATAATATTCGGAATCTGCATCATAATCTCTTTAACCTTAACAGCCAACTTATCTGCCTTAATCTCAATCTTTTTAATCTCCTCAGGAATTTTCCCCGCTTGCTTAATCAACTCCTTAGCCAACTTCTCATCCTTAACCTTTTTAGCCTTACCAACCTCAATAGAAATCTTATTTCTCTCACTCCTCAAACCATCAACCCGATACTTCAACTTCCGCCAATCAGCATCCAACTTAACAACATCATCAACAAACCCCAACTTATCATCCTGAGACTTCTTCTTAATATTCTCTTTAACAACTTCAGGATTTTCTCTAATTAATTTTATATCTATCATAACTAACTTAGAAATTAAGATTATTTAAGGGTTTTGTAAATTTATTTTATCACAAATCAAAAGGAATATCTTCTCCTTGCAACTTTCTTCTTCTCCAACTAAGCAGAGTAGCTTCATTACTCATTTTATCAATTTCCTTCCTACGGTTTTCAATATCCTCTTCAAGATCTTTCTCCTTAACATAGGCATGCAAAGCATAACACTCAGAAAATTTATTTAATAGTTTAATCGCCCGATCCTTCAAACAATCATTAGGAAAATTTATTTTTCCAACCATATCAATAAATTTCCCATAAGTCTCATCATCAATCTGCCCATCTTCAAAATAAAATCCCCTCTCTTCTAACCTATATAAAACTTTTTCAAGATTTTCAACACAAGAATATCTTTCTATTGCTTTTTGTTCACCATATACTTTTAAATTTGCAAGCTCACTATCAAAATCAAATCCACTAGCTCTTACTAAACCTTCAAGCTGTTTAAAATCAACATTACTCCCATCATCATATCTAGCTCTAGCATCATTAAAATTATCAACAACCTTGTCTCTAGTAATTGGGAGAATAATTCCAGAATAATCCTCCACAACATATTCAACACTAATTCTTTTCTCTAAAACATCTTTTTTTCCAACATCTCCATATAAAATAATTTTTTCAGAGTCTCCCTCATCAACACTAAACTCATAATATCCTGCCTTTCTTTGATAAACCCCATCATCCCACCTTTCTTTTATTCCAATCCAAACTTTTAATTCAGGGCTTCCTAAAATAGTTTTTTCACCATCTAAATAATAACCTCTTACATTATTGGGGTCAATATAACCAGATAAAAACGGGTCGTAAGAATCACGACTATCAAAATTTCCACCAAAACCATTATCTATTCGAGTTCTTTCAAGCCTACCAAACTGTGAATTATTTAATTCTGCAATCAATCCAATCTCACCATTACGAGCATGATTTGATAATTTCACAACCCTTGTTTCTTCAGCAGTTTGCATAAAAAAATCAATCAATCAATACTTTTAAACATTATTGTGATAACATTTAAATATTCCCCTCTCTTTTTTTAACCCATAAAATGGTGAATCAAAAAGTTCTAATAAGAGATAAATTCAGAAAACATAAAAAAATCTCAAAAGTCCTACTAACACTAACAATAATAACTATAATAATTATAGCAATCTTTCTAATCGGTTTCTTCTCAAAAAAATCAACAAACCAAATAACAATAGAAAACCCTCTAAAAGATATTGTCTTTGCAAACACAAATGCAGAAGGACTCGTAGACAAACAAAAAGTAATAGAACAAGCAACAATAGAATTCAATCAAGAATACATAAATTATCTTTTAATAGCATTAGGAGTAAACAACTTACACAAATCTCTAATAGGTTATGGAAACCCTGTCGTTGAATTCGCAATAGAAAATGAAATCTGGTCTTCTGAAATAACAAACAACAATCTACAAACAACAAAAGCAGCATCAACAGATAAAGACCTCACAATCTCAATCTCAAAACAAGAAGCTATCGAAGCCCTGCTTTCTCCAGACATTGAAACATTCATGAAAACATCTGTAACAAACCACAACACCGAAATTGAGATGGTAGCAAACAAAGTCGAACTCGCAAGCAAAGGTTATCTAGCAATGTATAAAGAAATCACAGGCGAAGAAATAAGTGTTGATGAATAAACTATTATTAATAAAATTTCAAAAACCAAACACTCATAACAACAAAAAACTAAATTCTTATAACAATCAATCTACTCATCCTTTCATATCTAGATAAAATATTCACACTATCAAAAAAATTAGAAGATTGGGTTGGCGAAGCCATCCAATCTGACATAAAATAAGCCGTGAGCCGAAGGCGAACCAATCTCCCAAAATCCAACAAAAAACAAGTAGTAACACCCCGCTACTCAAAAATTAAGTAAAAATAATTTGTTACTGCTTGGTTAAATTTTTACTACGAAAGCTTTATAAGCTAATATATGACTTAAATATATAGATTCAAATGAGTACCATAAAAAAGCACTCATTGAAACACAATAAAATGAAAGATAATTTTGACATTTTTTTCAGAAGGAAACCAGCACTAATGTTGGTAGCTTTAAGAAAACTATCTAAGGCAAGATACGGTTCTGTATTAGCGAAAGAAGTAGACTGTACGTATTCACATGCAGTAAAGATACTACAAACACTAGAAGAATTAGGACTAGTGAAATTTGAAAAAAAAGGTAGAATAAAATTAATAGAGTTGACAAAAAAAGGCGAAGAAATCGCAGAACATATCGACGCTATAAAAAGAACAGTACATTAATTTTTATTTTTATTTTTTGTTCTTTTAGTTTAATCTCATTAATATTTCTAGCTTTCACTACTTATTTTATATAACAAATGTTTAAATAATATTATTTCTATTATTCAATATGACAAAAGAGGAAAGTCTTGAAGATATATCTGCCAAGAGGATTAGAAAAACTATTATAAGGGATGCTCCTGCACATACACCTAAGAACTTGCCAGAAAGTGGCGAAGAATTATTAGCTACTCCTGAATGTGAACTACGTAGGAATAGAGAAATAGCTTACGGAAGACCCACGACATGTTCTCAAATGTCTATAGGTCCTTCCCATAAAGAATGTAATAAATACTCATTAAGAACTCCTTGGCATGAATATGTTCGAAGAGTTTATTATTGGGCAAAAGGAGATAGACTATCTTAGTATCCAAATATTAATAAATTACAAACCCCCTAATATTTCATGACAGATTATGATTGTTGTTACATAGAACCGGTATTAAGAAGATTAAGAGCTGGTGAAGAAGTAAGATTAGCAGTTCCAATTTATAATTCAAGAACTCAAGAATGGATTCATGATTTAAATTTCTTTGCAGTAAGGGCAGAAAAAAGATTTGATGAAGCTATGAAGTCCTTAGAAGATTTAGGTTAATAATATTTCTAAAAATAAAAATAGCCCGTGGGAGATTTGAACTCCCGACACTTAGATTAAGAGTATTGGATTATATATGGCACAGTGATTATTTTTTAGTATATTTGTTAAAATCGAAGGATTTATATAGTAAATATCTGAAGATTATCCGTATGGTAACTCAAAAACAAGAATCAGAGATTAGAAGGATTAATGAATCTATTGAAACCGTAGTGGGACAATTTGCTCATAAAGTCCTTCAATCAGTTGATACTATCGGAAATTCTCCTAATGAGTTTGAAGAAGCTATGAGAGGAAATGATAATTATAGAAATCATTTTCAATTCTTATCTTTTGTATCTGGAGTACCAAATATAATAGGTTCTGAAATAGTATTAAATTATGATGAATTTGTGAATCAATTATCTGTAATTTATTCAGATGCAAGGGAGAAACATCCGGATACTACTTCTGAGGTTATTCAAAGAAAAACATATGATTTAGACTTCAATTCAATAATTTCAAGAGATTAATAATTATTAACATTAATTTAAATGGCCTGATGAGATTTGCGGCTCAAATAACCTTTGAGTCATCCTTTATGGAAACTCCTTGGAGTGAAAATCTCTGCCATAAATGGCCTGTGGGAGATTTGAACTCCCGACACCTAGATTAAGAGTCTAGTGCTCTAACCAGACTGAGCTAACAAGCCATGAGTATGAATTTATGAGGTATTTATGGTTTTTTAATTTTCTTATTGATATATGTGTTGGATTAAGAGTTTTGGATTATATATGACACAGTGTCTATTTTAGAAAAAATTATCTTAAACAGTTGATAGTACTAACTTTACTTATTTTCTTAAATCATTTGCTCCAGGTTTTCTCACTTTTTCAAATTCTTCATAAAGTCTTCTTGTATCATCTGGATTTACTTTTAGAAAATATTCACAATCTAAATACAGATTTCCAGGATTTTCTCTATTAGCAGTTGCATAATACATTGCTGAAAAATCATCTAAAGCTAAGTTATCTGGGAAAATTAAATCTAGAAATCCATATCTATCAGTATTCGAAGAAGAGTCTCCAAATCTATAAGGGCTGTCTTTACCTCTATCTCTTGTACTAAAACGAATCCCCGGATTTATTCCATCAGGTTTTGTTAAAATAGTTTCTTCTTCTAATAATTCATCAATATTTGAAAATTTTAATGCTACAGTTCTTTTGGTTAAGAAACTTTTAGATTCTGTAGCTAAGATGTAGGGTGCTGTTAAACATCCTAGAACAATATATCCATCAGAAAAATGCCCCTTACCTCTTAGATTTCTTTGCATGGCCCAAATAAATGAACCGGGTGCAGTAATAGGCCAGGTAATTGTTAAACCAAGGTTCCAAAGAAAGTGATTCCATGCTCTTTCTTTAATTGGTTCAAGTGAAATTGGGTTCATCATATTATTATATATTTCTGGAGCCCAAGGATAAAGTGGTTTACGTATATTTTGTTCTTTTAATTCTTCATGTTGGTTTATAAGTTTTTTTGACATGAAAAAAATAATAAATAGAAATATTTATATAATAGTAACCCCCTTGGGTAGTTATGATTATGGAGAAATTAAAGCAATTTGGTTTGACAACTAATGAATCAAAGGCATACATATATTTAATAAAAAATGGGATATCAACTGCATATAAGATATCAAAGGAATCTTTAATTCCAAATAGTAAGATATATTCAGTATTAGAGTCTTTAACTGCCAAAGGATTTGTAAAAAAGTATGACGGTAGTCCGAAAAAGTTCGTTTCAGTTGCACCTAAGATAATCTTTAATTACTTAAAAGAAAAAAAAGAAAAAGAACTAGATAATTTTATTAATAATTCTGACAGGATTATGAATGAATTAGGGGAACTTGCTATGATTAACAAGGATGAAGTGATTGATAAAATAAAAATTGTTGAAGGTTATAAGAATTATCTTAATCTTTCTGTGAGTCTTCATAAGAATGTTAGAAGGGAATGGTTGACAATTTCTGAACTTTCAACATATAAACCTCATATCGATTCTTATGAAAAAAATGCTAAAGATAATGTCAAGATTAAGATTTTAACAAGTGATGAGGAGGCAACTAGCGATAAATTAAAAGTCTGGAAGAAAATTAATGCTGAAATTAGAAAAATTCCTCTTATTACTACAAAATTTACTATTATTGATGATAGTGATGTTACTATAAGGATTGTTGAAGGAGATAAATATTTATCACTATGGATTAAAAATGATTCTTTAGCTGATAGTTTAAAAAAATATTTTTATATGCTTTGGGAGTCAGGTGAGAAGATCAAGTAGGCTACAAAATATCTAAATGTATTTAATCCTTCATAATTTTCTACATCTTAGATTTAGTGTTAAGATATAAATGGCCTGTGGGAGATTTGAACTCCCGACACCTAGATTAAGAGTCTAGTGCTCTAACCAGACTGAGCTAACAAGCCATAAATTAATAAGAAAAAAAGCCTTTTTTAATCTTTGGTTTCAAATAAATTAATCTTTATTTTCCAAGAACACCAGAATATACAATTCCAGCTTTATTAAGTTCCATTATCTTAAGACCTGCCTTACTAATTATAGTTTCTAATTCACTTCTTGAAAACTGTTCTGAAATTGAATCTACAGAATCTCTAAACAAAACAGTTCCATTTGGTTTTATTTCTTCTATTTCAACATTGCTACTTCCATACAATTTTAACCTGTCTTCTAATGCATCCTCAGAATAAGCAGTTATAATTATTGAACCATTTCTATCTAAAACTCTTTTCATTTCACTCAAAACTTTAATCCTTTCATCACCCAAATTAGTAAAAGTTCCTAAACATAAAACATTATCAAAATATCCATCATCAAATGGAAGGCTTGTCCCTTCGCTATAAATTATCTTTATATTAGGTAAATCCCTATTAGCTTTTTTTACTATTTTTTTATCATGATCAACTCCAACTAAATTTTTTGTTTTTTGTGATAATTGTTTTAAGGATCTACCATCTCCGCACCCCAGATCTAATACATTTGCATGATCTCCGATATATTTATCTAATAATCTTTCTTCTTCTCTGAACAAAAGAGAATATGATTCAGGGAAATTACTCATTTCTATCCAATAGTTTGTATCATTATTCATAATTTAACTCCATAATAGTTATTTTTAAAGGTTTCTATATTTCATTCAAACATACCACTTTAAAATGACACTAATCAAAACCTTTATATACTACCAATAACTAAAAACAACATAATAAAATGAGTATCGAAACAAACCTAAAAAAATCATTCAGCGAAGTTAGAAAAGATATTTTAGAGATAAAAGATCAAATTCTAAGATTAGCAGAACAACAGGAAAAACTTGAATCAGCTATAACTGAATCAAAGAAAAAACCTGTCAAGAAAAAGAAAGCTAAGAAAACTTCTAAGAAAAGATAATATTAATTAATTTTTAATTTATACAATATATTCAACTAGTAACAACTCTAAAAATCAAAATCATTAAATTCATAAGACCTACCCTCAAGATTAACAACTATCTTTTTAGGAATCTTCTTCAACCTTCTTTCCTCTTCCAACAACCCAGAATATTCATCTGCCTGCTTCTTCATATCTAACTCTTCTCTCCTCCTTTCCACATCCCTTAACCCAACTCGCCACACAACCTTTTCACACAAATACTTTCTAATAAGTTGATAACATTTAGAATCATTATAGATTTTCCTTAATTCATCTTTTGCCACTTTTCTTCTCAAAACATCCGGCAGAGTAATCCTTGGCTTATCAACAACTCTCCTAAAATCCGAACACCATTCATCTTCAAAATTCAACACACCTACTTTTTCCTTATGATACTCCACTTCCTGAACAACAACAATTGCACCCAAACCTTTTTCCAATTCCCGAATCCTACCCAAAATTCCCATACAATATACAAGAATTAATATTATTTAAATTTAGTAGGAAAATTTTTATTGTAATAGAGTAGTTAATATAAAACTAATAACCCCTAGATCAACAATCAATACATTTATATAGTTAGATATACCTATATAGCTTAATTAAACTATATAGAATAAAATGAGTAAATGTCTAAGATGCAATCATGAATGGAAAACAAGAAAAGAAAGTCCTAGATTTTGTCCTAATTGTAATAGCCCTTATTGGAATAAAGAAAGAAAAAAGCCTTCAAAACAGGAAATAGAAAGTATGATTAGATTAATAAAACAAAGTCATGAGGGCGCAATGGAGATAAAAGAAGATAAAGGAATAAGAGATGAAGGAGGAATCTACAATGCCTCATATAACATAATTAGTTATGAATCAAACTTTCCAAATGACATATCAGGGATAACAATAATTATCATTAACGAAATTGCAAAAAAAGGACATTTTTTTATAGATGGAAATAAAAGAGCCGCATTTATTACAGCAAAGGCGCACTTACTAACAAAAGGATATAAATTAGAAATCCCCAAGATAAACCCTACAGATATATTTATCAGAGAACTAGTATCCCACAATAGCAAAATATCATTCAAAAGCGCAAAAACATGGATAAAAAAATATATTAATAAAAACTCAAAAAATCTTAAAGATTACATTATTGATATAATATTAAATAAATAAAAACAACAAAAAATAAAATGAAAAAAATAAAATACCAAAAAGTATTAAAAACCAGAGCAAGAAACGATTCAAAAATCGAAAAACAAAAAGATGAACAAAGAAAACTAGCAATAGCCATAGTAATGCTTCAAGATAAAGAGTTGTTAAAGTTATTGGCGAAGTGATACCCCCACCAAATACTACAACTAAAAATTAGTATCTTTTATAAATTCATTAATAAAATCCCCATAGGAAATTCCATATATCTTATTAAACAAATTCAAATACTTTTTTTTATTTAGATTTCTAGAATAAGAATTAACTAACTTTAATAATTTCTTTTTACCAAATTTTTTTATAAGATAATCAATTGCCTTATAATGAACCACATACATATCTTGTTTCAAATTTTTATGCATAAATCTATAAAACATCAATCTTTTTGCTTCTTCCTTAGTTATTTTTGAACTTTTCTTATAACTCTTTCCAGGAATTTGTTTTGCAACATATGTTGCTAATCCTTCAGTAAACCAATAAGGTCCACGATATAAATTAATTTGATAAGCAAAGATATGATTAATTTCATGGGTCAACAACAATTGAGGATTTTGAGTACCCTTAAATTTTTTATAAGTTTTTTTATACAATTCAGGACCCCTTAAAATTACCCTATTTCCTTTCAAACTTACTCCTTTTACCCAAGGAGAGTAAAATTTTTTAGTCAATCTCTTAAATTCCTCCTCAGTATTTGTTATTATAATTTTTAAATAAGGTCCATCTTTATTAAAAAATAATTTATTTGTTTTATAATAATCCTTACATATTTTTATAATTTTTTCAGTAATTTTTCCTTTACTTATTATTTCATAATTTTTGGTTTTAAACTTATTCATAAGAATTATTATTCAACATATTTTATAAAACTATCACCTTAGTGATACTCTCGCCATGTATGCCGACACTTAGTACACCTAAAAAACCGCGTCTCAGCTTCATCTCCAGCCCGAGTCTGACTCGTCCAAAAATAAGCCTCTTTATTATCACACTTAGGACACGTCGCATTTATCACAGGAAAAACATCAACACTATTATCAGTTATAACAGTTATCTCTTTCTTTGTTTCAATATTCTCAGAAGTCTCCAACTTCACCTTATCCTTAGACTTATAACTACACCTAGGACAACCAAAAGTCTTATTCTTTTTCTCAACCAATACACAACCACATTTCGGACAAAATTCCATTTTATTTTTAATGTTAATTTAACTTTTTATAACTCCTTATCTTAATAAAAATTCTTTAAAAAGGTTTCTATAAAACTTTACAATTCCACAGTCATAACAAACCACCCCCTAACTCTATTCTCAAGGAACCCAACTATCTTCCCATAACCATCTTCACCAAATCTACAAACCAAATCTTAACCCACCCCAAATAAGGAACCTTCAAAACAGCCTTACCAATCAACTGCGACTCCCCAATATTTGTCTCATCAGTTTTATAATAATTATTATTTCCATTTAACTGCCCAGCATTATGATCACCTTTCGTAGCAATAACTCCATCACCATCAATAGAAACAATCCTATGAATTATAGGACGAGGAGCCAAAGAACCAGAATTAGGTTGAAAAATAACAACATCTCCAACCTTCGGACTAAAACGTCCCCAGACAATTATAATATCTCCTTTTCTAAATCCATTCTTCAATGAAAAATCTGAAAACTCATTCTTACTAATATCAACATCATCATACCAATCACCACAAGCATCCCAATACTCATTAAAATTAATCCACTCTTTTTCAGAACTAGAATAACTATTCCCACATAAATTCAAACGCCCCAAATCATCCTTAACAATTTGATGATCCATTGAAGACGACTCCACACCAGCCAAAGGCAACGATGTCCCCATAATTAAAGAAAGCCCAGGAAAGAAAACAAACTTTACAACAACAAATATAAAACCAAGAGCCACAATCCAACTCAAAATAGAATCAGAATTCCAAATCCATTTCCATGCTTTTTTAATGGAGGACTTTATTTCATTAAAGTCCTTCTTAGAGTATTTTGATTTTTCTTTTTCAAAATTCTCTATATCATTAATATCCATACTATTAATTAGATAAAGAGGTTTTTAAATCTGATTGCTAAAATAGAATCTTAACTTAAGGATAAAACTCATCCTCCTAATTTCTAAAATTTACACAATATTAAGAAAAATTAGAGAAACTGCCAGGCGAAAGCCGGCAGTTGAACCATAAAATAAGTTGTGAGCAAAAGCGAACCAAGTTACTTAACCTTCCCAACACCCCTCACTTCCCCAACCCCTTCAAACTACCACTAACCTTAACAATCTCCAAATTCTTCCCACTCATTAAAAACGCAGCACGAACTTTATCTAACGCCCCACGATTAATAGCCAAAACAACTCTCCCCTTCAAAGACTTAACAACACTAGGACTTGCCTCAGCAAAACCCAAAACACCAACAAACTCCAAAATCACCTTCTCAATCTTAGACCAACTAGCATCATTACCTTTAATCAACAAATATCTCTTCCTTTCTCTATGCGACGGCTTCAAAGCTTTCATCTTATTAATAAATAAATAAATAAAAATATCAATATAACCAATAATACAATCGCCCAATTATCTTTTAAAATTTTCATTTACCCTCCTCTTTATAATATACAAAAACAACAGATTAGCATTTATATATATTACTGAAACCAATAAAATTTCCATAATCTCCAATTTCTTCATTTGATTAGCATAATAAATAGTAGCAATTAATCCAACTAAAAAAGTACTAAACGCAATCATACTCGTTGCAGTTTCCATAACTTTATTCATAGAAAACTAAAATTAAAGAATTATAAATACATTTCGAATTAAGCAGCATTCTTTTCAACAAGTTGAGAATACAAACTCTTAACAATATTATCTAATCTTTTACCACCAAATTGATTTCCATCTAAAATAACCCTCTTTCCTTCATCATACTCTCCAAGTTCTTTCCTAAGGCCATTAAAATCAGGATTATAATTTACAATTACATTCGCCTCATGAGCATGATCATAATCTTCAGATTCTGAAATACCAACATTAATATCCGAGTAACGTGAAAGTTCACCAGCCAACCTTACAAGAGGATTTTCAGGGTTCAAATCGCCCTCAGGAACATAAAAAAGAATATTAATTCCATTAGCATATTTAGAAGAAAAAAACAATGCACTAGGATCACGCAAATCAATTGCAACTTTTCCATAGTCTTCACTATCAAAATCATTATTCAGATAAACTGCACTAGGTTTAGCTTTTTCTATCATTTCACTTTCATCTCCATATTTAACTATCATTTTCTTTTTTAAATTTAATTCGCCTAAATGAATCTTCACCAACTTCTTTTTTAATTCTAGAATAACAACAGTACATTCCAAAACTAATTTAACAAGGTAAAAATACTATTAAAGAAATGTGTTTTAATTTTTTGTAAAAACTCCCTGCAATCCCCTAATTAAAACCTTTTCTACAAAAAAGTTACAAAAAACACAAAAAACCAAAAAAACCAGAAGAAACAATCCTCACAAATCCAACCCACACCAAACTTATATAAACCCATTCTTACTAATAATAAAAAAGAGAAACTAAAAATGAAAATATATTCAATAGGCGGTTATAACGAAGTTGGTAAGAACATGACTGCAATTGATCTAGGAGAAGACGTAATCCTGTTCGACTGTGGTTTCTTCCTACCACCAATTGTAGAATTAGAAAATTCTGAAAGAGCTTATACTGAAAAGAAATTAAGAGCAATAGGTGCAGTACCTTCAGATATGCTACTAGATAAATTAAACCTAAGAGAAAAAGTAAGGGCAATAATTCCAAGTCATGCACATCTAGACCACATCGGAGCAATACCATTTTTAGGACACAGATACAACGCAGAAGTAATTGGAACACCATTCACAATTGAAGTTCTTAAAACCCTACTAAAAGACGAAAACATCCACCTAAAAAATAAACTAAGAGTAGTCCAACCAAACTCATTCTGCTATGTTCAAGGAAAAAATAAAAGATACAAAGTTGATTTCATAAACATAACCCACTCAACAATACATTGCTCATTAATTGCATTACATACACCTGAAGGAATAATTCTTTATGCAAACGATTTCAAACTAGACAATAATCCAACAATGGGAAAAAAACCAAACTATGAAAAATTAAAAGAAATAGGAAAAGAAGGAGTAAAAGTTTTAATTGTAGATTCACTTTATTCAGGAGATCAAAGAAAAACAGCAAGCGAAAAAATAGCAAAAACATTACTTGAAGAAGTCTTATTAACAACCAACAATGAAAATGCAGGACTAATAATCACAACTTTCTCCTCACATATTGCAAGATTAAAATCAATTGTTGAATTCGGTAAAAAACTAAACAGAAAAATAGTCTTCTTAGGAAGAAGTTTAAATAAATATGTAGGAGCTGCAACAAGGGTAGATATGTGTCCATTCAGGAAAGATATAGAAATAGCAACATACAGAAAACAATTAGAAAGCAAACTAAAACAAATAAATAAAAAAAGAGAAGAATACTTAGTTGTTTGCACAGGACATCAAGGCGAACCAGGAAGTATTTTAGACAGACTCTCAAGAAATAAATTACCTTTTCAATTTAATAAAGCAGATCATATTATCTTTTCCTCATCAGTTATTCCAGCACCATCAAACATTGAAAATCGTGAAAAACTCGACATGAGATTAAGAAAAAGAGGAACAAGATTATTCAATAACATCCATGTTTCAGGACATGCAGGTAGAGAAGACTTAAGAGACTTCCTAAATTTACTAAACCCAGAAAATATAATTCCATCTCACGGCAGCCACGATAAAATAGGCCCAATGGTAGATTTAGCAAAAGAATTAGGATACAAGCCAAAAAATATACACCTAATAGACAATCAACAAAAATTAAATTTTTAAACACAAACATGAACGAAGACATAATAACTGCGTTAAGAAATGGAATAAATAGAGGAGAGCATTTAGAAACTTCTATCCAAGTATTAATAAATTCAGGTTATAATCCTAGGGAAGTCAAAGATGCATCAAGATACGTAAGCTCAGGAGTTATCTCATCATTAGAAACAAAACCAGGAGAACACTTACTCATGCCTGAGAAAAAAAGAATATTCAATACCCAAGCCCCACCAACAACACCTCAAACAAATTCAATAGCACAAACTAAACAAGAAATACAAAGTATTAAAAACGAAATAGCACAAAAACCAGAACCCATACAGAAACCAGAAATTCGTCAACTACCTCCGATAATTCATCCAAAAAAGAAAACAAAAAAAAGTTATTGGATAAAAGAAATTCTCCTCATGATAATTTTAGTAACTCTCTTAGGAGTTCTAGGTGCAAGTATTTTATTTAAGGATAAACTAATAGGCATATTTGGTTAAGCTTCTAAAAAATTTCAACAAAATTTAAATACTTTATATCCTTCTTAAAACAATGAAATCATATAACAATTTAGAAACTTCTATGAATTCAAGAACCCAAGAAACATCTAAATTAAAATCAATAATAGATAAGTCCTTACCAATTTTAATAATTTCAGCAGGAGTTCTAGGAGGGGGAATGATTGCACAAGAAAATGGAGGTCCTGCAGGAACAGCAATCTTTGGAATATCTGCACTTACAGCTATAGGATACACACATATGGCCTCAAAAAATTCCAATAATTATTAAAACAATTCATAACATGTCAATCTACCAACCTGCAGAAGATTCTTACCTTCTTCAAAAAGAATTAATCACCTTTCTAAAAAACAAACCTAAAACAATAAAAATATTAGATATGGGAACTGGTTCGGGCATCCAAGCCAAAACTTGCATCAAACAAGGATTCAAAAACACAACAGCAGCAGACATAAACCCGGATGCAATAAAAAATTTAAAAAAAATCAAAACAATCCAATCAAACCTTTTCTCAAAAATACCAAAACAAAAATTTGACCTAATAATCTTCAACCCTCCTTATCTTCCATTAGATAAAAGAGAACCAAAAGACTCTCAACTAAACACTACTGCTGGAAAACAAGGCTATGAAATAATCTTAAAATTCCTCAAACAATCAAAACCCTATCTTAACAAAGATGCAACCATCCTCCTCCTATTCTCCTCATTAAGCCAACCAAAGATAATAAAACAAAAAGCCAAAGAACTAAATTACTCCTTAACAAAACTCGCAGAACAATCTTTATTTTTTGAAAAACTTTTTGTATATCAGATTAAAACAAAAAATTAATTCCTACACACAATAAAAACTTCTATTTAAACCATTCGCAACCTTTATAAAACAAAACTCAAACATTTCTTTTATAAAGTTTTAGTAATCCTTTAAAAACCTAAAGTATAAGATAGTTTATCATATTCACAAATTAGGAGGTGATATAAAATGGAAGAAACAGAACTTCAACAAATTAATGAGGCCGAAGAAGCCGAATCCGAAGATATTGAATAATTAAATTTCTAATAAGTGTTTCAAAAAACTTTCTCGTTTATTAGATCCAAATTTATGTTTAGTAACTTCTTTTTTAGGAAACAATAAAGAAACAATAAAGACAACAATAATAACAATCAAAATAAAAATAACATACCTTAACTTACCTATTTCATAAACTAATGAATCAGCACCATCACTAACATCCTCCTCTAATACACTATCATCCACACTTTTACCACCAATACTAATATCATGACTAAGAATCTTCTCATTAATTGTCTGAATAACTAACTCCACTTTTCCATCAACAATAGAATTCAGTTTCAAATACAAATCATAATAATCAGGAGAAGTTAAATTTAATTTTATACTCTGTCCAATTCCTAATTTCAAATTTATCACATCACTACGAACTACCAACTCAACAGAATCAGAATTAATTTTAGTAACAGTTAAAATATGTTCTCCAGCAACCTCATCAAAAAATGCAAACTTTATCTTATCATTTTTATTTAATTTTTTAATATTAACTTCAGAAGATTCAACAGAAGTAAGAACATAGGTTTTAGTAGAACTTCCTCCTCCTCCCCCTCCACCACCACTTGAAGAAACACTTGGAGAAGCAACCGCAATAACTGTAAAACTTCTAGAACTAGAATTCCCAACATTCCCTGCATCATCAGAGCAATTAATATTCCAATTATAAGTTCCAGGAACAAAGCTCTGAACAAACGTCAAATTACTAGAACTTTTATCAATAGTCAAATTACTAGAACTAACAACTCCTCCAACAACCAAACTACAATTAGCAACTTCATTATTATCAGAAACATTATAATAAAAAACAACACTCTGACTATTTGAACTATAAGAAACACCATCGCTAGGACCATTCAAACTAACATTAACATCACTAACATCATAACCAACACTAAAATTATTATTTCCCCAATCAGATTCAGAATTATTATTAAAACCTAAACAATTCCAAGAGTAATCATCCTCCACAGAAAAACTATAATTAAAAACAGAAGAATTACTAATTCCAGAAACATCCTTACTCTCATTATAATACAACCCACTAGAATTCCATAAATAAAAACTAGCATTGGACAAAATATAACTTCCTGCAGAAGTCAAATTACAAGAAAAATTTACAGCCTGATTAACATAACTATTATTCTCAGGAGAATCAAGAATCGTCACAACATTAGCAATACTAAAAGAAAAATTAGAATCAGCAAAACCCAAATTAGATTTATCATCATACACAAAACAATTCCAAGAATAATCATCCTCAACAGAAAAACTATAATTAAAAACAGAAGAATTACTAATTCCAGAAACATCCTTACTCTCATTATAAAACAACCCACTAGAATTCCATAAATAAAAACTAACATTAGATAACTGCCAGTCACTATAATTACAACTAAAATTAAAATCACCAATTAAACTAACATTCCCATCAACAGGACTATTTAATGTAACATTTGGAGAAATATTATCCAACGACAAAACAGCCTCATAAATATCAATCCTAGTAAAACTCAAACCAGAAGAAGCATCATTAATCGTCTTCCCAGTATTATTCAACACTTCTTCAATTTCAAAATTATTCATAATTCTTCCAGTTAAATCCAACAACTGATAAATAATTGCATACGCTCCTGCAACAACAGGCGTAGCCATAGAAGTTCCACCCTGAACAAGATAAGCCCCATTATTATAAGTAGAATTTATACTTACTCCTGGAGCAACCAAATCCACTAAGCTGTTCCTATTATAAAAAATAGCATCATTTTTATTAGTCCCTCCAACAGGAGTCACATTCCCAATACAAGCAGGACTTGCAATATGTGTCCAGTTTCCAGCATTACCACTAGAAGCAATAATTGAAATATTATTTGCAAAAGCAGCATCAACAGAATCTGTCCAACCACCCATAGAACCAGCACAATCAGAATCATACAACGTAGCAGTTCCCAAACTCATTGTAATCACCTCAACATTTTGAGCAACACAATAATCAATAGCCCTAGTTAAATCAACATCCCAACCACTACCATCACCATTTTCATCCAATATTTTCACACCAATTAAACTAACATTGCTCGCAACACCAAAAATCCCCCCAGAAGCCCCAACAATCCCTGCAACATGCGTCCCATGCCCATTCTCATCACCCGCAGAACAATTCTCAACACATGCCTTATTATTAAAACAATCTATAACACAACTATCATTCTTACCAGCCAAATCAGGATGAGTAAAATCAACACCACTATCAATAACACAAACAGTTTTAGAAACCCCTGTTAGATTCAAACCAGAAACTTTCAAAGGATTAACAATGGTAAAATTAACAATACCTCCAACATCCTGCAAAAAAGCACTCAGAACATGATTCTCAGAAACCATTTCCACATCTTTATTCTCCTCCAAAACCTCCAACTCTTCAAAAGAAACTTCAGTAGAAATATAATTCTTATACACTTCATCTTCCTCAACATCTTCTAAAACCTCTTCCTCAAGAATCTCCTCCAATTCATCTTCAGAAACATCTTTCAATTTGATAACAACTTTAACCTTTTCATCATCCTCACCCACATTACCATAATTCTTCTCACCCAACTCAGAAAATTCTTTCAAAACCTCAATACTTATTTTTTCATCCACAGATTCTGAAACCAAAAAAGGTATAATAAAAATCAAACTAACAAAAATAAAAACAACAACAAAACATTTCTCACCAAATCTCATCCCACACACCTCCCATTTACACAACCGCAACTTTCAACAACACAGGAAAAAACCTCAGCACAAAGCAAATTCTTAGAACAATCCTTCAATTCCTCAGCATACATCTCACCTTCTTCCAAAGAAACACAAACATCCTTCCCACTAGAACTACAAGGACAACAACGAGTCTCACTAATCACACAATCCGAATCCACAGCACATTCATTCAAAAAATATTCAGCACTTTTAAAAAAACCAATACTAAAATAATTAAAAACAAAAACTCCTAACAAAATTACAATCACAATTATCATTAAGAAATGTTTCACTTCTTTTTCCATTAACATCTAAAGAAAACCTATTATAAAAAGATTATCCAAACATATCAAATCTTCCACAAACACAAATATATACTAATTATAAAATAGTAACGCAACACTTATATACTAAATCACCTTTCAAAGGGTAAATCGATATGAAATAAACCTTCTAATACCTATTAATCCTTAAAAACCAAGGAAAACTCATCTTCATCGGAAAAACGATGGGGCTTATGGCTCGTTTTTACGAGTCAGAGAATCTATAGATTCTCTGAATAAAATAACCCTTTAACAATTTACCAAGACAAAAGGGAGGAAAGGGAAAGTGCGAAGCACGGCTTTCCGCCAGGGGAATTGATCCCAAAACAAACCACACAACAACAATCCTTAAAAATTTAAAATAACTTTAATCCAAATGATTAAAGTAAATAACACCTTAATCGCAAAGCGATTAAATACCTTAAAATGAAATTCTCACACATAGCAGACTCACACTTAGGAGGATGGCGCCAACCAGAACTACAAGAACTAAACAGACAATCATTCACCTATGCAATTAATACATCAATAGAAGAACAAGTAGATTTCATATTATTCGCAGGAGACTTATTTGATTCAGCATTCCCATCAATAGAAACCCTAAAATTCGCTTTCAGCGAATTCAAAAAACTAAAAGACGCAAACATAAAATCCTACATCATCGCAGGCTCACATGATTATTCTGTCTCAGGAAAAACATTCCTAGACGTCCTAGAAAAAGCAGGATTCTGTCAAATCTGCAAATATCAAGAAAACCAAGAAACTCAAGAAATAACACTAGAACCAATAAGAGACAAGGAATGTTACATCTATGGATACCCTGGAAAAAAATCAGGACTCGAAGTAGAATCATTAAGAAAAATAAAAATAAATCAGCCATATTCAGAAAACTTCAGAATACTGATGCTCCACACAACAGTCAAAGAAGCTGCACAAAATCTACCAATTGACTCAATTCCCTTAGACCAACTCCCTCAAGCAGACTACTACGCTTTAGGACACATCCACATAGACTTCAACCAAGAAGTAAACAACAAACCTGCAGTTTACGGAGGACCAACATTCCCAAACAACTTCAAAGAACTAGAAGAACTAAAACAAGGAGCATTTTACATAATAGAAGTCGCAGGTTACACAAAAGTAACAAAAAAAGAAATAAAAATAAAACCAGTAGAACTAATCAAAATAGAAATTGACAATGCAATTAAAGCAACAGAAAAAATAATCAAAGAACTAGAAAAAAGAGAACTCAAAGATAAAATAATCCTCTTAAAACTTTTCGGAATATTAAAACAAGGAAAATACACAGACATAAAATTTCAAGAAATACAAGACTTCATAGAAAAACAAAATGCATATTCATTTCTAAAAAACACCTCAAAACTTGAAGTAGAAAGACAAGACCTACAAATAGAATTCAGCGACCCAAACCACAACAAAGAAAAAATAGAAGAAACCTTAATTAAAACCTATGAAAAAGAAAACCCCTCAAACAACAACAAACTTATCTCCCCCCTCATGGAAGCCCTCACCCTAGAAAAACAAGAAGACGAAAAATCAGCAACTTTTGAATCAAGATTGCTTTTAGGATTAGGTAAGGTATTGGATATAAATTTTAGTGAGGAAATATAATGCAACTAAAATCCCTCCAAATCCAAAACATAAGAAGCTACGAAGACCAAACAATAACATTCCCACAAGGTTCAACACTTTTATCAGGAGACATAGGAGCAGGAAAAACAACAATACTCCTTGCAATAGAATTCGCACTCTTCGGCCTACAGCCCTCACAAAAAGGAACATCACTTCTCAAAACCAATCAAGAACAAGCAAAAGTAGAACTACATTTAGAAATAGACAATAAAGAGATAATAATAGAAAGGTCCCTTAAAAAAACAAAAAAATCAGTAACACAAGATTATTCATCAATAACAATAAACCAAGAAAAATTCGAAGGCTCTGTAACAGAAATAAAATCAAAAATTCTAAAATTACTAAACTACCCTCCAGAATTCGCAAAAAAAACAAACCTTCTATACAAATTCACAGTCTACACTCCCCAGGAAGAAATGAAACAAATAATCCTAGAACCAGGAGACATAAGACTAAACACATTAAGACATGTTTTTGGAATCGACAAATATAAGAGAATAGAAGAAAATTTATCAATATTAACTTCAAAATTAAGAGAAAAAGCAAGACTTTTTGAATTAATTACTCAAGACATTGATGAAGAAAAACAAAACCTAGAAAACAAAAAACAAAACTTAGAAGACTTAAAAAAATTAAAAACACAATTAACACAGCAACACGAACAAGCATTAGAAAAATCAAAAGAAAAAGAAAAAGCACTTGAAGAAGTTCAAGAAAAAATAAACCAAAAACAAACATTAGAAAACGAAAAATCAAAATCAGAACTTTTAATAAGAGAAAAATCTCAACAAATAACTTCAACAAAAAATAACATTAGCAATATTCAATATCAATTAAAAGAAACTCAAGAATTAAAATTCGACGAAGGAGAATACACAGCATTAGACCAAAGAGTAAAATTCCAAGAATCCAAACATCAAGAATTAGAAAAAGAATTCATACAAATAGTTAGTAAAATAAATTCACAAGATTCAAAAAAACAAGAAACAGAAAGCCTACAAAACAAAATATCTCACTTAGAAAATTGTCCAACCTGCCTTCAAGAAGTTTCAGAAAATTACAAACAAAATATATCTCAAAAAACAAGCCAAGAAATAAAACAATTACAAGAATCAATAAATCAATTAACAAAACAAAGAACATATTTAGAAAAACAATTAGAATCAATAAAAAATTCAATAGAAGAATACAAAAAAAGAAAATCAGACTTAGAAATTAGAAAAGTAAAATTAGAAACAATCAAAGAAAAACAACAAAGAATACAAGACTTAGAAAAACAAATGCAAGCAACAAATGAAGATACAGAGACATTAAAAAAACACATAGAAACAATAGAAAAATCAATAAAAGAATACGACAAATATGAAACAATTTACAAAACAAAAAAAGAAGAACTAAATCAAACAAAAACAAATCAAGAAAAATTAGCAATAAAAAAAGCAGAAACAAATAAAGAAATTCAACTATTAGGAATACAGATTAATGAAGTCAAGGAAAAAATACAAAAGAAACAAGAAATAAAAACCAAGGCAGAAAAAATCAAACACATTGAATCTTGGATTTCAAACAAATTCCTAGACCTCATCCTTTTCACAGAAAAACAAGTAATGTTAAGTTTAAAACAAGAATTCTCAACATTATTCTCAGATTGGTTCTCAACACTTGTCTCGGATTCCTTAACAGCCTCGCTAGATGACGACTTTTCACCAGTAATCACTCAACAAGATTACGAATTAGATTATTCATTCTTAAGCGGAGGAGAAAGAACAGCAATAGCCCTTGCATACCGTCTCTCTTTAAACCAAGTCATCAATTCCCTATTAAGCAACATTAAAACATCAAACCTAGTCATCCTAGACGAACCAACAGATGGATTCTCAGACCAACAATTAGATAAAATGCGAGATGTCCTTCATCAACTAAACACAGAACAACTCATCCTAGTATCTCATGAACAAAAAATTGAAGGTTTTGTAGATAACATAATAAGAATACAAAAAGATAACGGGATTAGTAGGATTGAGTGATTAAAAGATTAGATTCATTCACTATCGCTCGCATAGATTCATTCTCTTTCGGTTCATTTATTCCATCCATGATTCATTCTCCTTCAGCTCATAACTTATTTTATATCGCTCTCGCACCCGACTTAGTCAGGGCGCTCCGCTAAATACTGAAATTAGAAAAATAATAGGGCTTATAGCTTATTTTTCTAAGTCAGAGAATTTTTAATTCTCTGAATCTCCTAAATCTTAAACTCTCTACAAAACACCTTTCCCATCTATAACCAAACCAATCTCTTAACAACAACCAAAGAAAACTCCTCTGAATAAATAAACCCTCTAACAACTTTTTAAGACTGCAACGGCACGGAAAGGGAAAGGTGAAACCGGCTTTCCGTGGGTGGTGGAAAATCCAACCCAACCAAATCACCACTTAAACCCATGATAACCATTCTTATGCAAATCTCTAATAACACTCTTCCTTCTATCCCTAATCTTAAAATAAACAACAATCAAAACAGCAACTATTCCTGAAACAAAAAAAGATATAAAAAATGCAACAGCAAGTTTTATAACATTATTCTTCTCAACACATTCCTTCTCCAAAATAGGCTTATACTCCTCACTCCCACAATCATTAACATCCGAACACTCCCTTCTCTGAACACTCTCATTACATTCACTCCAATCCTTACAAGACCAAGTTTCAACACAACTACTAGGATAAGAAACATTTACAACACTACTTTGATTTATATTTAAACCACTAGGATTTCCTCCACTTGGACCACTAGGACCACTAGGACTCCCACCACCACCACCACCAGAACTCCCAGAACCTCCTCCAAGAATACCTCCCTCACCTGCAGAACAAACCCCACAATCAACAACGCAATTAGAACAACTATCACCACCATTACAAACACCATCCCCACAATAAGCCCCTTCCTTAACATCATAAGAAACAAAACCAGTAATCATGACCTCTAAAAATTCTCCCTTAGAATAATTAATAATCTCGCAATCAACACACTTAACATCATCCCTATAAATCTGAGGGTTCTCAAAATTAATTCCACTAAACTTCAACAGTGCAGGCTTATCAAATCCATCCATCAAACTCGTATTCACACTCAACTTACCATCCTCAAACAAAACAATCTCACTTAAATTAATAACCTCAAAACAACCGCTAGCATTCACTTTAACCAAACTAACATTATCAACAAAATTAATTTTAGTCCCATTATACTCAACACTAAAATTCTCAAAATTCAAAATATTTCCTGCATTCACCGAAGGAATATTAAACTTTCCAACCTTAGGCAAATAATCATTCAACTTAAAAGGATTCCTAACAAAATAACCCTTATTTGTTCCAGAACACTCATCAACACCCTCCGAACAAAAATTCTCATCATAATCATACAACCCATCACCATCTTTATCAACACAATTCTCAACATAACCGCAACCAGTTGGAGCAACAAAATTAAGAACATCGCAAATCTGCCCAGTCAAACAATTCCCAGAATTTTCATCACTAACACACTTATCCAAACCCTCATCACAAGAATCATCAGTACATGAAAAAACATCCTCACAATTAGGAGTCTTTATAGAAATACATTTCTCTTCATCAATACTACATCTTTCCTCTCCATCACAAAATAAATTATTCTCACAAAGACCATGATTCTCAGTATAAGAACATTCACTCACACCATTACATACATCATCAGTACAATCAATAGAATCATCACATAAACTATTTCCACCTTCATCAACCCCTCCAACACAATTATTATCCAAACCATCACAAATCTCCTCTACAGGACCCTGACCACCAACACAATCTCCCCAATTACCATTAATATTACAAGTCTGCAAACCTACAACACATTCACCAACATCACTCCCACAAGGTTGACTATCACCTAATAAACAATCACAACCCTCATCAAATTTCCCATCACAATCATTATCCTTACCATCACAAATCTCTAGTTCAGAAGTTCCAACAACACAAGAATCCAAAACCTCTCCATTAGAACATGATGTTATCCCGATTCTCAAACATTCATTAATACCACAATCAGTAACTAAAGAAATATAATCTTCATCAGCATCACCACTACAATCATTATCCTTCCCATCACAACTCTTATCATCTAACTCTGCAACACCTTCTTGACATGTATTTGTTTTTTGAGAATTTATACATAATTGTTCCCCAACCGCAGCACACTCCCCAACCCCACACCCTGTCTCATCTCCAAACCAATCCTCATCAACTCCATCACTTGTTCCACCATCACAATCATCATCAATACCATTACATAATTCATCCTCTCTAGGATTTATATTTACATTAGAATCATCACAATCCAAACTCAAACAATTCCAACCATAAATTAAACAAGCAGGTAAACAAATTAAATTATTTGTATAACCATCTCCATCTTTATCACAAATAGATTCGCAATCTAAATCAACATTACCGTCACAATTATTATCCAAACCATCAAAACCAGTTTCATCATCACAACTCTCTTCAACCTTCCCAGCATATTCATCACAACTATCAACCTCATTCCCACTCACACAACTCCAACTACCACTATTCCCCAAACACTCCCCAACCCCACAACTTGTATCAACCGAAACATAATCTTCATCCTTAGAACCATCACAATCATCATCAACACCATTACAATTCGCATCACTCACAGCACCAGCTTTATCATCACATGTATCACTTCCCCAAACACCCGCAGAACAAGTTTCAACCCCACTATTCCCAGAACACGCCCCAACCCCACAACTTGTTCCCCTACTCAAGCCATCATCAATCCCATTAGAACAATCATTATCCTTATTATCACAAATTTCAACAACAGGTCCTTGCCCACCAACACAATCCCCCCAAATACCATTAATATCACAAACTTGAGAACCAGCAACACATTCTCCAACATCACTACCACAAGGTTGAGTATCACCTAATGAACAAGCACAACCCTCATCAGTAGAACCATCACAATCATCGTCGGCATTATTACAAACTTCATCAACAGCACCATCATCTTCATCACATGTATCACCAATCCAACTACCTAAAGAACAAGTTTCAACACCAACATTACCTAAACACAAACCAACACCACAACTAGTAGCCTGACTCAAACTCTCATCAGTCAAACCATCACAATCATCATCAACATTATTACAACTCTCTTCAACCCCAGGATTAACATCCCGGTCCCCATCATCACAATCAAACCCTATACCTAAACAAGCACCATAACCATCTCCATCTGAATCAATCTCAGGAAAAACACAAACATTATTTGTACACAAATCATTAGTACAACTCTTATCATCATCACAATCATCAACCTCCAAACATTCAACACAACTTCCACTAGAACACTGCTTCAAATCAACATTCCCAGAACAACTACAATCTTCAACACAACTACTACAATCTTCAGAACCAACATCACAAACACCATCCCCACAATAACTAACAGCAACACAATCATCTCCATCAAGTTCACACCCATTTGAAGAAGGTGCCTTACCACACAAATCACTAACACATTCCTCACTAGAATAATCCTCACAACTATCCACAGAAGAACAACCATCAACTAATGAAACACAATTCTCACCAAACTTAGAATCAAAATAACATCCATCCCCCCAATCACATTCATTATGACATTCATTATAATCACAACCACTAAGCCAACTATCACATTCCTTACAACTTGAACAAGTTACTTGCCCACAATCAGAAACAGGATTACAAGATTCCCAATCTTCACATTCATTATCATCAACACGACCCTTACAATCCCCAAAACTACATTTATCTTCAACAGTACAATCAACCTCATCATCACAATCCAAACCATTAACCTTAGCATCAGCCTTACACAAATTCAAAACATCATCACAAACACCATCATTACACTGATCATTAAAGGATGAACAATCTCTAGAAGAACCACCACAAACACCATTCCCACAAACATCACTAACACTACAAAACAAACCATCATCACAACTCAAACCATTAATCTTAACCTCTGCCTTACACAAACCATCATCTAAATCACAAACACCATCATTACACTGATCACTTAAAGAAGAACAATCCCTAGCAGAACCACTACAAACCCCAACAGAACATTTATCATCCTCAGTACATAAATTCCCATCATCACAGACAAAACCATTAATCTTATTCGTCTTATCACATTCACGTTGAGCATTACAAAAATCATCAGTACAATCATTTGAATCATCACAATCACCATCAACTAAACATCCACAACCAGAAGTATCATAATCACAAACACCTAAATTATCCCCAACTACCGACCCCTCACTACAACTATCAACACTACAACTATAAACATCACTACAATCAGGATCAACCTCATCTTGACAATCCAAAACAGCGTCACAACTCTCAACACCATCACACCAATCTCCATTCTGACATAAACCATCATCAACAACATTAACAATCACATCATTAACTTCATCACAACTATCCATAGTACAACCAACTCTATCATCAAAATTAATAACACTTCCATCAACACAACTTCCATCAACACAACTTTCAACACCATTACAATATAATCCATCATCACAATCACTAGGCCTCTCACATTCAACACAATTCCCACTAGAACAATGAGGAGTCTCACCAGAACAACCACAATCCTCCTCACAACCACCACAATTCTCTCCAGACTCAAAACCACAAACACCATCCCCACAATAACTAGCATCAACACAAACACTCAAATCTTTATGTGTATTATAATAATAAAATTTCTGATCACGAGGAAAAATTATAGCAATAAATCCTGAGTTCATCCAAGAATAATCAGACCAAAAATATCTACTGCCTGCAGTTTCTTCTGAAGATAACTTAAACCTACCAGAAATAGTATACTCATCTGTTAATGAAATATCCATCACCGAAGTTTCTTTAATTTCAATATAACCTGAAGTTCCAATATCAATAATTCCTCCATCAATTCTCACTGCATCCCCATTAAGAACACCATCATTATCTCCTACAGAATCCACAACTCCAACCCCACTACCCTCATTAAAATTATAATGTGCAATCAATGAATCAGAAACCAAAACACCATTATTATCATCTAAAACTTCACTAGAACTCAAAGCCCTATTCCAAATTTTAACATCATCAACTTCTCCATTCAAATCAACAGCTAACTTAAGATTAGCATAATTATTAACCAACCCTCCTGCATCCTCAAACTTTTCAGTATTTCTTAACACACCGTCAATATATATCTTATTAATAACTTTTTCATTTTGAATATATGTCTGTTGAACTAATTGATGCCATTCATCAGCAAAATCATCTAAATACTGACTAAAAGACATAATTACAAACCTATTTTCACCTAACTCACAACCATTCCCACCAACAGGAGCCTTATCACATAAATCACTAACACACTCCTCAACAGAATAATCTCCACAACTACCAACAGAAGAACAACCTTCACTTAATGGAACACAATCATCACCCAAAGGATCCTTCTCAAAATAACAACCATCTCCCCAATCACATTCATTATGACATTCATTATAACTACAACTACCAAGCCAGGTATCACAATCCTTACAATCCTTACAACTCGCCTGCTCACAACCAGAAACAGGATTACAAGACTGCCAAAAAAATTCACACTCACTATCATAAGGAGTTCCAGAACAATCACCCAAATTACATTTATCTCCCAAAGTACAATCAACCCCATCATTACAATCAGCACTATTAAAACTCTCTTGACAACCTAAAACAGCGTCACAAGAATAATCAATACAAACATCACTCCCATCACAATCCAAATCCACATCATCAATACAAACCAAAGTTTCAGTATTACAACTCTCAATACCATCACAAACATCATCATTACTACACTCTGAATCCAAACCATTAGGGCATCCACAACTAGAAGAAGACTCATCTACATCACATTTATCATTTACTTCATCACAAAAATCATCAGTACAATCAATTCCATCATTACATACAACAGCACTACCATCAACACAACTTCCTGAAGAACAAGTTTCAACACCATCACAATAATTTCCATTATCACACAAATCACCATCATCAACCTTTCCATTACAATCATTATCTTTATTATCACATATTTCATCACCTCCATTTGAAAGAACACACGGCTCCCATCCCAACCTTAAATTAGCATTTTTTATCTCATTCAAATAATGGTCAACAGCACCTTGATGTGCATCAGCATTCGGACAATTAAAAGAACGAATCCCATTATTACAAGGTAATCCCCATCCCGGTAAATCCGGCCTAAAACCATTTAGAAAAAAAGTAGCCTGATAAATCCAATAACCATTTCCATCATTTCCAATATTATATAATTTATTTTCATAATCCAAAGGATCATAAGCAGCAGCTATTGTTCCTCCAAGATAATAAGCATACGCAGGTTTATTTCTTTCAGGATGATATCTTTTAGTTACATCAAAATAACCAGAAGGCAATCTATTACGACTAATCCCTGTTGGAACTACTTCTCCCCCATAAGAATATCCCATATAAGATATTGCATAAGTAAAAGTATCCAATAAAACCGCAGGATCATCCTCACTTCCAAAACCATCAAGGATATCTATTAAATAAAGCGGCTCTGGCGTAGGATAAAATCCTAACACGAAATCAGGATTAACCTTTCTTACCTCACTCTTCATATTTTCTGCAAGTTTTTCTATTGTATCTTCAAGATAAGAATAATAATCAGTCCATCTCCCATTATCTATTAACCAATCATATCTTTCAGCCCTCTGATTAGACTCCTTAGGAGGACTATTCAACTCAACTAAACCTCTATCAACCAAATAATTATTAAAAGTAGAATCTTCAAAACCAAAAGTCCTATCAAATTTTCTTGGTTCTCCAAATTCTACACTTTTATACAATTCAAAATCAAACATTAAACCATCAACCCGATATTTGCCATAATTTTCTGAAAGTCTTGCTAATCTCACTGCAATATCAGTTAAATAATCCCAATAAGTCTCATCAAAAGGAGTTACTTGTGAACCCGCACTACCATCACTAAAAACAACATAGTTATCTGTAATGGAAGAAACTGTAATCTCATCCCCATCCAAATCATCAGGATCATTAACCCTATGAACAAAATCAATAATTGGAAAGAAAACAAATCCTTTTTGTTCAGCCCACTCAGCCTGGTCTAAAATTGATTCATAAAAATTTTCAGGAGAATTTGGATACCTATCAGCATAAATAAAATTATTTCTTAATCCAGAATGTTTAGTTATAAATGTATTAATTCCATAACTCCTAAACATATCAGTGTATGCATCTATCCCACCCTCTCCAATTCTTAATTCATTAATCCCTCCATAAAGTGCCCGCATTTGAGGAAGAGGTTTAACAGGAACAATAATTACCTCCCCTTCCTCAACATCCCAATCCCCCATTGGCACCCATTTACCCTTATCTTTATCTGAAATATCTTTTGTCCTTAAAAGTATTTTCCAATTTCCAATAAAAGGCTCTTTAAATGTTAAAGCTAAAGTTAAAGTCATAGTATCTCCAGAACCAGAAACAAAAGATTTAGAACAATCTAATTTTACATAAGAATTAGATAAAAAATTATCTGATTCTGGATCACAATGATAAGTCATAATCCCTTTATCATTAACTAATCCGAATTTTGTAGTATGCCTATACTCTAAAAAAATCCTACTATCAGATGAATCTGCTCCAAAAATAACATAACCATAGATTAAATCTTCCCATCCCTCAGGATCAGAATATTCTATAGTAAATATTTGTTCCTCACCAGTTTTTGATAATCCATTCAATGGAGAAACAGAGTCAATAGATGGAGGACTAAACAAAACCTCCTCCTTACCAAACAACCCCTCAAAAATCCTCTTAAAAAAACCACTCTTCTTTTCATCACCATCAAAACCATCTCTCCCTAAACCACTACCCTCAGAACCAACACCAACCTCCACTCCACCCTCCAAAACCCCAACCCCCTCACTCTCAACACCTTCCTTAACAAACTCCTCAACAACATAATCAAAACTAAACAAAAACCCTACCAAAACAAACAAAAGAACAAACAAAATATAAGTCAATTCTATATGTCCAATCACATCTTTTTTTTCCAACACCATCTTTACAATATTAGAAAAAACACATATAAAAACATATTGTATATAATAACAAACAAATTACCCCTACAAAAATAACTCACATCAAGCCCAAACAGGACCTTTATCCCAAACAGGCAAAGGATTTTCATATAAATTCTTAAATTCTCTATACTGCCTAATCTCCCCACCCTCAAATTCAAGAATTTTCTCATGCAAAGGAGTTTCAGAAACAGGAACACTTTCAGCAGGCAATTCAACCTTTGGTAAAGGCATTTCAGTTTCTCTTTCAGCAGAGAAATAACTATGCAAGGCTAATTGTGATCCCATCACTATTACAGCACCACAAACCATTCCATATCTAAATCCATTTCTAAATTTTTTATCCATTGTAAAATCCCAACAAAATAAGCCTTTATAAAACTAACTAAAACAAATCCATAACCACTCAAAACAAAAACCAACTCAAAGACTCACAACAACCAAAGAAAACTCCTCTGAATAAATAAACCCTCTAACAACTTATCAATAAAAAAGAGAGGAATTGGGAAAGCGAGTAAGTTTGCGAAGTTCTATCTAAAATAAAATAACGAGCAGGCTTAGGAGTAGAAGTACGGCTTTCCGCAGGCGGCGGAACCAACCCCCAAAACCACCAAAAAATTTATATCAGGAAACCTTACAAAAATCTCAAGAAGACAAACTTCATTATCACCAAAAACTTTATAAACCTAAAACACCCTCAATAATCATAGATTCTAAGAAATCAATAAATTATTCAATTCAATAGTGAATTTATCAAAATGAATCAAGAGTTAGAAAAAAATATTTTAAAAACTGGAACAAGTTTAGTAGGAATTGTTTGTAAAGACGGAGTTATCATGGCAGGAGACAAAAGAACAACTGCTGGAAACATGGTTATGAACAAAAACAAACAAAAAGTTGTCCAAATTTCAGACAACCTTATTATTTCTGGAACAGGAACTGCATCAGATATTGAAATGCTAAAAAAAATAGTTCAAGCAGAATTAAGATTAAAAGAATTAAAATCAAAAAAACAGACAACAATAAAAGAAGCAGCAAACTTCATAGCAAACATGAGTTACAGAAACATCCGACAACCAACAATGATACCATTCATAGCAGGAATAATGCTCGGAGGACTAAACGAAGATGGAACAACAGAACTTTACTCAATTGAACCAGCAGGCTCAGTAATGAAAGTAGAAAACTTTGACGCAAATTTCTCATCAGGAATGCCATTCATATTAGGACTCTTAGAAAGACAATACAAAAAAGACCTAACAATACAACAAGGAATAGAACTAGCAATCGAAGCACTAAAATCCTCAACACAAATAGACACTGCCTCAGGTAACGGAATTGATGTTTTCTCCATAACAAAAGAGGGGATTAAACACGAAGTAAATCAAGAAATTTCACCAGAATATAAAAACAAGTAACTAAAAAAGAAAATGAAGTTTAAGTTAAAATATAGGAGAACCATGCAGACTTCGAAGAAGTATTCTCAAGGGAAGATACATCGAAGAAACCGTAGGTGTCTTAGATAAAAATGTCAGATATTCTAAAAGATATACAGAAAGAACTTCCAAGAGTTATTAATAGCGCAAATTTTGAAGGTGCAAACATAGTCCTTTATACAGACGACAAAGAATTCTTAATAGACAACCAAGGAAAAATAAAAGAATTAGTAAACAAATTCAAAAAAAGAATAGAACTAAGAGCTGACAGCAAATTATTAAAAACTCAAGAAGAAACAGAAAAAATAATCAAAGATACAATCCCAAAAGAAGCAGGTTTAACAGAAATTCTTTTCGACCCTCAAAGAAGTATAGTAGTCATAGAAGCAAAACGTCCAGGATTAGTAATTGGAAAATCAGGTTTAATTTTAAAAGACATAAAAAACAACAGCTTTTGGATACCTCAAATTCAAAGAAGTCCTGCAATAAAAAGTAAAATAACTGAAAGCATAAGAGCCGTTCTTTATCAAAACAACAACACACGAAAAAGATTCCTTAACTCAGTAGGTAAAAAAATCTACAAAGAATGGAACCCAGAAAAAATAGAAGGATGGATAAGAATAAGTTTTCTAGGTGGAGGAAGACAAGTCGGAAGAAGTTGTCTATTATTACAAACACCTCAAACCAAAGTTCTTATGGATTGTGGAGTCAATGTAGCTGGAAAAGGAAAAGACAAATTTCCATACTTAGATGTTTCAGAATTCAAAATAAACGAACTAGACGCAATAATTTTATCACACGCACATCTTGATCACTCAGGACTAATCCCATATTTATTCAAAATGGGATATAGAGGACCAGTTTACATGACTGCACCAACAAGGGATATTGCAGCATTATTAGCATTAGATTTCATCGGAGTTGCATACAAACAAGCAGCCGCACCATTATTTTCATCAATAGATGTAAAAGAAATGGTAAAACATACAATTTGCCTAGGATACAACGAAGTTTCAGATATTTCAAATGACATGAGAATAACTTTCTACAATTCAGGACACGCATTAGGTTCGGCAATGACTCACATCAATATTGGAAACGGAGCACATAATTTGCTTTATACTGGAGATTTCAAATATGCACGAACAAGACTTCTTGATAGAGCAGTCTCAAACTTCCCAAGACTAGAAACTGCAATAATCGAAGCAACTTATGGTGGAAGAGCAAATGTCCTACCTCCAAGAAAAGAATCCGAAGACCAACTAATTGGAGAAATAAAAGAAACAATTGAAAAAGGCGGAAAAGTCCTTATCCCAGAATTAGGTTTAGGAAGAGCACAAGAAACAATGCTAATTTTAGAAGAAGCCATGAGAAACAACTCATTACCAAAAGTTCCAATATATATCGATGGTATGATTTGGGACATCAATGGTATTCACACAGCCTACCCAGATTTCTTAAATGCAAACGTCAGAAGAGAAGTCTTCCAAGACAACAATCCTTTCCTTTCAGAAACATTCGTAAGAGTCGGAAGCCCAACCGAAAGAAAAGAAGTCGTAGAAGGCGGACCTTGCGTAGTTCTCGCAACATCAGGAATGCTTGTAGGAGGTGCATCAGTAGAATACTTCAGACATTTCGCACCACACCATAAAAACAAAATATGCTTTGTCTGTTACCAAGGCCAAGGTTCATTAGGTCGACAAGTCCAAGATGGAATCAAACAAATACAAATGAGTGTAAATGGAAAAGATGAATTAATAGAAGTCCAAATGCCCGTCATAACAATTGAAGGACTAACAGCTCATGCAGGAAGAAACGAACTTTTAGAATTCGCAAACAGAACCCAACCAAGGGCTAATAGAATAATCATTAATCATGGTGAACAATCAAAGTGTTTGGATCTTGCGAGTTCGATTTACAAGTTGCATCATATTGAAACAAATGTTCCTAGAAATCTTGAAACTATTCGACTAAGATAAATATTTTTATTAATAATTTAAACTATTTCTAAACAAAAGATACCTACAACAAATCATAAATCTCTAAAAAAATTTCAAAAAACAACGGCTCGGAAAGGAAAAGGCGACAGCCGGCTTTCCGAGGGAACAAAAGGAGAAAAAACTAAACATCACCCCTAACCATCACCCTCCCCCCAACATCCTCAAAACCCAACCCACCATAATAACCAACAGCCCCAGAACCAGAAGTAACAGCAACCGACTTTGCACCATCTTCCTTAAACCTTAAACCAATCTCCCCAATCATTTGTTTACCAATACCCTTACACTGATACTCCTCGTCAACAACCATCTGATGAATCAAAGCCCTAGAACCATCATAACATCCACGAATCATTCCAACAACATAATTCTCAGACTCTGCAACTAAAAAATACTTCCCCATAAGACTACAAACTCTACTCATCGCTTCCTTTCCATCAACTTCAGGAAAATCCAACATATTATTCTGAACTAAAATTTCTTCCAACCTCTCAAAATCAAAAGATTTTGCTTCCCGAATTTCAAACATTTCAATCCTCCTCAATTCCACCATTACCAACAACCCCATAATCCTCTGCATTATAACTAAAACACGACACAACCACACCTTTTCGACTAGCAAAAGGAGTATCTTTTTTAAACATTTTATATTTAATCAGACCATGCTCTTTTCCCAACTCATCCCCAACCAACTTTTCTTCTAACTTTCCAATTAAATTCTTATCCATATCCTTACTAAAAATCAAATACAACATAGGGATCTTCCCTTCCGGATAATTATGATTCCTAACACTGACATCAATATCAGCATCTTTACGATCAATTCTTTTCTTAACCAACATCAAATCTTCATACAACAACTTCAAATCCCTTCCAGCATGAATCCAATTCGGAACCTTATAACCCAATCCCTCAGTCTTAATCGATTCAGCAACGCTCCCAAGCTTCCCATCCCAGTCCCCAGGATTTTTAATTTTCTTTCCAGACTTCTTTCCCATAAATTCACAACAAACATTGGCTTTATAAACTTTATTTAACTAAACTTAAAAAGAGGAACAATCAAACCTTCTAAAATAAAACATGAAACACAACACAAAAGTAACAATAACTCTTATCGCAATGTTTCTAATAACTCAATTAATCGGCTTAGCAGTTATTCAATTCTATAACAACCCAGACCAAAACCTACCCTTTGGAATGGAACCTCCTCAAGAAATGACATCAGAAGAACAAGGAATTCAAACACTATACAAAAACATTATCCCTGCATTCATATTCGCAATATTTCTATTCTTCATCTTAACAAAAATAAAAGCAGAAAAATTCATAAGAGCTTGGTTCTTTCTTGTAACAGTCATAGCATTAGGAATAACCTTCAACGCAATCTTTCTAAAATCAAACCTAATCACATACGCATCCTATTCAGCATTAGCAGTAGCAATGATTCTAGCTTACTTCAAAATCTACAAAAGAAACTTAACAATCCACAATATCACAGAACTTTTAATATACCCCGGAATCGCAACAATCTTTGTATCAATTTTAAATGTCCTAGGAATCATAATCCTCTTATTATTAATCTCACTATATGACATCTGGGCGGTATGGCATTCACAATTCATGCAAAAAATGGCAAACTACCAAATCAACAACATCAAAATTTTCACAGGATTTTTCATACCTTATGCAGATAAAAAAACAAAACTAAAAATAGAAAAATTAAAACAAAAATACAAAGATAAAAAACAACTAGAAAAGAAATTTAAAACCTCAAAAATAAAAGTCAACCTTGCAATACTTGGCGGAGGAGATGTAATATTCCCAATAATAACTGCAGGAGTTTTCCTAAAAACATATCCAACTATTTTCCCAGCATTAACAATAACAATCTCATCAACTCTTGCATTATCATATTTATTACTCTCAGCAAAAAAAGGAAAATTCTATCCAGCTATGCCTTTCATAACAATTGGAATGTATATTGGAATGATTTTCAGTTGGTTGGTTTTCTAAACCTATTCACCAAATAATCCCAACAGTAATATACTTAATATCATCAAACCGAATCTTCCCATCACTTACTAGACTATTATCCCCTTTAGTAATAAAATAAATTCCATCATTATCAACCCCTTTCTCAATGACTCTATGAATAATAAGCTTCGCCCCTTTCCTAAAAGTAATAATATCTCCAATATGAACATCTTCTTCTGAATCCGGCTCAATCCTTATTCCATTAGCATCTTTATCTAAAACAGGCCTCATACTTCCAGTTGGAGCATACCGACTAATACTCGCATCATTCAACTCAATCACAACCTTATCATCATAAACCCTTATCTGCTCTTCCTTAACAAAATCAAACGGAGCCTCATTAGAATCATTTTTCAAAAAACCACTACTAGAAAAAGGGTTCTCCAATCCATAAAACAAATAAAAACTAACAAAACCCGAACTTACAAAACCCAATAAAAAAATTACACATAATCCCAAGATAGTTTCAAATTTCATAACAATCAAGAAACTACAACACTTTTAAACTTTCTCATTGTCCTAATTCCATAGTGACAACAAAGGAAACCTTTATAAACTTAAATCTGATAGAAAAATCATGATAATCAAACCAGAATTAGTAAAACAAATAAAAGATTATTTCAGTCTAAACATTTATGAAACTAAAGTTTGGATAGCTTTGCTTACTAAAGGGATTGCATCTGCAGGAGAAATCGCAGAAATCTCAAGAGTTCCACGAAGCAGAACATACGATGTTTTAGAAAGCTTAGAAAAACGAGGATTCGCAATAATGAAATTAGGAAAACCAGTAAAATACATTGCAGTAAAACCTCATGTAGTCCTAGATAAACTAAAAACAAATGTTGAAAGAAACGCAGACGAAAAAATGAAATCATTATCAAAACTAAAAGAAACAAAAGAATACTCAGAATTAGAACAACTTTACAATGTAGGAATAGAACCCGTTAGACAAGAAGACGTTTCAGGAGCAATAAAAGGTAAATCAACTTTTTACAGCCACCTAAAAGATTTATTAGAAAGCGCAGAAAAAGATGTCATCATTTGCACAAACATAAACGAATTCCAATCTAAATCAAGATTCTTTTCATTAGCATTTGAAAAATTAAAATCAAGAAAAATAAACATACAAGTTGCACTATCAGGTGATGAAAAAGAAATCAAGAAAATAAACAATAAATTCAAAATAAATGCAAAACCAATTAAAATTGATAGTAAATTTTTCATAGCAGACAGAGCACAAGTTTTATTTTCAATAAATAAAACAGAATCACCTGCAGATGAAATGAGTGTCTGGCTTAACACACCATTCTTCGCAAATTCCCTAGTCTTCATGTTTGAACAAGCTATGGATTCAAGTAAATAATAAAATGGGACAACAAACACTTTACGAAAAAAGAAAGGCTTCAGGAAAATTAATTCTTACTTCAAAAGAAACAGATAAAAATAAAATACTTCAAAGGAATTATATAAAAATTGGTTCTTTTAATCCATTAAATGAAGAAGATTTTGGAACCGAAGATTATAATGACCCTAACCATATTCCAATAAGATTAATAGGTTCATTAGAAGAACCTTCAATAGAAACAAGAGAAGGATTAGTAAGATTACTAAAAAAAGTAGAAGAACTAGGAATAGATCCAACTATTGCAAACGACCCTTTCCTTCAAAAACAATTATTAGAAAGTCAATTAATTAATGGTGAGGCATATTTATTAAGATTTAAACCAACAAATCAGCAAACACAGGAAGCATTAAAAGGGAGAAACATGTGCGAAATATATGTTTCTTCAGATAACGACGTACCACTAATATTAAACAGAGGGAAAGTAATGCAAGAATTAAATGAAATTCAGCCATTAGAAGGACAATTAAGATATGTAATTAATCGTGAGTCTTTCGAAGGAAATTTAAGCCTAGATTATCTTGGAAAGATAACTAATGCTCACAGAGTTAATCTTTCACCATTCATGGCAAAAGGAAGACGAGGATTACATGAAAATCCTGCAAGAGTAATTTTATTAGGAGAAGAAGAATAAAATGGGAGCTATTTTTAAAACCCTAACAGGATTAACAATAATCACTGGAGTTTTTACAGGACTAAACTACTTAGACACAAAATCAGAATTCCAAGATAAAGAATTTAAAGTAAACTTAAGCCAAATAGCAAGAGAAACAAAACCTTTTAGAGATTCATTAACAAATGCAGTAACCCCTATTTTGAAACCAGCTTATAAAGAATTAATAGAATATCAAACTCAACCATCTCAAGAAACTCAACCTCAAGAATATCAAGCACCACAACCAATATACCAAAATCAAATAACACAACCAAAGAAAAACAATCAACCAGAAATTCAAAAAAGATGGCACCATCCAAATTCTAGAATTCCTCCAAGAATGTAAAAATATTAACTTACAGCACCTATAGATTTTCTTCTTATCCTTTGAAAAGGATTCTTATAATCTAAATCATATTTAATCCCTTCAGATTCAAATTTCTTAGTTAACTCAGACCAATCAAAAGAAAACTCCTCTGAATAAATAAACATTCTAACAACATTTCAAAACTGCAATGCGCAGAAAGGAAAAGTGCGAGCACGGCTTTCTGCAGGGGTGGAAAACACTACAAAAATCAAACCAACCTCAACCCCTTCACACACATCTCCTTCAAAACATTCCTCTCCTTCTTAACAAACCCCTTAAACCAATCCTCAAAACTCAAATCATGCTTCTTACGAAAACAAACAAACCCATTAGAAACAAAAGCATTAGAATGTGCTTTCTTAAAACCCTTAACACCCTCCAAAGCCGTAACAGCAGGACCTCTAACAACACTCTCTTTCAAAACATCTAAAACCAAATAAAACCTAGCAACATTCTCACTTTCAATATAATCAAAACCAGATTTCTTAATAACAAAATCCTCACTAACTGCACGCAAGAAAAAATTAAAAAACTTCTTACTCTTAGTCCCAGCAATATCTCCTGCCTGCTTATTCGTAACAACCTCAACAACCTTCAAATCATTAAACCTTTCAAACTCCTCCTCAATATTAGAAGTCTTAAAAAACTCATGATTAGGACGACTCAAAAAAGCTTTACAACATTTCTTAAACTTAATAAAAGTCTCATCATTCAAACCAGCCAAAGCATTTCTCTCCTTAAATGTAGGATCTATCAAAATAATAGGACTCTTAAGTTTAGATTTATTCAACACTTTCAAAACTTCTTTCCCAGATTTGTAAAAACCTCCATCATCAATAACAATCCTATCCTTTGCCTTAGCAACAGCTTTAAGAAATTTCAAAAAACTCCCATAATGAACAATCAAAAGTTCCAAAGCATAACCAGAAAAACCATTAATATAACTCTCTGCACCATAACAATCACATGAATAAGCAAAACGTTTAGCCAACATTATCTCTTCCCCCAATCCAGACTTCAACTTCATCTGTTGAAGAAAATACTTAACATGAAAATAACTTAAATCAGTAATATTAACCGCCTGCAAGGGTCCTTTAACATTCATCACTGGAATTACCTCCATCAAAAAATCACCACTTGAAACTTGAAAATAATCTCGAGAACCATGAATCTTTTTAGCCTTAGAACCAATCACCTTCCCCAACATTCCAGAAATCTTTTCAGAATCATACTTCTTATCAAACCTCACAAAAATATCAACATCCTGAACATCTTTCTTAACAAGAGTGCCTTTAGCCAAACTCCCACCAACAAAAACATTCGCAGAAATACCTTTCTTCTTCAAACGCGACTTCAAACCAAAAACAAACTCCTTGCTAATTTTCTGAATCTCCTTCAACTCACTTCCATCTAATTTTATCAGCTCAACTTCTTCCTTCAGAATTTTATTTATAGAGTTCATTATATATAATACAATAACAACTTTATAAAATGTTCAGTTATACCTCAATAATCTCTCATCAACAATCACTCCTCTGCGTTCCATAAATTCATGCCCTCGAGAAGGTTTAACAAAAGCCAAACCACTCTCCACCCCAACAACCTCCACCTCCAAACCACCTTCAACAATCATTTCATCTTCAAAAAATCCATCACAACTTTCTCCCAAATAATCTCTAACTTTAACAATCCTCTCCCCACTAAACATCCCATCACTTATTTCAACCCCTGTTAAATAAACTCCCTTACTCATTTTTCCTCCTCCTTATTAAAACAATCTTAGACATCAAACAACTATTATTCTGCTGACAATTTCTACATCCAAATTCATAACCATCCTGAAATTTCATATTAACAACATCATAAGGACATTGAATAATCTTTCCACCAATAAAATAATTAGCAAACCTACATTTACAATCTGCAACAGTTTTAGTACTCTCAAAAACTCCCCTCTTAGAAACATGAACTTCCATTTTTCCATTATACAAATCCAAAAACTTATGAACCAATTCCTTATATTTCAAAACATTCATAGAAATCTCAGTATCATCAAAAAATTCCTTCCTATCATTATCTAATTCCCGAATACTAGAAATAAAAAAAACATTACAATCATAATTCTCCTCAATATAATTAGCAGATTCAATCAATTCATCAACACTATTTCCTCTAGAAACCATAAAACAAATTTCAATAGGAATATTAAATTTAGGAAGTTTAGAAACACTCTTAACACCTCCACTTTTACAATACAAAGAAACCCTTATCTTAACCCCCTCAAAATCTTCCCTACTAAATCTATCTAAAAAATATCCATTAGTATAAATTGTAGTCTTAATATTATTAAGCTTATTCAAATCAAGTATCTCTTTTAATTTAGGATGCAACAAAGGCTCTCCCCCAATTAAATTAATCTGCTCACCACCTTTTTCCAAAAATTCAGATAAAACTTTTTTATATTCTTCCATACTCATATGAATCCCCTCCTCACCCATAACATTCCTAGCAAAACAACCATCACACCGAAGATTACAAGCATTAGTTATAAAAATCTGCAAAGTATTTCTCCTACTCAAAGGCTTCTCATCATATTTATTCCAATCAAATTTCATTTTATCAACCTCTAACAATCAAAGAGGAAAAACTTCTTATCAACCTTTGGTTTAACAAAAAATAAACCAAAAAGTTTATAATAAAAACAATCTTCAAAAAAATATGGCATTCAATATTTTAATTCCAGAACTAAACAACAAACCAAAAAACAGCAAAGATGCAATAATAAACATCTTAACATTAGAATGGCCACTAACATTAAAACAAATTTATAATAAAATAAAAAAACAATACACATATACTTCAACATATCAATCAGTTTACAAGGCAGTTAAAGAACTAACAGAATCAAAAGTTCTAAAAAGCAAAAACAAAGAATACGAGATAAACATAAACTGGATAAAACAAGTCCAATCATTTACAGATATTGTAGAAACAAATTATTTCACAAAAGAAAGAATACAAAACATATCAGGAATAAAAGACAGCAAAAAATCCGATAACATCATAATCCTAAACTTTGAAACAATCTTCGACGCTGAAAAATACCTTTATTATTTTATAAAAAATGAACTATCAAAAAAACCTAAACAAACAATTTGCTATGAAATAAAACATGAATGGAAAAGATTATTCTACTTAAGAGCCGAATACAACTATATAAAAAAATTATTAAAACAAAAACATAAAATATATTTCCTATGCTCAGGAAACTCAGAACTAGAAAAACAATCAAAAGAATTCTACCAATCACTCGGAGCAAAATTTAAAATAACAAAACAAAAAATAACTCACGACACATTAGTATTCAACAACTTCTTCATACAAATTTTTATTCCAGAAGATTTAAACAAAAAAATAAAACATTCCCTAAATCAAAAAGATATCTTAGAGCTTTTAAAAACATTAGAGAAAAAATCCTCAATAAAAATAATAATAAATAAAGATTCTGATTTAACAAATGAAATTAAAAAACAAATAATCAAACAATTCTAAGTCAAATCCACATACTCTTCATCTTCCTTCTTTTCACCACTCTCATCTTCATCATCTTCAACTTCCAAACTCTCCTTCAATTCCTTCTTAACATCAACATCTCCAACATTAGAATCTTCAACAACCTCACCACCACCAACCCCAGAACCACCCTTAACAACCCTCTCAACTTTCTCCTCTCTACTCAAAACAACATCAGGATTCTTAATCTTTCGATTAATCGCATCATCATCTCTCTTAAACGAACCAGACAAATCAATAATATATTTCCCCTCCTCCAACTTATAAATCAACGGCCTCTTCTTTGCAAACAAATTAATAATATCAATCTCAAACTTCCCAGGCCCAAGAACCTTCACAGATTCCAAATCAAGAATAACTGGCTTATCAGGCTCACCTTCCATTCCACTTATCTCCCGAATATCCTTCTCAATCTGAATCTTATCAGCCTTATCCAACTGATGAATTTTATCCTGAACCTCTCTATCAGCCTCAAGAGAATCCATCTTTTCCTGTTTAATATAATAAAAAAACCGAGAACCACAACTACAACCAGTTAATAATTCCTCTGAAGCATCCGGAAAAACAATCCCGCACTTAGTACATTGATGAGGCATAAATAACAAAACCCTCAGAAGTTTAATAACTTTTGGGTGCAGTAGAATAACTATATAACAAATAATAAAAGTATTTAAATATCTCAAACGTTCCTAATTTTAATCATGCAAGAAACGAAAACAAAAAAAAATCTTCCAATTATAATCAGACCATTGCATAGCAAAGACTATTCTGCAGTTTTATCAATAGAAACAGATAGTTTTGAATTTCAATGGTTAAGGAAAGATTTTATTAGAGCACTAAATCAAACAAATATAAAAGGAAAAGTAGCAGAATATGAAGGAAAAGTTAAAGGATTTATGATTTACGAATTATATAAACATAAGATAAATATCCCTAACATTGCAACAGCAGCAGATTTTCTTGGAAAAGGAGTAGGAAGTAAAATGGTAAGCAAACTTATAAAAAAATTATCTTTTCAAAGAAAAAATAGAATAACTCTAGAAGTAAGAGAAACAAATTTACCTGCACAACTTTTCTTTAGAAGCCAAGGTTTTAGGGCAACAAAAATTCTAAGAAATTATTATGAAAATTATCATGAAGATGTCTCTGAAGACGCCTACAGAATGGAATATAGATTTGGAAATCCTTATGTTCATCTTCCATTCACACCAAAAAACAGAATTTCAAAACACTTCAAAGATGCTGCTTAAAAATTAACTCTCCACTTCATTCCTCAACTCCCTCCTAACAATCTCCTCATCTTCAGGATTAGTAACTCCAAACCATTTATCCTCTGCAGAATAAACCCTCATCTTAATTTTCCCTCTCTCGACCAACTTAGAAAGCTCATTGGGAATCAAAAACTCAATATCTTTATCATCAGAATTCTCCCTCTTAAATTTCATAAACTCCCATCTCATTAAATCAATAACTTCAGGATGCAATCCAAAAATATTCATACTACAATGAGAATCATAACTCAAACCAATCTCATTCAATCTATCTTTAGAAATATTAAGAGTCTCTTTCAAGCCTTCTACGTAATTATCAACAATCTTAAAAATCCCCCTATGAACACTTCCATTCTCAGGAATTGAATCAATCAACCTATAACCAATAGTAGCACATTCATCACTTTCCAATAAATGCTCATACAACTCCCTAAAAGTATTCTCCCCATAAATATCATCCCCATTACAAAAAACAAAAGGACAATCAATCACATCTTTAACACAACAAAGAATCTCTGCAGTCCCCCAAGGTTTATTTCTCTTCTCCTTATCATAACTCTGAAAAACATAAAAAACAGGAACCCCATTATAATTATCACCAAACATTTCCTTAAACAATCCAGAAGTTTTCTCACCAACAACAAAAACAATCTTATCAAATCCAGCCCTCAAAGCCTGACTCACAGAATACTCAATCAATGTCTCCCCCTCAGGACCAACCCGAGCAAACTGTTTAATCTTTCCACCAAACCTACTCGAAAGTCCAGCAACAGGATACACAATCGCAATCTCTTTTGTCATTCTCCCAAAAACCCCCATAAGTTTATAATCTTTATGTAGAAATAATAACCTATACATTCCAAAACCCTAACCAAATCAGATAAATACTTATAAATTACAAACCTATTTCTTTAACATACAAGAGGTAAACAAAATCGAAGGAAAAAAGAGCAACGAAGACCTAATAATAGAAGCAAAGGCATTTTTCAATACTTACAAAAAAGAAGTCGGTGAAAGCATCAGAAAAGGGAAAAAAGTAGTATATGTCAACTTTGAAGATGTAGCATCAAACTCCCCAGTTTTAGCAGAAGCAATAATAGGAAATCCTGAAGAAGTTTTACAAATTCTAGAAACCGCACTTGGAGAAACAGGACTAATAAAAAACCCAAGAGTAAGATTTAATGATTTACCTAAAACACAGAGAGTCCTAATAAGAACAATAAGAGCAGAACATTTAAATCAATTTATATTTTTCGAGGGAATTGTCAGACAAGCCTCAGAAGTAAGACCTCAAGTTGTCAATGCAAAATTTGAATGCCCTTCATGTGGGACAGTTATCTCAGTCTTACAAATTGAAAAAAAATTCAGAGAACCAGTCAGATGCTCCTGCGGTAGAAAGGGGCAATTTAGATTACTAAGCAAAGCAATGGTCGATGCACAAAGATTAGTCATAGAAGAACCACCAGAAGCCCTAGTAGGAGGAGAACAACCAAGACGAATGGCAGTATTTCTAAAGGAAGACTTAGTAGAACCAATGATGGAAGAAAAAACAACACCTGGAAGCAAAATAAAAATCCTAGGAATCCTCAAAGAAGTCCCAGTCCCATTACCTTCAGGAGCAATTTCCACACGTTTCGACTTAGCAGTTGAAGCAAACCAACTAATCCCTCTAGAATCAACATACGAAGACTTAGACATAAATGAAGAAGACGAAAGACAAATAGAAGAACTATCTCAAGATCCAGAGTTGTTCAAGAAACTAAGAGACTCTGTTGCTCCAAGTATCTGGGGCTATGATGAAATCAAAGAATCATTAGTCTTGCAAATGTTCGGAGGAGTAAGAAAAGTATCCCCCGATGGAACAGTCTCAAGAGGAGACATCCACTTATTCTTAATGGGAGACCCAGGTGTAGCAAAATCAGTAACATTAAAATTCATATCAAACATTGCCCCTAAAGGAAGATACATAGTAGGAATGGCTTCATCAGGAGCAGGAATCACTGCAACAGTTGTCAAAGACGAATTCCTAAAAGGATGGTCATTAGAAGCAGGAGCAATGGTTCTAGCAAACAAAGGAGTCATCTGTATAGATGAAATAGAAAAAATGGGAGCAGAAGACAGGAGTGCAATGCATGAAGCATTAGAACAACAAACAGTCACAATCTCAAAAGCAAACGTCCAAGCCACGCTTTCAGCACAAACTTCAGTCCTAGCAGCAGGAAACCCAAAATTCGGAAGATTCGAACCAACACAACCCGTCGCCCAACAAATAGACTTACCTCCTGCACTAATCAACAGATTTGACCTAATATTCATCCTAAGAGATTTACCAAACGAAAAACAAGATGATGCAATAGCAAGCCATGTTCTAAGAATGCACCAAAAAAAAGACGCCAAATCTGCAGTTGAAAGAGAACTATTCAGAAAATACGTTGCATATGCAAAACAAAAATGTGAACCAGATTTAACAGACGACGCATTTGAAGAAATAAAAGACTTCTACGTCAAACTAAGAAACGCAAGCACAAAAGGAGAAAGCGGAAGCATCTCAATCTCAGCAAGACAATTACAAGGCCTAGTCCGACTATCCGAAGCCCACGCCAAATCACGCCTATCACCAACAGTAGAAAGAGAAGACGCCCAAGTCGCAATAAAATTAACAAGATACTACATGTTGCAAGTAGGATATGACCCAGAAACAAAATCATTCGACATCGACAGAGCAACCTCCAAAATATCCTCAAGCGAAAGAAGCAAAATCATCCAAGTCAAAGAAAAAGTCAAAGAACTAGAAGACAAATACGGAAAACAAATCTCATTAGACATCCTCAGAGAACAATTCCAAGACACAATCACCGACACAGATTTCGAAGAGGCCGTGGAAAAGTTAAAGAAGAGCGGAGATTTATTTCAACCGAAATCAGGGTTTGTTCAGAGGGTTTAATACCTCAATCACACAAATACTTTTAAACAAAACAACATAAATAACAATATGGTAGAAGAAGTGAGAAAAAGAGAAATTGCAAACAAAATAAGAATAGGAGACCTAATCAAAGGTCAACAAATATTCCAAGAAAACGAAGGTCAGAACAAATGGCTAAAACACGTAGAACTTGGAAATAAAAACATCGTAAGAATCAATCTAATAGCCAATGTAGTAGACAAATTCGAAAGCGACGGCCCAACAAAATTCGCAACAGTCACACTAGACGACGGCTCAGGACAAATCAGAGCAAGACTATTCGGAGAAGACATCAAAAAATTCAACGAAATCACACAAGGAGACACAGTCATAACAATAGGAATGCTCCGCTCTTACAACCAAGAACTATACATAATGCCAGAAATAATCAAAAAACAAGACACAAAATACCTTTTAATAAGAAAACTAGAACTTGAAAAATCCTCAACACCAATCGCAACAACAGAAGAAAAAAACACAATCAAATCCCTAAGAGACGAACTCATTGAGATAATCAAAAACGCAGAATCCTCAGAAGGCGTAGAAAAAGAAGACATGATTTTAAAACTAAAATCAGAACCCTCATTAATAACACAAGAAATTCAAAAACTCCTTGAAGAAGGCATAATCTACGAACCTAAACCAGGAAGAGTTAGATATTTAGGGTAAAATAAATGACATATGTAAGTGAAAAATTAAAAGAACATAAATATTTAATTCCATGTTTAATTGAAGATTCAGGTATTAATCATGAACGTAGAGTAATATTTCCTTGTTATAATTCTAACGGAAAATTAGGAGTTGAAACTATTGTTTGTCATCCAGATCATGTTGATGAAGATAAGGGATTATGTAGAACAGATTTTTTAAGGTGGAATGGCGAAGAAGCAATAGTAGACATGAATAAAACTGTTTGCAGAATTCATAAAGATAGTTTGATTGAAAATTTAATCAAATGAAAACCCCAAAAACCCAAATATATATTACTGGAGAACAAGTAAACGGATATAATCAAATCACTAAATTCTTTGATTCAATAATAAAAGAAAAAATAAAACTTCCAAAAAATCATCCTCATATTGAATTAAGAGTAAGAGGAATGTACAGACTAGAAAATGAGGCAAAAACTGATGAATGCACACATATGCTTTTATATAAAGAAAAAGTCGTAGCTACAGTTATTGAGACAAGAACAGATAATAATTACGTTCAATTTAATTTTTTCCAAAACTTAGAAAGACTTTTAGGATAATTCTAAAACCAAATCTCCTCGTAACAACCAATCCCTCATCTCCAAAAATAAACCCCTTAACAAGATTTCAATACAAAAGGTGCGGAAAGGGAAAGGCGTAAGCCGGCTTTCCGCAGGGGCAACTCTTAAAAACCCTCAACCCTCCATAACAACATGACAGACAACTACGACAAACTACTTGAAACAGCATACAAAGGCATAAAACCCATTGAACAAAGCAAAGAAAGGTTCAACCTTCCAAAAATAGAAGGCCACAACGAAGGAACAAAAACAATCCTAACAAATCTTCCACAAATCGCAACATACATACGTAGAGACATCAACCACTTATTAAGATTCTTACTAAAAGAACTAGCAACATCAGGAGCAATCAAACAAAACAGAACAATCCTCCACAGAAAAATCAACTCACAAAAAATAAACGAAAAAATAGACGAATATGTCAAAGAATTCGTCATCTGCAAAGAATGCGGAAAACCCGACAGCGAATTAATCAGAGAAAAAGGATTCACATTTCTACATTGTCTAGCCTGTGGAGCAAAACACTCTGTAAGAGGAAAGTTCTAAAACACACAAACCTCTGCCATCTAAACCTTTATAAAACAAGATTTCTTACTATAATCAGCTAAAAATAGCAAATTAAATACTAAGGAGGTCAAACAAATGGTTGAAGCTTATTGTGTAAAGTGCAAAAAGAAAGGACAAAAAATGAAAGACCCTGCAATAAATAAAACTGCAAAAGGTGGTTTTATGGGAAAAGGTAAATGCCCTGATTGCGGAACTACAATGTGTGCAATGATGTCAAAAGACAACGCAGAGAAAGCAATCAAAGACGGCGCTAAAAAAGCCTACTAATTCCATTATTTTTTTATCTTCAAAAATCAAGTGAAATCTCTCAAAGAGATGAACTTTTGAAGAGCTAGAAATTCGCTGAATGCGAATTTCTAGATTTTTTTTATCTAATTTTTATCATTATATTTAAATAACCTAAATATTTCTTTTTCATATGTATATCAAAATCCACGAAGCCTATAGAACAATTATCGCAGTCGCAGACTCAAACCTAATAGGTAAAACATTTGAACAAGACATCAAACAAATAGAAATAAAACCCACATTCTTCAAAGGAGAGGAAATAGAAACCCAAGAACTCATCAAAACTCTCCAAGATTTCGAAAAAGAAGATGCAACATTCAATATAGTAGGCAAAGAAAGCATAAAATGCGCCATAGAGGCAGGAATAATCTCCAAGGAAGGAATAATGGAGATTGATGGTGTGCCTGTGGGATTGGGGTTGTTTTAATAAATTATAAAAATCTACAACATTCCTTTTACAGCACACTTATAATGGTCAGGAAGATTCGAATTTCTTACATAAGATTGAAGTTTTTTAAATGAATAATTCTTATCACTCTCACTAGGCCTATCAGAAATCTTATCATCAAGAGCTTTTCTAAACACCATTTTAAGAGTATCTTGAGCATCATGATGGTCCAAACCCCTTATACCATCAACAAAAGATTTAAGAAGTTCAGCATAACTATCTACTACAACTAATTCTCCATTTGAAAAATATGAATTAATAAATGGTACAGGACCACAATCACCAAAATAATTTACAGATAACTTAGAATCAGTTTTAACTAATCCTCCTTCAAGAGGTTCCACAATACTTGTACGAAATCCATCACTAATTCCTACCACTCCTATAAATTTATTTCTTTCACTAGGTGCATCGCCAAACTGAAATAATGTTATTTCTGAAGGGTATCTTGAAATTTCAAGTTGATAATTATCAGTTAAATCTGTTCTAAAACTCACTTGGTCTTTAATTCTAGACTCCATCCTCCATTGCTTTGGAGATGTTCTTTTTCTAGAAGTTGTCTTTGCCATAGTAAAATTAAGATAAATTAAGGGTTTATAAAAATTTAGATTATTAAAACAAACCATTTTATAATATATATTAAAATACAAGACGTTAGAAATCCACATCCAAACTCTTATAAACTTAATTTTCTCTCTTAATCTAACTAAACAACAACCCCTTACCAAAAATTTCCAAAAGAAATTTTTGAATCCTAAATGCGAAAGCATTTAGTATGAATTTTAGAATAAAATTCACAATCTAAGGAAGGGTGACTTGTCAGGGAAACCTGGGTTTCCATACGAGTACGATGCCACCAAAATTTAAAGATAAATCAAAAAGAAACAAAGCACCAATAAAAGGCGCACCACAAGTTGTAACAAGAGTTAGAACTCCAAGAGACAACGAAGTCATAGGAATAGTTGACCAACGAGTTGGAGGAAACAGAACAGTCATAAAATGCCTAGACGACAAAGAAAGAAACTGCAGAATCCCAGGAGCACTCAGAAGACGACTATGGATTCGTCCAGGAGATACAGTAATCGTCAGACCTTGGGAATTCGAAGGCGACAAAAAAGGCGACATCCTATTCAAATACACACCTGCACAAGTAGAATTCCTAAAAAGAAAAGGTTTCATCAAACAAGTTGAAAGTGAATTTTAATTCTAAACAAAAACCTTATAATTAACTATTTCTTTAAACATTAATGAAATACAACAAACTAATAAGAGATAAAATTCCAGAAATCATAAAACAAGACAACAAAATTCCAATCATCCACATAGCAGAAAATCAAGAATATTGGACAAAACTAAAAGAAAAACTAATAGAAGAAACAAATGAATTCATAAATGAACCAACTCAAGAAGAACTCGCAGACATATTAGAAGTCATAGATGCCATATGCGATTTCAAACATTTCAACAAACAAAATTTAATTCATACAAAACATCAAAAAGCAATCAAAAGAGGAAAGTTCCAAAAAAGAATTATATTGGATGAAGTTGAATAATTAAAATCCACCCTACTCATAATAACCAATCTCCTCATCTACATAACTTCTAAGATATTAACATTATCAAGAAAAATTAGAAAATTGGGTTATCGAAGATTCCTAATTTTCCATAAAATAAACTCGTTCGCGAAAGCGAACGCATTCTTCAACCCAAAAACCTTATAACTCCATTCACCCTCAAATAACCATGCAAGAAATATACGTTGAAAACCTCAAAGAAGTAATTAGAACAAAACCTAAATTACAAAAAGAATTAG